>NZ_CP117430.1:627711-941567 GCF_030687395.1 Pseudomonas wuhanensis | reverse complement strand
CCACTCTCAGCGAATGAATCGGGTAATCGAAAACGTCCTGCAACTGTCCCGTCGCCAGCAAACCGTGCCGCAACGGCTGGATCTGCGGCCGTGGTTGGAGCATTTCGTCGCTGAAACCCGCGAAGGAGCGACCGAACGTCATCAAATTCACCTGCGCATCGGTTCCGGAGACTTCAAAACCCTGATGGATCCGAATCAGCTGACCCAGATTCTCGACAATCTGCTGCGCAACGCCTGGCGCCATAGCGCCCTGAACCATGATCGGGCACAGGCCTGGCTCGAGTTGTTCATTGACTCGGACAGCCAGTTGCCGACCCTTGAAGTTCTGGATGATGGCCCCGGCGTGGCACCGGACCAGCGCTCGCATTTGTTCGAACCGTTCTTCACCACCAGCAGCCAGGGCACTGGCCTGGGGCTTTATCTGTCCCGTGAGCTGTGCGAAAGCAATCAGGCCCGCCTAGACTTCAAACCACGCCAAGGCGGCGGCTGCTTTCGCATCACCTTTGCTCACGGACGGAAACAAAGTTGAACATGAGCCCACGGCAAAAAATCCTGATCGTCGATGATGAGCCGGATATCCGCGAACTCCTGGAAATCACCCTGGGACGGATGAAACTCGACACCTTCAGCGCCCGCAACCTCGCAGAAGCGCAAGCACTGCTGGCACGGGAGACGTTCGACCTGTGCCTGACCGACATGCGCCTGCCCGACGGCACCGGTCTGGCGCTGGTGCAGCACATCCAGCAGCGCTATGCGCAAGTGCCAGTGGCGATGATCACCGCCTACGGCAGCCTGGAGACGGCAATCAACGCCCTCAAGGCTGGCGCCTTCGACTTTCTGACCAAACCGGTCGACCTCACCCGCCTGCGCGAACTGGTCACCTGCGCGCTGAGTTTGCCTGCGCCAGGCGGCGCCAGCAGTGCCATCGACCGTCGTCTACTGGGCGACTCACTGCCAATGCGCAGCCTGCGCAAGCAAATCGACAAACTGGCCCGCAGCCAGGCTCCGGTGTACATCAGCGGCGAGTCCGGCAGCGGCAAGGAGCTGGTCGCTCGACTGATCCACGATCAAGGCCCACGCGCCACCCGACCATTCGTGCCGGTGAACTGTGGGGCGATTCCGTCGGAATTGATGGAAAGCGAATTTTTCGGCCATCGCAAAGGCAGTTTCAGCGGCGCCATCGAAGACAAACCCGGGCTGTTCCAGGCGGCCCAGGGCGGCACTTTGTTCCTCGACGAAGTGGCTGACCTGCCGCTGGCGATGCAGGTCAAGCTGTTGCGGGCGATTCAGGAGAAAGCCGTTCGCAGCATCGGTGGGCAGCAGGAAACCGTGGTCGATGTGCGTATCCTCTGCGCCACCCACAAAGACCTCGATACCGAAGTCACCGCCGAACGCTTTCGCCAGGACTTGTACTACCGTCTGAACGTGATCGAGCTGCGGGTGCCGCCCTTGCGCGAACGCCGCGACGACATTGAGCTTCTGGCCAACAATATGCTCAAGCGACTGGCGACTGGCACTGGCCAACCCGCTGCAAAACTCCATCCGCAAGCCCTCGACGCACTGAAAAGCTATCGTTTTCCAGGAAACGTGCGGGAATTGGAGAACATGCTTGAGCGGGCGCACACCTTGTGCGAGAACAAACAAATCGAAGCCAGCGACCTACGATTGGTGGAAGGTAACTGCAATTCGGACAGCGACGTGCCGGACCTGACGCAGATCGACAACCTGGAAGCCTATCTGGAAAACGTCGAACGCAAACTCATCCTCCAGGCCCTGGAAGAAACCCGCTGGAACCGCACGGCGGCGGCTCAGCGGTTGAATCTGTCGTTTCGGTCGATGCGTTACAGGCTGAAGAAATTGGGGCTGGATTGAACCGTTAAAAGATCGCTCCTCCATTGATCGCGTTCACCACAAATATTGCGGCTGGACATCGAACCGGTACAAGGAGCTGCCGAAGGCTGCGATCTTTTGATCTTCTGTCAGATACGTCCGGCCGGCGCATACGGCGCAGGATCGATAATCGGCGCCCGCCCTAGCATCACATCCGCAAACAACTGACACGACGCAGGCGCCAGCACCAACCCATTGCGGTAATGCCCGCAGTTGAGCCAGAGCCCGTCAAATCCCGGCACCCGGCCAATATAGGGAATCCCCTCCGGCGACCCTGGCCGCAACCCGGCCCAATGCCCCACCACCTCGGCATCCGCGAGCGCCGGAATCAACTCCACCGCCGAGGCCTTCAGGCTTTCCAGCGCGGTGTCGGTCGGCGTCTTGTCGAAGCCTTCATGCTCCAGCGTACTGCCGATCAGAATGTGTCCATCGCGCCGGGGAATGGCATAACGCCCCTTGGCCAAGACCATGCTTGGAAGGAAGTCCGCCGCGCACTTGTAGAGAATCATCTGGCCTTTGACCGGTTCGACCGGCAACTCCAGGCCCAGGCTTTTCAGCAAGTCACCGCTCCAGGCCCCTGCCGTCAAAACCACCTGATCACCCGCAATGGCCCCCATCGAGGTCTGTACCCCGACCACCGCAGCGCCTTCATGGATAAACCCGCTGACTTCGCACTGCTCATGAATCGTCACGTTCGGCAGCGCCAGCAACGCTGCCTTGAGAGATTTCACCAGCCGTGGATTACGCACATTGGCCACATCGGCCATGTAGATCGCCCGCGAAAAACCGGCGCCCAATACCGGCACCGCATCGTGGGCCGCAGAGATATCCACAGCCTTCAGCGGACGGTTTTCCCGTTTGGCCCAGGCGAGCGCTTCGGCTTCGTCATCCAGATCCAGCCAGTACAACCCGGTGGTGTGCACTTCAGGATCGACACCCGTGGCGGCGAACAGGCGTTCCGCCAGCTGTGGATAAAAATCCTGGGACCAATGAGCCAACGCAGTGACCGCCGGGCTGTAGCGCCATGGGTAGAGGGGCGAAACGATTCCGCCTCCGGCCCAGGACGACTCTTGACCGACATTCGAACGGTCCAGCAGCACCACGCTCTGCACTTCGGACGCGAGATTGAACGCCGTCAGCAGGCCAATCACCCCGCCACCGACAATCACCACTTGCTGTTGCCTGCTCATGTTCTGATCCAACCGTTCAATAGACAGAAGGCGCAAAGGGCGCCCGAAAAGAAGAAACTCAGCGCCCCCAGCAATCCTTGGTGGTCAGGCCGGACGTCGCATTGACCATGTTTCTGACGCCGGTATTGGTGAGAGTGAAATCACCGCACTTGTCGCTCGCCATGCTCGAACCGGCCTTACGTGTGGCCGTCAGCAGAAAGGTCTGATCGGTCAGGGTCGGAGTGATGGTATAGAAATCATTGCCGGCGCTCAGGCCGGTGGCATTGGTGTAGACATTATTCTTCGAATAGAAGCGCTCAAGGATCTGTGCCTGTTCGGAAAGCAGACCAGCCACTTCGGTACGGCGCCCCTTTTTTACATACTCGGTGAGGCTTGGATAGCCAATGGTGATGACGATCCCGATGATCGCTATCACTATCATGATTTCGATCAGGGTAAAACCTTGGTTGGATCTGCGCATGCCTCAACTCTCGCTTACTGTATTTGTCGCCACATGATGCGACGGCCGCTGCCGCCACCGGATTTTTCTACCAGTGTGCTGATGCCGCCACCGGAGTCGTTCACAATCTTGCGGGAGGCATCGTTGACCACCGCGTTCAGAGTCGGGATGCCGCCAGTGAAGATCACCCCGCTGGAAATCGTGTCAGTGCTGTCCACCTCCCCGTCGGCATTGGTGTCGAGCACCGCGTAATTGAGCATCTTACCGCTGAACGCATCGAGTTCGACCAGTTTGCCGCTGCCGAAGCCGGCACAGGGGTCCGTGGTGTCCATACTGGCGGTGGTAAAAACGATTCGCTCCGAGACTAAAGTGGCCTGATTGATCACCCGCTCTCCCGTCAGCGCGTTGTTGTATATCAGCGGCAAGTACCAGCCTTTCTCTGCCGGGTAAGTCACCTCGTTCTGGCTGGTGGTGATGAATTGCCCGGTGCTATCCGAAAAAACGCCGGTCACTGCCTGCGCCTGCAAACTGGACACCGTGATTTGACCCGCGCCTCCTTCTGCATCCCATACTGCGTAGAACGCCTGGAGATCCTTGTTGGTCTTGTCGGCGGCTTCATTTAATTTGCCGGTACCGAACAACACTTGCTTACCGCCCGATGCGTGATCGGCGAGCAGCGGCTGCACAGTGATCGGTTGGGTTGCACCGCCTGCGGTGGTGAACAACGGCTTGCCGGAAAACGCTACGCCCCAGGTATCGGCGGTGGTGCCACTCAAATCGAACTTCCACAACCGTCCTTTCAGGTCCCCCCCATAGGCGGCCTGCACTACATTCTGTGAGTTGACCCTGAGCTTCACCGACGACAAGCCGTTGGTGGTTTCCGTGCTATCGACCACGATTTTCTTGATCAGCGAGCCATCGCGGATATCCACCACATACAGCGCTGCCACTCCAGAGTGACTGCCATAGCCGTTGGAAATGAACGCAGCCCAGCGACCATCGGCCAAGCGTGCCACTTCCGGGCGCGCATAGGCATAACCCAGATCATTGAAAACGTTCGCCGCACTGGCCGTGGCCGGCGCACTGATTTCCCATAACGCCCTGATCACGTTACCGGCTGAGGCGTCGAACAGTTGCAGCGCATAGAACGTTTTTCCGCCCGCCCCGGTTCCGCCAATCGCCAGGGTTTTCCAGGCGTTATCGAGTTGAGCATCGAACACACCGAGCTGACCGTCGACCAAAAACTTGTGGCTTACACCGTTGATGTAGGTGGGATCAGCGATATAGCGCAATGATGGCAGCACGCTGGAAGGCATGTAGGCATAACGCCTGACACCGTTGGCCGAGTTGATGACATTTACAAAGCCGTCGTTGGCGTTCACCACCAGGCTGGCATTCATATTGGCGGCTTTGGTGGCCAGGTAGCTGCTGTAGGTGGTGTCGCCCACCAGATCGGACGCGGTCTGGTCCGTGGGCGCGGCCAGCACGAGGGGCGAATTGATGATATCGCCGAGCAACACGCTACGCGCTTTCAACCCGGTTTTGTGGGTGCCCTTGCTCCACTCTACAAGATCGCTGCCGGTGATGCCGATGGGTAAGCTCTGGCTGAGGGAAGTCTGCTGGGCCGGGGAAAAATTGCCGTAGGCCAGAGTGACAGCGGCGTTGGTCAGGGTATTCCAGGACTGGTAGGTCGGCGCAGTGGCATCGGGCACAATCGTGGTATCGGTCGTCCATAGCACCGCGTCCGTGTTAACCGCGCCCGCCGATGTGAAGCCAAAGGACTTGATGGTGCCCCGCCAGTCCTTGGGGTCGTAGGTGGTCTGGAAGTAGGTTGAGTTGCTGGTCAGGGTCGTGCCGCTGGTAACGCCGCTGCCACCTGAACCGGCCTTGGCGGTGATGTCGCTCAGAGCCGAAGAGAGTGCGCTGTTCAATCCCGTGCCGTCGGTCGCTTGGTAGTACCTTCCCTGTCCATAGGTCGCTGCGTCCGACAACATCTGGTTTGCCGCGGTGAAACCCACGGTATAGGTATTCATGTTCTGCTTGGGAAAATCCAGGGCATCCCAGCTTTTTCCCGTGGCATCGGTCCCCGTGGAGCGCATGTCGATGTCGAAGGCGAACTTGGCGATGTCATCCAGGAACAGGGTATCGCCCTCATTGTCGCCGAAGCGGTTGGCACCATCGTTACTGCTGATACCGTCCCAGTTCGGTAACGCGCTGCCACCCAGCGGATCGTCGGTCGGAAAGGTGTGGTCGAAGGTCGGCAAACCACCGGTGATCACCACACCGTAATTTCTCTGGCAGCGATACTGAATCGGACTGGTGTAGGTGGTGGGCGTCGAGTTGTTGTATGGCGCCATGCCACGGAAATAGCGGGTGATCTCGTAATAGGCTTCAGCCAGGGGCGTATTCGCCTGCGCGCTCAGTTCGTCGATTCCAGCGATCAATGCGTTGTAGTTGGCATCGGCCTGAGCCGAGGTCACGGTGCCGCTGACGGCCGACAAATCACTGACCGTACGAACGATATAACCGCCGTCATTCTTATGGTTGCCGACCGCCAGGTTGAACGTCGACAGACCGACGCGCAGCGAGCGGTTGCTGGCCACCAACGCCTTGGAAACGTTGCGCGCCACATTCATCCGGTAATCATTGGGAATCGAACCATCGGTGAAATCCCGCTCGGAGTTGTTGGCCAGGCTTATCAGATAGGACAGGTAATTCGCCGTATAAAGCGTGTCCTCGCTCCCTACCGGATCGGGAAGTTTCAGGCAAAGCGCATCCAGACCGGCGCTTTTATAAAAACCGTACCATCCGGCCTTCGAGCATGTTCCATGAGTCAAACTCGACAAGGGAATATTGCCATCGGCCGTACCAAGCTCACGGCCTTTGTTGCACGAACCATTGGAGAGGCAAATAGTCACCGGGGGGCGTGGGACCGTCGGGTCGAAGCCTGGCGCCCAGATAATGCTGTTCATACTCTTCGAGTCGTCGAGTAACAGCATTACATTGGGGGCCACGGCGGCGGCGTTCAACAACGGCGAATCCGAGGGCGTGAAGGCATAGGTCGGCGCTGTCAGATAAAGGCTCAACGCCGCGCCGCAGAACAACTGCAACATCCAATGGCGCCAGCCTGTGCGGGCCTCAGTACTTCGCATAGACACTCTCCACCACACTGCGCGAATTGCCCGCGATGCCCACGGCGGTCACCCGGTACAGCGTTGCCGACGTGTTGCTTGGCACGTTCACGGCCGTCAGGGTGGTGCCGATGTTCTGCACCCCGTAAAAGCCGCTGCCGGAGGCGATCCAGGTCACCCCCGAGGTGGAGTTGAACCCGGCGGCGGTAATGATCGACGCCTCGGTGGGCGGCGCACATTGGCTGGTACCGCTGCAAACCGGCAATGAATAGGTGTTCAGTTGCACCGCGCTTTCGCCGACTCGCAATGCCGCTTCGGCGCCTTGGAATGACTGGTTGCGCAGGATCACGCTGCTGGCCATTTTTTCCTGCAACGTGGCGCTCTGCATCGATGAAAGCCCGATCAACGTCAGCACCAGGAGAAACACCAGGCTGACCAACAGCGCCATGCCGCGCTGGGCGTGAGGGATCATGGGAGCAATACTCATCGGCCCTCCCCTCATGGCAACCGGTTGCGCAAGGCGGCAACCACGTTGAAGGTTTGTTCGTGTACCCGGTTGTTCGGGTCGCTCAGCGTTAGCGTGAGTCGCACACTACGGATTCGTGCCGGATCGGATGGGTTGCTGCTGTAGGTGGAGGCAGCCGTATCCGTGGCTGAACTGGCGAGGCCGAAGCTCACATTGAACGCACTGACATTGTTCACCAGCACCTGCTGCGTCGGTGTGCCGGCACCGGAGCCCATCAGCAGTTGGTTGTTGCTGAAGCTGTAGACCAATCGCCGGATCGGAAATGCCAACTGCCCAGACGTCGGCGTTCTTAGTCCGGTGTAGGCCGTTGCGGTGTTGCGACAGTCCGAAACTACTGTCCAGGTTGGCGCACCGCCACTGCCGCCGACATCGGCGGTGACAAGCGTTAATTTGAGATTGGCATTGTCCCAACTGATCGGCGTGATCTGACTGGCATTGAAATTCCCTGCCGAGCTGGCGTCGACAATCGTGCCCAGGCAACCGAACATGCCGACCATGCGGATTTCCTGAATCATTTTACTCAGGACGAACCGTGCATCTTCCTGCATGCCGGCGGCGGTGTTCTGACTGACGTAGGTGTTTTTAGCCGCGATGAATATCTGCGCCACGCCCAGAACCACGACCAGACTCAACGCCAGGGCGATCAGTAACTCGATCAGGCCGAAACCTTTGCTGGCTCTGATCATGGTGTCGTCGCCGGATCAACGGTGGCGCGACTGGTGAGGACAAAACTGCGGCGCGAGTCCGCGGTATTGGCGGCCCGCGAGTCGTCCCAGGCAATGGTGATGGTATACACCCGCTGATTGCGAGTGATGCTACCGGTTGCCGTGGCGCCGCCGAAATTGACGATGTTGCTGGTGAAGTCGTAAAGGTCCTGATCCCGGGCCACGCTCAGGTTGCCCGAGGTCGGTGGCGTGACGGTGTAATCGGCGCCGGAGTTGGCACGAATGCGGTCCATCATGTCGTAGGCGATAAAACTCGCCTGGCTGGTCATCCGCGAGCTGTCGGTGTACTTCAGCGCATTGAGCTGAATCGCCGCCGCGCCCAACAACCCCACGGCCAGGACCAACAACGCGACCAGTACCTCGATCAGCGTCATGCCCTCCTGTGCACGCTTGCTCCAACCCCTCATCCGCAACTTCCACCCAATAGAATTCGTCCGTTCAAACACACATTCAGCGTCCTGCTCTGTGCCCCCAGTGCATAACTGATCACGACTGCCGTGGACGGCGCCGACAAACCGCCCAGGTTGTTGAAATCAATGGCGGTCACTCCTGAGGTTAGCGTCAGAGTTGCACCACTGCTCATCGCTGGAACAACCCGCAATACATTGGCCGAATTGCCAGTACCGTCATAAACGGTCAGATCGCCAGTCCAGACACTCCCTCCTGCTGTCGGACGAACCCGGGTGGTAATGCCCCGGTCGATCGCCTCAAGGCGGGCGTAATTGAGCGCGTGCTGCAGGTCGCCGATCTCGGTGTCGGCCTTGGTGCTTTGCACCGAGCGGGTAAACGCCGGAACAGCCAGGCTGATCAGGATCAGAAACACGGCGAGCGTAATCAGCAGCTCGATCAGCGTGAAACCTTTTGTACGATGATCCATCGGTGCCCTCCGTTGCCGTCGGCTATACCTGCTTCTACACGCTAGAACATTCGACCGGCGGATGTACGGTTGTTTTGCCATTACTCGCGCAGGGATCGTGCGGGCCGCAGCACTCCAGGGAGGGAGATGACATGCATCAGCAAGGTTTCAGCCTGATCGAACTGCTCATGGGACTGACAATTGTCGGGATTGTTCTGCAACTGGTCAGCCCGGCATTTGCCGCGCTTACCGAATCGAACCATCGGCAACAGGCAGCCGAGTCGCTGATCAGTGGAATCCGGCACGCCAGAACCCTGGCCATCACCCGAAACCAGAGCGTGGTCATTCATGGCATCAACGGCGATTGGAGCCAGGGCTGGCGAATCATTCTGGACATCAGCGGCAAAGGGCCGGAAGACAGCAGTAATCCGCTGCTGGTCGAGCGCGCCAGTGATGCGCGGACGCCGATTGTCGGCAATTGGTGGGTCAGGCGTTTTGTGCGGTTCAGCAGTCTGGGCCAACCGCTGATGCCCAGGCGGGCGTTTCAGGCAGGAACGCTACATATTTGCTCGGCTCGCGAGCCGGTCAGCCAGCTCCAGGTGGTGCTGGCGGCGAGCGGTCGAGTGCGCCTGGCCAACGATAAGGCTGAGCAGGCGCTGTGTCGAAAGGCGAAAAGTGTTAAAGCAGCGAACGCACGCGCAGCTCTTTAGGCATGGAGAAGGTGATGTTCTCCTCGCGGCCGGCCAGCTCATCAGCCCCGGTGGCGCCCCAGGCCTGCAATTGCTGGATTACGCCACGCACCAGTACTTCCGGAGCGGAGGCACCGGCGGTGATGCCAATCCGCTCGACACCGTCGAACCAGCTCTTTTGCAGGTCTTCGGCGCCGTCGATCAGATAGGCCGGGGTGGCCATGCGTTCAGCCAGTTCACGCAGGCGATTGGAGTTGGAGCTGTTCGGGCTGCCGACCACCAGCACCACGTCGCATTCGTCCGCCAGTTGCTTGACGGCGTCCTGACGGTTTTGCGTGGCGTAGCATATGTCGTCCTTGCGCGGACCGCCGATGGCCGGGAACCGAGTACGCAGGGCGTCGATCACGCGACTGGTATCGTCCATGGACAGGGTAGTCTGGGTGACGAAAGCCAGTCTTTCAGGGTTGTTCACCTGCAAAGCGGCCACGTCTTTCTCGTCCTCGACCAGATAGATCGCGCCACCATTGCTGCCATCGTACTGGCCCATGGTGCCTTCGACTTCCGGGTGACCGGCGTGGCCGATGAGGATGCATTCACGGCCGTCGCGGCTGTAGCGCGCGACTTCGATGTGTACCTTGGTCACCAGCGGGCAGGTAGCGTCGAACACTTTCAGGCCACGGCCAGCGGCTTCGGTGCGCACGGCCTGGGAAACGCCATGGGCGCTGAAGATCACGATCACGTCATCCGGCACCTGATCCAGCTCTTCAACGAAGATCGCCCCACGGGCGCGCAGGTCTTCGACGACGAATTTATTGTGGACCACTTCGTGGCGCACGTAGATCGGCGGCCCGAAGACTTCCAGGGCGCGGTTGACGATTTCGATCGCCCGGTCCACACCGGCGCAGAAGCCACGGGGGTTGGCGAGTTTGATTTGCATGCTGTGCCTCGTGTCTTGCGCGCAAGAGATAGCGAAAACAGTGAAAAAACTACTGTGGGAGCGAGCCTGCTCGCGAAAGCGGTGCGTCAGTCAACATTGATGTTGAATGTGATGACGCCATCGCGAGCAGGCTCGCTCCCACAAGTTACAGCGCTTTGACGTTGATGATCTCGACGTCAAAGGTCAAGGTTTTACCGGCCAGCGGGTGGTTGAAGTCGATCGTCACCTGGGTGTCATCGAATTCTTTTACCACACCGGGCAGCTCAGTATTGGCCGCATCGTTGAAGATCACCAGCAAGCCAGGCGACAGCTCCATATCCTTGAACTGCGAGCGCGGGATGATCTGCACGTTTTGCGGGTTCGGCTGACCAAAGGCGTTTTCCGGCTCGATGGTCAGGGTGCGTTTGTCGCCGACCTTGAAGCCGAACAGCGCCGCTTCGAAACCTGGCAACAGGCTGCCGTCGCCAACCTTGAAGGTCGCCGGGGCTTTGTCGAAGGTGCTGTCGACGGTGTCGCCGTTCTCCAGACGCAATGCAAAGTGCAAGGTGACTTCCGTGTTCTGGCCGATGCGTTGCTCAGCCAATACCTGTTCAGTCATGAACGGTTTCTCCGGTCTTTTTACTTTTGAACATATCCAGTGCAAGCATCACGGCACCGACAGAAATTGCGCTGTCGGCAAAGTTGAACGCCGGGAAATACCAGCGGTTCTGCCAATGCACCAGAATGAAATCGATCACATGGCCCAGGGCAATGCGGTCGTACAGGTTACCCAGCGCGCCACCCAGCACCAGCGCCAAAGCGACTGCCAGCCAGGTTTCGTTGCGCCCCAGGCGCTTGAGCCAGACCACCAGCACCGCACTGACCACCACCGCGATCAGGGCGAACAGCCAGCGCTGCCAGCCGGAGCTGTCAGCCAGGAAACTGAACGCCGCGCCAGTGTTGTAGGCCAGGGTCCAGCTGAAGTAATCGGGGATCACCACGATTTGCTGGTACATGCTCAGCGAGCTTTCGAAGTAGAACTTGCTGGCCTGGTCGATGACCAGGACCAGCAAGCTCAACCAGAGCCAGCTCAGCCGTCCGAAACGGCCAACGGCGTTAGGCATAGTGACGAACCTCGCCTGCGCCGCTGATGTTGTCGACGCAACGACCGCAGATTTCCGGATGCTCCGGGTTCGCGCCAACGTCTTCACGGCAGTGCCAGCAACGGGCGCACTTGGCATGGCTCGACTTGACCACTTTGAGCTTCAGGCCGCCAACTTCAGTGACCACGGAATCGCCCGGCGCCTGCACGAACGGCGCAACGGTGGCAGTCGAGGTAATCAACACGAAGCGCAGTTCGTTGCTCAGCTTGGCCAGATCGGCACTCAGCGCATCTTCGGCGAACAGCGTCACTTCGGCTTGCAGGTTGCCACCGACGGCCTTCGCCGCGCGCTGGATTTCCATTTCCTTGTTGACCGCGACCTTCACCGCCATGATCCGCTCCCAGTAGGCGCGGTCCAGCTCGAAGCCTTCCGGCAATTCGGTCAGGCCTTCATACCAGGTGTTGAGCATCACAGAGTCGTTACGCTCGCCCGGCAAGTACTGCCACAGCTCATCGGCGGTAAACGCCAGGATCGGCGCGATCCAGCGCACCAGCGCTTCGGAGATGTGGTACAGCGCGGTTTGCGCCGAACGACGGGCCTTGCTGTTGGCGCCAGTGGTGTACTGACGGTCCTTGATGATGTCGAGGTAGAAACCGCCCAATTCCTGCACGCAGAAGTTGTGGATCTTGGAGTAGACGTTCCAGAAACGGTATTCGCCGTAGTGCTCTTGCAGCTCGCGTTGCAGCAGCAGGGTGCGATCCACGGCCCAACGGTCCAGAGCGAGCATTTCTTCGGCTGGCAGGATGTCGGTGGCCGGGTTGAAACCGGTCAAGTTGGAAAGCAGGAAGCGCGCAGTGTTACGGATGCGCCGGTAGGCGTCCGCACTGCGTTGCAGGATCTGCTCGGAAACCGCCATTTCACCCGAGTAGTCGGTAGAAGCGACCCACAGACGCATGATATCGGCGCCCAGGGTGTCGTTGACCTTCTGCGGCGCGATCACGTTGCCCAAAGACTTGGACATTTTGCGACCGGACTCGTCGACGGTGAAACCGTGGGTCAGCAGCTCGCGGTACGGGGCGTGGTCGTCGATGGCGCAACCGGTCAGCAACGACGAGTGGAACCAGCCGCGGTGCTGGTCCGAACCCTCCAGGTACAGGTCGGCACGTGGACCGGTCTCGTGACCCATCGAGTGCGAGCCGCGCAGGACGTGCCAGTGCGTGGTGCCCGAGTCGAACCAGACGTCCAGGGTGTCGCTGATCTTGTCGTACAGCGGCGCTTCTTCACCGAGCAACTCGGCGGCGTCCATCTTGAACCAGGCTTCGATGCCTTCGACTTCGACGCGCTGGGCGACGATTTCCATCAACTCGACGGTGCGTGGGTGCAGCTCGCCGCTTTCCTTGTTCAGGAAGAACGGGATCGGCACGCCCCAATTGCGTTGGCGGGAGATGCACCAGTCCGGACGGTTGGCGATCATCGAGTGCAGACGCGCCTGGCCCCAGGCCGGAACGAATTTGGTCTCTTCGATAGCTTTGATCGCCCGCTTGCGCAGGGTTTCGCCGGTCGCAGGCTCTTTGTCCATGCCGATGAACCACTGCGCGGTGGCGCGGTAGATCAGCGGGGTCTTGTGACGCCAGCAGTGCATGTAGCTATGTTCAATGGTTTCGGTGTGCAGCAGCGCGCCGACTTCCGACAGTTTGTCGACGATGGCCGGGTTGGCCTTCCAGATGAACTGGCCGCCGAAGAACTCCAGCGATGTCGCGTACACGCCGTTGCTTTGCACCGGATTGAGGATGTCATCGTTGACCATGCCATAGGCTTTGCAGGTCACGAAGTCGTCTACGCCGTAGGCTGGAGAGGAGTGAACCACGCCGGTGCCCGCGCCCAGTTCGACGTATTCAGCCAGGTAAACCGGCGACAGACGATCGTAGAACGGGTGGCGGAAGTTGATCAGTTCCAGTGCTTTACCGGTGGCGGTCGCAATGACCGAGCCTTCCAGGCTGTAACGGGCAAGGCACGACTCGACCAGCTCTTCAGCCAGCACCAGCAGTTTGTCGCCGACGTCGACCAGGGCGTAGTTGAATTCCGGGTGAACGTTCAGCGCCTGGTTGGCCGGGATGGTCCACGGGGTGGTGGTCCAGATCACGATCGAAGCAGGTTTGCCCAGCGATGGCAGACCGAACGCGGCAGCCAGTTTGGCCTCATCAGCGATCGGGAAGGCCACGTCGATGGTCGCGGATTTTTTGTTCTCGTACTCGACTTCGGCTTCAGCCAGGGCCGAACCGCAGTCAAAGCACCAGTTCACAGGCTTCAGGCCCTTGAACACGAAACCACCCTTGACGATTTCCGCCAGGGCGCGGATTTCACCGGCCTCGTTTTTGAAGTCCATGGTCTTGTACGGGTTGGCGAAGTCGCCCAACACGCCCAGACGGATGAATTCGGACTTCTGGCCTTCGATCTGCTCGGTAGCGTAGGCACGGCACAGTTCGCGGGTCTTGTCCGCGCCCAGGTTCTTGCCGTGGGTCACTTCGACTTTGTGCTCGATCGGCAGACCGTGGCAGTCCCAGCCCGGAACATAAGGCGCATCGAAACCCGACAGGGTTTTCGAGCGGATGATCATGTCCTTGAGAATCTTGTTCAGCGCATGACCGATGTGAATCGTGCCGTTGGCGTACGGAGGACCGTCGTGAAGTACGAACTTCGGACGATCCTTGCCAATCTCGCGCAACTTACCGTACAGGCCAATACTGTCCCAGCGCTGCAGAATCTGCGGTTCGCGCTGTGGCAGGCCGGCCTTCATTGGGAAGGCGGTGTCCGGAAGGTTTAGCGTGGCTTTATAGTCGGTCATTTAAGGCTCTTCATTAGCGATTGGCGCTAGGTGCGACAGGGCACGGGCGGCGGCGACATCCGCATTGATCGCCGTCTTAAGCGCCTCCAGAGAGGCGAAACGCTGCTCTTCACGCAGCTTGTGGTGGAAAACCACCGTCAAACGCCGGTCATACAGATCGCCGGCAAAATCCAAAAGATGTACTTCGAGGTGGGCTTTGCCATCACCTTGGACCGTTGGCCGCACACCGATATTGGCGACGCCTGGCCAGGTCTTGCCGTCGATGTCGACGTTGACCAGATAAACCCCGGACAGCGGCACACGACGACGCTTGAGTTGTATATTGGCGGTCGGCGTACCGAGCTGGCGCGCCAGCTTCTGGCCGTGCAGGACTCGCCCGGCAATCCGGTACGGACGACCGAGTAGCCGCTCGGCCAAGGCAAAATCTGCAGCGGCCAGGGCGTTACGCACCTGAGTGCTGCTGACACGAATACCGTCCAGCTCGACGGTCTGCGCCGCTTCAACGGTAAACCCCTGAAGGACGCCAGCCTGTTGCAGGAAATCGAAATCCCCTAGCCGGTCACAGCCGAAACGGAAATCGTCACCGACCTCCAGATGCTGTACGCCGAGGCCGTCCACCAGAATAGTATCGACGAATTCGCTGGCGCTGAGTTTGCTCAAGCGCTGATTGAACGCCAGGCACAGCACCCGGTCGACACCCTCTAAGGCCAGCAGTTGCAGTTTGTCCCGCAAGCGGGCCAGTCGGGCCGGGGCGGTGTCCGGGGCGAAGAATTCTCGCGGCTGCGGCTCGAAAATCACCACACAGCTGGGCACGCCCAACTCGAGCGCACGCTCACGCAGCCGGGCCAGGATAGCCTGGTGACCACGGTGAACACCGTCAAAGTTGCCAATAGTGGCGACACAGCCCCGATGCTGGGGGCGCAGGTTGTGGAGGCCTCGAACCAGCTGCATAACGCGCTTCTTGCTCATAAAGTGGTCGATTATAACCACACCCGGCGGCCGACGACAGGCAACACCGTAACCCAAAGTGATCGAGCCGACAAAACAGTCGGCCCGCCCGTGTTTATCGAGACAAAAGCCTCAACTCAAAGCCTTGCGATTGAAGTCACGCAAACGGAAGCCCATCAACAGCAACATGCCGAAATACGCCACCACGCCGGCGATCACCAATGCGCCCAGACGCAGCAAACGCTCCAGCATATGCCCTTCCGCCCAAGCCGGCATGAAGTGCATTGCGCCCAGCAATACCGCGGACATCACCACCACCGCCACCAGCAGTTTGAGCCCGAACTTTGCCCAGCCCGGTTGCGGCTGATACATCTGCTGCTTGCGCAGCTGATAGAACAGCAGCCCGGCGTTGATGCAGGCACCCGCGCTGATGGCCAGGGCCAGACCGGCGTGAGCCAGCGGACCGATCAGCACAAGGTTGAACAACTGGGTGACGATCAGGGTGAAAATCGCGATTTTTACCGGGGTGCGGATGTTTTGTTGCGCATAAAAGCCCGGCGCCAGCACTTTGATGACGATAATCCCCAGCAAACCGACGGAATAAGCAATCAGCGCACGCTGGGTCATTGCCGCATCGAAAGCGCTGAACTGACCGTACTGGAACAGCGAAACCGTCAGCGGCTCCGCCAGAATCCCCAGCGCCAGGGCGCACGGCAATACCAGCATGAAGCACAGGCGCAGCCCCCAATCGAGGATCCGCGAGTATTCGTGGCGATCCTGGCTGGCATAGGTCCTGGCCAGAGTCGGCAGCAGAATCGTGCCCAGTGCCACACCCAGCACGCCGGATGGCAACTCCATCAGGCGATCGGCGTAATACATCCAGGACACGGAACCGGCCACCAGAAACGAAGCAAATATGGTGTTGATGATCAGCGAAATCTGACTCACCGAAACGCCGATGATCGCTGGCAGCATCTGTTTCATGACCCGCCAGACACCACTGTCGCGCAGATTCAGACGTGGCAGCACCAACATGCCGATTTTTTTCAGGTGCGGCAGCTGAAACAGCAATTGCGCCAGGCCTCCCACCAGAACAGCCCAGCCCAGCGCCATTACCGGCGGATCGAAATACGGCGTCAGGAACACCGCGAAGATGATCATGCTGACATTGAGCAGGGTCGGCACGAAGGCCGGCACCGAGAAGCGATTCCATGTATTGAGGATCGCTCCGGCCAATGAAGACAGGGAGATCAGCAATATATAAGGAAAAGTGACCCGCAGCAGATCGGTGGTCAGCTCGAATTTTTCCGGGGTCGTGACGAAACCCGGTGCCGTGGCCCAGATGACCCAAGGCGCGGCGAGCATGCCCAGCGCGGTGACCAGCGCCAGCACCAGCGTCAGCAGGCCCGAGACGTAGGCAATGAAGGTTCGCGTCGCCTCCTCACCCTTCTGGCTTTTATATTCGGCGAGAATCGGCACGAAGGCCTGGGAAAATGCGCCCTCGGCGAAGATCCGCCGCAGCAGATTGGGCAGTTTGAAGGCGATAAAGAAGGCGTCTGTCGCCATTCCCGCACCAAATGCGCGAGCGATAAGGGTGTCGCGAACGAACCCCAACACCCGGGAAAGCATTGTGATAGAGCTGACAGCGGCCAACGATTTGAGCAGATTCATTGAAAGAGTTTTTGCCTGTCGATAAACAGCAGGCGAACAACGCGCCCACTTATGCGATACTCCGCGCCGCAACAGCACAGAGCCAAAGCTCGCGAGTTTACAGGTCGCACGCCGGAAAGAAATATCCCGGCGCTCTATGCCTGCCACTTAGCGGATCGTCTCAACCGCCCTTGACAAGACATCAACTCATCGGCATGATTCGCGGCCTATTTTGTTTGCTATTTCCTAAAAAGTCTTTCGAGGAGCTCGACGGTGGCCAACACACCTTCCGCCAAAAAACGTGCAAAACAGGCTGAGAAGCGTCGCAGCCACAACGCCAGCCTGCGTTCCATGGTTCGTACCTACATCAAGAATGTAGTTAAAGCCATCGACGCAAAAGACGCTGCCAAAGCTCAAGCTGCTTACGTTCTGGCTGTGCCAGTTATCGACCGCATGGCCGATAAAGGCATCATCCACAAGAACAAAGCTGCTCGCCATAAGAGCCGCCTGAATGGCCACGTCAAGGCCCTGAACGTTGCCGCTGCTGCCTAAGCGACGCGCTCGTTAAAAAACCGACCTCAGGGTCGGTTTTTTATTGCCTGCGATTTATCAAATACACCACAAAAAAAATGTGGGAGCGAGCCTGCTCGCGATAGTGGACGTCCAGCCAGCATAAATGCTGAATGCCAGTCCGTTATCGCGAGCAGGCTCGTTCCCACATTTGGGTCTGCGTCAAATTATTGAGCGTGCGCCCACGGCAGAATGGGAATCGCCGTCACCGCATTCTGCGGGCTGCCCTCGATCAAACGATCGCTATAAACCAGATACACCAGCGTATTACGCTTCTTGTCGAGGAATCGCACCACCTGCATGGTCTTGAACACCAAGGATGTGCGCTCCTTGAACACCTCCTCGCCATCCTTGAGCTCACCCTTGAAGTTGATCGGACCGACCTGACGGCACGCAATAGATGCTTCAGCGCGATCCTCAGCCAGACCCAAGCCACCCTTTACGCCGCCGGTCTTGGCGCGCGACAGGTAGCATGTCACGCCATCCACCTTCGGATCATCAAACGCCTCGACAACGATACGGTCGTTCGGACCAACAAACTTGAACACCGTCGACACCTGGCCAATTTCATCGGCCAAGGCCAGCAGCGGCATCGCCAACAATAAGCCCAATAATCCTTTTGCCACACGCATTCAGGTATTCCTTCAGACCAGAATCAGGTTATCGCGGTGAACCAGTTCCGGCTCCGCCATGTAACCCAACAAACCGACAATCGCCTCAGACGACTGACCGATGATTTTTTGTGCTTCCAGAGCGCTGTAGTTAGCCAGGCCACGGGCGATTTCACGACCGTCCGGCGCCACGCAGACCACCATTTCGCCGCGACGGAAACTGCCCTGGACCAGCTTGACGCCCACCGGCAGCAAACTTTTGTTGCCCTGGGACAGCGCCGTCACCGCACCCGCATCCAGCACCAGCGTGCCGCGAGTTTGCAGATGCCCGGCCAGCCACTGCTTGCGCGCCGCCAACATGCCGCGCTCAGGTGACAACAAGGTGCCGACGCGCTCGCCCGCCTTGAGACGATCCAGCACTCGCTCAATGCGCCCACCAACGATGATGGTGTGCGCACCGGAACGCGCCGCCAGACGCGCAGCGCGCAACTTGGTCTGCATACCGCCACGACCCAGCGCTCCGCCCGTGCTGCCAGCCACCGCATCCAGCGCCGGATCATCGGCACGCGCCTCATAAATCAGCTTGGCGTCGGGATTGTTGCGCGGATCGGCATCGAACATGCCATCGCGATCAGTGAGGATCACCAACAAATCGGCCTCAACCAGGTTCGCCACGAGCGCCGCCAGCGTGTCGTTGTCGCCGAAACGAATTTCGTCAGTGACCACGGTGTCGTTCTCGTTGATCACCGGGATCACCTTGAGTTCGACCAACGCCCGCAGCGTACTGCGAGCGTTCAGGTAGCGCTTGCGGTCGGATAAATCGTCGTGAGTCAGGAGAATCTGCGCGGTATGCCGGCCATGCTCGGCGAAGCTCGACTCCCAGGCCTGCACCAACCCCATCTGACCGATGGCGGCAGCCGCCTGCAACTCGTGCATTGCACTGGGTCGTACGGTCCAGCCCAGACGACTCATGCCCGCCGCCACCGCCCCGGAGGACACCAGCACCAGCTCAACGCCCGCTTCGTGCAGGGCAACCATCTGCTCGACCCAGACACCCATTGCCGCGCGATCCAGGCCTTTGCCGTCCGCCGTCAGCAAAGCGCTGCCGATCTTCACGACCCAACGCTGCGCACCTGTCACCTTGCTCCGCATCATCTTCAACCTTAGCTTGAGGACAGCACGACCCGGCGCTGCCCTAACGTTATTCGTGACTACCGATTTCCAGATACTAAAACGCCGCTCTAGTGAGCGGCGCTTAAGTTTATCGCAACGAATCAGTCACGCACGTAAATGATTTCCGGACCGTCTTCGTCATCCACATCTTCTTCGTCCCAATCGTCATCACCGATGTCATGGACCGACTTCACGCCACTGCGACGCAGGGCACGCTGATCGTCCAGCGCCTGCAACTGGGCGCGCGCTTCATCTTCGATGCGCCGATCGAGCTCGGCCAGCTCTTCCTTGTAGGCCGGGTCGTTAGCCAGACGATCGGCACGATCTTCCAGGTAACGCATGATGTCATGGCAAAGACGCTCGGTGCCTTGCTTGGCGATCGCGGAGATCACGTAGACCGGACCGGTCCACTCCAGACGATCAACGATTTCCTTGACGCGAGCGTCGTGCTCTTCCTCAAGGATCTGGTCGCACTTGTTCAGCACCAGCCAGCGATCACGCTCAGCCAGGGAGGGACTGAACTTGGTCAGCTCGCTGACGATTACTTCAGCGGCATCCGGAGCACTGGTGTCATCCAGCGGCGCCATGTCGACGAGGTGCAGCAGCAGACGGGTACGCGACAAGTGCTTGAGGAAACGAATCCCCAGGCCCGCACCGTCGGAAGCACCTTCGATCAGACCCGGAATGTCCGCCACCACGAAGCTCTTCCAGCGATCGACGCTGACCACACCCAGGTTCGGCACCAGAGTGGTGAACGGGTAGTCGGCGACTTTCGGCTTGGCAGCCGATACCGAGCGAATGAAGGTACTTTTGCCGGCGTTCGGCAAACCGAGCAGACCGACATCCGCCAACACCTTCATTTCCAGCTTCAGGTCGCGCTGCTCACCCGGTTTGCCCGGCGTGGTCTGACGCGGTGCGCGGTTGGTGCTGGATTTGAAACGAGTGTTACCCAGACCGTGCCAGCCGCCGTGAGCCACCAGCAGACGCTGACCGGCCTTGGTCAGGTCACCGATCACTTCCTGAGTCGCGGAATCGATGACGGTAGTACCGACCGGAACGCGCAGCACCAGCTCCTCACCTTTCTTACCGGTGCAGTCAGTGCTACCGCCGTTGGAACCGCGCTCGGCATCGAAGTGCCGGGTGTAACGGTAGTCCACCAAGGTATTCAGGTTCTCGTCGGCAACCATATAAACCGAGCCGCCATCACCACCGTCACCGCCGTTCGGGCCGCCGTTTTCAATGAATTTTTCGCGACGGAAGCTCATGCAACCGTTGCCGCCGTCCCCGGCCTTTACTCGAATCGATACTTCATCAACAAACTTCATAACAAAACGCCTCTCGCCATACGGACGAGCCGAAAAAACCTAGACATAAGACTCTTGCAAAAATGAGCGCAGCGACCTCAATCAACGACCGCCAATACAGCGCTGGAGCCCATCACAAACAGCTTTGCAAGAGACTCACCCCACAAACGAAAAAGCCCCGTCGCAAGACAGGGCTTTTCCAGCAACTACGTAATTATGCCGCGACGACGTCAGTCTTCGGGACAATGCTTACGTAACGACGACCGAAGGCGCCTTTTACTTCGAACTTGATCACGCCGTCGATTTTAGCGAACAGAGTGTGATCTTTGCCCATGCCAACGCCGTAGCCAGCGTGGAATTGGGTGCCGCGCTGACGCACGATGATGTTGCCCGGAATGATAACCTGGCCGCCATACATCTTCACGCCAAGGCGTTTGGCTTCTGAGTCGCGACCGTTACGGGTACTACCACCAGCTTTTTTGTGTGCCATGAGTTCAATTCTCCTAGTGAGGAATTAGGCTGAAATTAAGCCTGAATACCGGTGATTTTGATCTCGGTGTACCACTGGCGGTGGCCCATACGCTTCATGTGGTGCTTACGGCGACGGAACTTGATGATGCGGACTTTATCGTGACGACCTTGGGAGATCACTTCAGCCACAACGGTAGCGCCAGGAACAACTGGAGCGCCGATATTCACGTCGTCGCCATTGGCAACCAACAGAACGCGATCAAAAGTAACGGATTCGCCGGTAGCGATTTCCAGTTTTTCGATCTTCAGGTATTCACCTGGAGCAACTTTGTACTGCTTGCCACCAGTAACGATTACTGCATAAGACATGGTATTTCTCCGATAATCCTGCTCACCCAGCTCTTTATAAGAAGAGGTATTGGCTGGCATGGCTGCATAAGGCTGGAAGGCCTGTTTGCAATTGCGTAAGGCAGGTGCTGCCCAGGAAGTTCAGGGTGCGCGATTGTACGCAAGCTGCCGGGGCGATGCAAGAGGCTGTCCATCGTGCCTTGACAGGCCCGGACGTGGGTCCTAGCATGCCGCGCAACCCTTCTGGAGCAACTGTCGCTGATGCAACCCCAAGCTTTCTACCGCGCGGTGGCGGACGATTTTAGCGCCGTCGACGGCATCATCAAGAAACAGCTGACTTCCCGAGTGCCGCTGGTATCGAAAATCGGCGACTACATTACCTCGGCTGGCGGTAAACGCCTGCGCCCGTTGCTCGTGCTGCTGTGCGGCAAGGCACTCGGCCGTGAAGGCGATGACCTGCGCCTGCTGGCCGCGACCATCGAGTTCCTGCACACCGCCACCCTGCTGCACGATGACGTCGTCGACATGTCCGGCATGCGCCGTGGCCGCTCGACCGCCAACGCCATGTGGGGCAACGCACCAAGCGTGCTGGTGGGCGACTTCCTGTATTCGCGTTCTTTCGAAATGATGGTCGAACTGGGCTCCATGCCGGTGATGAAGATCCTTTCGCAAGCCACGCGCATCATCGCCGAAGGCGAAGTGTTGCAGCTGTCGAAGGTCCGCGACGCCAGCACTACCGAAGAAACCTACATGGAAGTCATCCGCGGCAAAACCGCGATGCTCTTCGAAGCCTCGACCCACAGTGCCGCGGCCCTGGCCGGCGCCTCGCCGGAACAGAGCGAAGCACTGCGCACCTTCGGCGATCACCTGGGAGTGGCGTTCCAATTGGTCGACGACCTGCTGGATTACCGTGGCGACGCCGAAACCTTGGGCAAGAACGTCGGCGACGATCTGGCCGAAGGTAAACCGACGCTGCCGCTGATCTACACCATGCGCGAAGGCACTCCGGAGCAGGCTGCACTGGTTCGTCAGGCGATCCAGAAAGGTGGCATCGAAGATCTGGAAAGCATTCGCGAGGCCGTTGAAGCTTCCGGCTCGCTGGATTACACCGCGCAACTGGCCCGCGATTACGTGGCCCGTGCGATCAAGTGCCTCGACGCCCTGCCCGCCAGCGAATACCGCGATGCATTGGTGGAATTGAGCGAGTTTGCGGTCGCCCGCACACACTGACACATACCCTGTAGGAGCGCGGCTTGCCCGCGAATGCGATCTACCAGTCGACACCAATGTGACTGACACACCGCGTTCGCAGGCAAACCTCGATCCTACAAAATCATGTGCCACCCTCTCCCCGTATAAACCCTATATAATGTGCGCTTTTTAGCCATCCTGAATCCAAGGAGCTTTAGTGAGCACGTTGCCACCCTGCCCGAAATGCAATTCCGAATACACCTATGAAGACGGCGCACAGCTGATCTGCCCGGAGTGCGCCCACGAGTGGTCCGCCAGCGGCGAAGCCGAAGCGGCCTCCGATGACACCGTGAAAAAGGATTCGGTCGGCAATGTCCTGCAGGACGGCGATACCATCACCGTGATCAAGGACCTCAAGGTCAAAGGCACGTCGCTGGTGGTCAAGGTCGGTACCAAGGTCAAGAACATCCGCCTGTGCGATGGCGACCACGACATCGACTGCAAGATCGACGGCATCGGCCCGATGAAACTCAAATCCGAGTTCGTCAGAAAAGTCTGAATCTGCTGTATTCCATCCCGCGCCTGGCGTGGGATGGTGCTTCGCCCTTCCCCACATCACCCAGCATTCCCGCGCAGCAGCCAAACGCCAGTCGTTTTGACGCCCGGCAACCCCCCGCAGAAAAAAACACAAATCGCCAATAGACCCTTGCTATTTGATGAATAAGAATTATTCTCATTGAAACCCATCAATGGAGATGAGACTCATGACTTATTTGATCGATGCCTGGCTGGACCGCCCACATCCCTACCTCAGAATCCTGCATCGGGAAACCGGGGAAGTCTGTGCGGTGCTTGAAGAAGAAGCCTTGAACGAGCTACAGGATCAGGGTGATCTGGACGTCAACGGCTTGAGTTCCAGTGAGCCGGTGGTGCTCAAGGAACTGGTACGCAATCTGTTTCTGTTCTGCTATGCCCGGGCGTTGCGCCCGACGAATGAGCTGCATCACAAGATCGAAATATGAAAATGCAATATGTCGGAGCGAGCCCTGTGGGAGCGGGCTTGCTCGCGAAGAGGCCATAACATTCAAGATCATCGCTGAATGACACACCGCCTTCGCGAGCAAGCCCGCTCCCACATGACCGAGCCCGTTCCGACACTCAGGGATTACAGAACGTCGAGCAGTTCGACGTCGAATACCAGTACGCTGTGCGGCGGAATGCTGCCAACGCCTTGAGCGCCGTAAGCCAGTTCGCTCGGCACGTACAGGCGCCATTTGCTGCCGGCGTTCATCAGTTGCAGGGCTTCGGTCCAGCCAGCGATGACGCCGCCTACCGGGAATTCTGCAGGCTGACCGCGATCATAGGAGCTGTCGAACACAGTGCCGTCGATCAGGGTGCCGTGGTAGTGAGTGCGCACTTGATCTTCACGGGTTGGCTTGGCGCCTTCACCTTGAGTCAGTACTTCGAATTGCAGGCCGGAAGCCAGAGTGGTGATGCCTTCACGCTTGGCGTTTTCAGCCAGGAAAGCCAGACCTTCGCCAGCAGCGGCTTCAGCCTTGGCTGCCGCTTCGGCTTGCATGATTTCGCGGATCACCTTGAAGCTGGCGGACATTTCTTCCTGCCCCACACGGCTTGGCTTGCCGGCGAACGCGTCGGTCAGGCCAGCCAGGATCGCGTCCAGGCTAACGCCCGGTGGCGGGTTGTCACGCAGCTGGTCGCCCAACTGACGGCCAATTCCGTAGCTGACGCGGGTTTCGTCGGTGGACAGATTTACTTCGGACATGACACTGCTCCGCTATGCGGACGGCCCTGGAACTTGCCGTGCGTGCACAGCGCGTCCCGGAACGCGCCCGGAATCAAAAGGGCGAGCAGACTAGCACAGATGCCGCTACGTTGATGAGCGGCGTCGGCTGTTACGCAGAACGGAAGGTGATTGGAACTTTCAGGCTTTCCTCAGTGCTGGCACCGCACATTTCGTCCTGAACCGAGGTATGCACCACGTTGAACGACAGCTTGGGAAAGGCGTGAAGCACCTCACGCGCATGCTCGACCGAGCGAAGCTGCATTGTCTTGCCGTGGGCGTCGAGCAATGGATAGGCCGAGCCATGCATCCGAGCCTCCAGCACGTAGAACACGCCTTCCATCGAGATCAGGTTCAGCTCATCGATCTTTCCGGCGACGGCATACGCATTCAACTCTTGCAGGTTCATGTGCGCACCTCAGGCAGTGACGATCCCTACATGGATATGCCTCGACGCGCCAAAGTACAAGCCACAAACGGCACCGCCCGTCTGTTTCACACACCCTCCCACAAGGATCAGTGCTTGGTCAGCTTGTCCAGATAGCCCATGGCAAACGCCGACACCACGAAGGTCATGTGAATGACCACGTACCACTTCAAATGCTCGGGATCGACGTTCTTGGCATCCATGAAGATCCGTAGCAGGTGGATCGACGAAATCGCCACGATGGAAGCCGCGACCTTCATCTTCAACGAAGACGAATCCATGGTGCCCAGCCAGTTGAGCTTTTCCTTGCTGTCGTCGATATCCAGTTGAGAAACGAAGTTCTCGTAACCGGAGATCATCACCATCACCAGCAGGCCGCCCACCAGCGCCATGTCGATCAGCGACAGCAGTACCAGAATCAGATCCGACTCGGCCATCGAGAACACGTTAGGAATGACGTGGAAGACTTCCTGGAAGAATTTCAGTGCCAACGCCAGCAAGCCCAGGGACAAACCGAAATAGATCGGCGCCAGTAACCAGCGGGAGGCGTACATTGCATTTTCGATAAAGCGTTCCATTGAATCTCACACAAGGGGCTGGAAATGGCGGCGAGTATAACAGCCACCTGTTACACCCAGAAACCGCCGGAAAATCCGCAACCTGCGTGTGTGTGACAAAGTTTTTCTGCTAGTGTCCAGATCATTGAACGGTCAGCGACGTCGGACAGGAAAACTGGAAATGGATGTGCGATTGCCTTTAATGAGTGCCGGACTTTGCCTCACGTTACTCCTCGGAGGTTGTTCACCCAGCGATGAGAAACGTCAGGTCAGCCTCGAAGAAAAGATCGCACAGTTCGAACAATCCCTGGAGACGATCGAGGACCCCAAGCTCAAGGATGCCGTGGCCGAGCTAGGCGGTTCGCTGTTATTACTCGAGCGCGCGCAACTGAAGCTCGACACCAAACCAGTCGTCACCGAATACGGCGAAGATGCCCTCGCCGTGCTCAAGCACTACCCCACGCCCCAGGCGCTGGTCGACACCTACATCAACGGTCTGTTCGTGCTGCACAAGGAGTCCAGCTCGGATTACCTGACCGACCTGCAACCGGTATTCCCCTTCAATTTCAACATTCCGGGTGCGTTCCTTTTTCCTCATGGCCTGGAATGGCAATCGGTGACCCTGAGCAACAAGCGCGTCATCGCGTTCCAGCCGGAGTGGTCGGAAACCGATCCCGGCATTCAGTTGAGCCCGTCGAGCTCCAACCTGACCAACCCCGATGATTTGACGGTGACCTACCCCTTCATCGAAGGCCTGGATGTGGATAAGAAGAGCCAACCACAACCGGTGAGCCTGCAAGGCAAGGTGGAAGTCATCGCCCCACGCCGGCTCTACAGCTTCGATTTGACGAAAAAGGACGTCGGCCAGACTCGCACCAACGACAATCTCAGTGTCACCTTATTGAAACTGGGCAATAACTACGCCGAAATCGAATTCAGTAACAGCGTGCCGCTGGCCCCCGAGACACGTGACATTTCACTCAACCCATTGATCGTTCAGGCCAGGGACGCCACCGGGCAATTCCTCTCTCGCTCAGGGGCGATCAACGAAACCGCCGAGCAAATTGCGTTTTATCAAAAACAACTGACACAGATGCAGCAGCAGAAGGCCTGGAGCGAAGCGTTCGAAAAGCAGCTCGATGACGAGCAGCGTGCGTTTGAAAAGCAACAAATCCGTCATTACACCAAGGTCTATTTCAACGGACCGATCGACACCGTCGAAGTCAGCTTGCTGGACTTCTCGGCGGTCACGGTGACCCACAAGGACCTGGACCTGCCGATACGCCGCTTCGACCCGCACACCACGGAAAAAACCATCCAGCCACTGACCTTGCCGGTGGTGGTGTATGACGACCAGGCCGCGACCTGGCTCAAGGGCGCAACGCTGAACGAGGAGCAACTGAAAAAAAGCATCAGCATCAGTCAGTCGGTGGATGAACCGAGTGCCGCGCGCATCGAATTCGATCACCCCAGAAGCTTCAATGACGAACTGCTCGGCACCTCTTTCAATCCCGGCGAAAGCCCGGTGACGTTCTTTACCCAAGACCGCAACGGCCAGCGCGATGGACCGATCGAGCTGCCGCCGGAGGCGTATCAGGTCGATCCGATACGCGGCGCCATCATCTATGATCTGAACCTGTTTCCGGAAACTCCGGCCTACGCCGTGGGCTCCATGCCGCAGTTTCTGGCGACTGTCGACCAACAATCGTACGACGCCCGCCAATTGCCCAAAGGCCTTGAGCTCAAAGGAAATGCGTTGGTGGTGGATTTGAAGCTGTTTCCAGTCCAGGACTGGCGTTTTTTCGCCAAGGACGACAGTGGCAACTATCTGAAGGAGATTCTTTCAGTCAGTCACGACGCCAGCGCGCAAGGCCCGGCGTTATTTGCAGTGCATTACTTCTATGGCCAGCCCACACGTCTGGAAACTTATCAGCGAACCAACCTCACCACCGTGCAATACGGGTTTGAGGTCAAACTCGACAAGGCTGAGCCAGGCAACCTTGATCAATAGTCTATTCAGTGCTCGGGCCGAAACTCGGGACCGCTAAGGTTGCGGTAACGACCACCATTGATCTCTCGCAACTGGGCTTGCAGATGCAGGCACCAGATTTGCGGGTCGTCGGCCAGCTCGTAGCCATGCAAGGTCAGACTTTCAACGATGGTATCGAGGATCGATTCAGCCACGACCGGCCCACGGAACGGGCCTTGGGCCTTGATGGCGGAAGGCTGCTCGCCGGCCATTCCGGCGGCGAAGAGTAAGGTCCACATGCCCGTATCCCCCGCCAGTGGGCGGATGGCACATTCGATACGGGTCACAAGGCCCAGGCATTGACGGGTGAGGCAGAGGTTGCGCGACATGGCGGCGACCCTCGGTAGATCCGGTATTCAGCCTCCACGGGAAGGCTGTCTCGATCCAGTGATTACTGTCGATATCCTTGAGCAGATAATAGAAGAAAAGTCTGGCTCGCACGCGAACCGAGACTAGAAGGTGCCGAGTGGTCACTGCGTGAATATTGACGCCATTTTGACGGCGTTTTTTATTGGCATTGAACACAAAACCCTATGGGAGCGGGCTTGCTCGCGAAGGGGCATAACAGTCGACATTGATGTTGAATGTTAGTCCGTCTTCGCGAGCAAGCCCGCTCCACGTGGAGGTTGCGTCAGGCCGGTTTGATTTCCAGCATTGCTTCCTGCGCCAACTCCTTTTCGGCTTCCTTGAGGTCTTCTTCACTGACCATTTCCGCAATCACCCGCAAGCGTTCCACTACCCGCGCATTGATGCTGCCCTCAGGGAATTCGCCATTCTCATCCGGCGCACCGGCCGGCTCACCGACCAACAGGCTCAGGGCCTCATCGGCCTGGCGCACTGCGTAGACATGGAACTGCCCTGCGCGCACCGCCGCCAGCACCTTCTCGTCGAGCATCAGCGTGGCGACGTTGGCGTGAGGAATGATCGCCCCTTGCTCCCCCGTCAAACCACGGGCTTCGCAGAGTCGGAAGAAACCTTCGATCTTCTCGTTGACCCCGCCTACCGCCTGCACTTCACCGAACTGGTTGATCGAACCGGTAATTGCAAAGCACTGCTTGAGCGGGGTTTTCGACAAGGCCGAGATCAGCGTGCACGCTTCGCCAAGAGACGCGCTGTCACCGTCGACATAACCGTAGGACTGCTCCAGGGCGATGCTCGCGGAAATCGCCAGCGGGAATTCCTGGGCATAACGGCTGCCGAGGTACCCAGTGAGGATCATCACGCCTTTGGAGTGAATCGGCTGGCCGAGGTTGACCTCACGTTCGATGTCGACGATGCCGCTGCCGCCCGGATAAACCGTGGCGGAAATCCGCGCCGGCACGCCGAAGGCCGAATCGCCGACTTCCAATACCGTCAGCCCGTTGCATTTGCCGACAGCCGCACCATCGGTGTCGATCAGGATGATCCCCGCCAGCATGTCATCGAGAATCCGCGCCGAAACGCGCCCGGTGCGGGTCGCCTTGGCCTTGAGCGCACGCTCGATGTGCCCGGCGTCGGTCATGTCGTCACCCGCCAGGTCGCGAATGAAATCCGCCTCGCTGACCAGTTGGAACAAATCGCCGATTCGCGCCGACAGTCGCCCCTGATGCTCGGCCAGACGCGCGCTGTAAGTCGCCAGACGCGCCACCGCATCGGCGGTCAGCGGCGCCATGCCTTCCTCGGACGTACGGGTTTTGAGCAACTGGGCGAATTGCTCCAGGCTCTCGTCGACCATCGGGATGTCTTCGTCGAAATCCACCAGGACACGGAACATCTCCTGGAAGTCCGGATCGAGGTCTTGCAGCGTGTAGTAGAGCTGCCGGGCGCCGATGATGACGACTTTGACCTGCAACGGAATGTGTTGCGGAGTAAGGGTCATAGTGGCGAAACGGCCCATCTCCCCCAGCGGCGATTCCATTTTCAGTTTGCGCGATTGCAGCGCGCGTTTGAGCGCATCCCACACGAACGGCTCGCTGAGCATTTTTTCCGCTTCAAGAATCAAGAAGCCGCCGTTGGCGCGGTGCAGCGCACCCGGACGCAACTGTCGATACGTGGTGTAGAGCGCGCCCTGATCGGTGGTGTACTCGATGCGGCCGAACAAGTTTTCGTAAGTCGGGTGCGGCTCAAAGACCACTGGCGCACCGCCGCTGAACGGATGGCCGACCATCAGGCTCGGAGCGTATTGCTCTTCGAGCAATTTGCGGGCGATGGCGTCGGTCTTGCTGTCGTCCACCAGTTGCTCGACCACCGTCTTGAGCAGGTACACCTGCATCGCTTGCAGATAACCGCAAACGCCTGCGTTCTCCGCGTACTTTTCCGACAGCGGCGCGAGCAATGGCTGCAAAGCCAGGGTGATGGTTTCTTCGTTGAGCTGACGCAGTTGATTGCTCGACTCGCGCTTCCATTGCGGCAGGCTGGCGAGTTCTTCGTTCAACCGCTCTTCCAGCCCGGAAATGTCGTCATGAAAGCGTTCGCGTTCGGCTTCCGGCAACTGGGCGAACTCAGCCTCATCCAGCGCCTTGCCTTCGCTCATCGGGGTGAAGGCGATGTTGCTGCTGTCGCGGTAGAGCGCGACCTCTTTCTCCAGCGCCAGACGCTCGATCACATCCAGTGCACGGTCATAACGCTGATTGAAAGCGCGGTCGATGGCGCTTTTCTTCTGCTGATAGGACGGGTGCTCGAACACCGCCGGAAAGGTCGCCAGCAGGTTGTCGATCAAACCGTTGATATCACCGATGAAAGCACCGGCGGTGCCCGACGGCAATTCCAGCGCACGAGGCTCGCGCGGCTCATCGAAATTATTGACGTAGACCCAGTCCGCCGGGGTCTGCAGGCGCTTGCCTTCGGCCTTGAGGTAGCGTTTGACGAACGAAAACCGGCCGGTGCCGGGCTCGCCCATGACGAATACGTTGTAACCGGGGCGTGGCATGGCCACACCGAACTGCAAGGCTTCGACCGCACGTTCCTGGCCAAGCACACCGCGGAAGGGCTCCAGATCATTGGTGGTAGAGAAGCTGAACTGTTCAGCGGAAAACGGACGGGTCAGCGCTTCAGGCGCTAGACGCAAGCTGGCAGCAACAGGATCAGGCATCGGGCTTCCTTACATCAGGCGGGGCAGATAGCGGCATTCTGGCGCTGCCCGTACCTCACTGGCAAGGCGCGCCTATAGCCAAAGCTCAGACAAACCCTCAGCCTCGGGCCGAGTGGCTCAAAATCAGGGTTTTCAACGAATGTTTCGCAAAAAGTAACGGAACCCCCGGAACGTGCCTAAACTCCAAACTGCGCGGCTGGAACGAATAACCGGCCCACTGGCACCATTAGGGGCCAGCACCCTGTCCATTGGTATGCACACAAAGAGAACATAGCTATGAAACGGATTCTTCTCGGTACTCTCTTCACCGCTGTATCCATCAACGCCATGGCTCAGGCGCCAGGCGGTCCGGACTGCGGTTGGGGCAACATGCTGTTCGAAGGTCAGCGTGGCACCCCGGCACACTTCCTGGCATCCACCACCAACGGCACTTCCGGTAACGCAACATTCGGTATGACCTCCGGTACCAACGGTTGCTCGACCAACGCGTCGCTGACCTATGGCGGCAAATCCTGGATCGCCATGAATGGCATGATGAACGAGCTGTCCGAAGACATGGCTAAAGGTCAGGGCGAAGCGCTGACCACTTACGCCGTGGTACTGGGCGTGGCGCCGGAAGACCGTGCGCACTTCGCCGCTGTGACTCATCAGCACTTCCAGCAGATCTTCAGCAAAGCTGACGTGACCGCTGATGACGTGCATACCAACACCCTGGCCGTGCTGAAAAGCGATCCTCGTCTGGCCAAGTACGCCACTCAAGCTTAAGCTCGACCGGCCCGCTCTCTTTGGGGAGCGGGTTTTATTTTTTGAACCTGGCTCTTTTGGCCTGCCCCTTTGGGTCTTTGTTTCTTTCGGCTTAAGTTGCTCACTATGCTCAAACGCCTTGCCTGGCTGGCGCTCTGTGTCTGCGCCCCGCTGTCCGCCGCGCCACATATCGACAATCAACGTTTGCAGCAACTGGCCAACGACCCCTTCTGGATTTCCCTGGGGCATTACGAAACCGCCAAGCTCGGTGGCTGGCGCAGCTATGTCAGCGACAAGAAATTCTTTCTCGCCCCCGAGGGCAACGAACATCCCGACCGTGAACTGGCGGCGACCGTGCAGGCACTGTATGCCCCGGCCAGTGCCGGTGAGCAGCATGCCCAATGCGTTTATCCGGCCCGCACCCGCTGGCTCAAGGCGCAACTTGAGCTGAGCGATCTGCCGACGCCGGACTGTGCTGAGTTCAAGCAATGGTTCAAGGACGTTTCGCCCCATAGCGCGGTGATGATTTTTCCGGCGGCCTACCTGAACAGCCCATCGTCGATGTTCGGCCACACCTTGCTGCGCATCGATCAGGCCAATGTGCAGAGCGACAAGACGTCGCTGCTCAGTTACGCGATCAACTTCGGCGCCTACATCGAAGGTTCGGACAACAGCATTCTGTACGCCTGGAAAGGCTTGATGGGCGGTTATCCCGGGCTGTTTGCGCTGGTGCCGTATCAGGAAAAACTCTCTGAATACCGCAGCCTCGAGAACCGCGATCTGTGGGAATACCGCCTGAACCTGACCCAGCAGGAAACCGAGCGCATGGTCGAGCACGTCTGGGAGCTCAAGCAGATCCAGTTCGACTACTTCTTCTTCGACGAAAACTGCTCCTACCGCCTGCTTGAGCTGTTGCAAGTGGCACGGCCGAGCCTGCAGTTGACCGAGCAATTCCCGTTGACGGCCATCCCCACCGACACGGTAAAAGCGGTGAAAGAAGCCGGGCTGGTGGAATCGATCGAGTATCGCCCGTCCCGTGAGCGTGAACTGCTAAGCCGTGCCGAGCCATTAACCTCCGAAGAGCAGGAGTGGGTGCTGAAAGTCAGTGCCGATCAGAAACAATTGCAGACCCCGGCGTTCAAGGCTCTACCTCGCGACCGTCAGGCGTTGATCATTGATGCGGCTTATCGTCTGGAGCGTTATCGCGCCAATGGCCAGGAACGTGACCCGCAACGGGCCCAACGCAGTTTCGAATTGCTGCGAGCAATCAATCAAAACCCGCCCCCGGAGCTGAAAATTCCGCAACCCGGCCTGCCCGAGGACGGTCATGAGTCCCGCACCTGGCAGGCCGGCATCGGCACCCGGGGCGACAAGGCCTTCGGCGAATATGGCCTGCGCATGGCCTATCACGACCTCAATGACAACATGGAAAGCTTCCCCCTCGGTGCGCAGATCGAAATTCTGCAGATGAAGCTGCGTCAATACGAAGGCAATGAGTGGCAGTTGCAGCAACTGGATCTGGCGACCATCCGCTCGCTGACGCCTCGCAATGAATTGCTGCAACCGCTGTCATGGCAAGTCACCGGTGGCCTGGAGCGCGTACCGGGCAAGCATGATGACGAAACCCTGGTCAGCCATGTCAACGGCGGTGGCGGCGGGACCTGGCAACTGGGTGACGACATGCTCGGTTTCGCCTTGGGTACCGTGCGCGTAGAGCACAATAATGACTTTGCGCAATTCATCGCACCGGCCGCGGGCTTCAACAGCGGTCTGCTGTGGAAAAACCCGCTGGGCAACTTCAGCCTGGAAGCCAAGGGCGATTACTTCACCAATGGCGAAGTGCGCCGGAGTGTGAGCCTGAATCAGCAGTGGGAACTGTCGCGCAATCTGGGTGTGCGCCTGAGCGCCCAGCGTGAATTCAGCCACCTGGCTTCGCCCGAAAACGAAGTGATGCTTGAGGTGAAGTGGTATCACTATTGACGCAAATCCCTTGTGGGAGCAACTGTCTTGATGTCTTTTATTTTGAAGTTTGATCAAAGGGCAGCCGAACTTCCACAGTCTCAAACCATGTGATTTCCCAAATGAGCAAGCAGTCTGTTTAGGCTGCCTGCTCTCTCCACTCAGTTTGGTCACGGATCATCGCGTTCAGCCTTATCAACAACACCCGCATGCAGGCGATCAGCGCCACTTTCGCGCATTTACCTCTCAGGCGAAGCGCGTCATATCGGGCTTTGAACTCGGGTTGTCGCAAAATCACAGCCCAACTGGCCATGTACATCGCACGTCGCACGGCAAATCGGCCACCGCTTATATGACGAGGCCCTTCGTGGTTGCCGCTGTCGTCGTTGTAAGGGGCGATCCCTGCCAGTGCTGCGATCTCGTGCCGTCCAACCTCTCCCAGCTCAGGCAGGTAGGCCATGATGCTGGCTGCGGTCACGAGCCCTAGTCCCTTAACCGAGCGCAAGCGGGCAATTTTTTCACTGTCCAGGTCTTTGGCGCTTTGGCAGATCAGCTGTTCTATCGACTTTATTGCCTGATCTAAATAGTCGATATGGCTTTGCAACAAGGGTTTTATCGAGTCGACAGAAGCCGTTTTGATACGCCGCCTGTCGTCACTTTGCTGCTGAACAAAGTTTTCGCGTTGCTGTACCAGCGCACGCAAATTGTCCTGTTCGGCGCTGGTGATACGGCTATCGGCGTCCTTTATAATCGTTGCAAATTCGGCGAGAAGCCGCGCATCTATCGCGTCTGTTTTAGCGCGATAACCCATTGCCTTGGCAAAATCTTTCGCCCGACGAGGATTGATTCGTAAGACGTCAAAGCCGCCCCTTTGAAGCACCTTCATGGGCCCCCGCTCGTAGCCACCGGTGGCTTCCAGTAACACGCGGGTGACTTCGAAGCCTTTTAACCAATCAATCAGCACCGGGAAACCACTGGCGCTGTTCGGAAAACTCGCACCAATGCCTTGCGAATTAATCCAGACTTCCAGACTGTCTTTGGAAACATCAATGCCTGCGCAGGAAAACATGGCTAAACCCTCTTACACTCATAAATGAGAGCGCTCTGGTTGGGCTCCACGCTTGTAATGTTCGAGGTCGGCTCGTTCAACTGTTCGGGCTCAATAACCAGAGTGGAGAGGTGAATGGCAGCATGGGCTCCCACACGTGCTGCTAGCACTCCGGGCGTTCAGCTTGCCACTCACCGCTCTCATCTTCAGTCTAAGTCCTGCGCAAGACACAAGCGGGCTTGCTCGCGAAAGCGAAGTGTCAGTCGATATAAATGTTGACTGACACACCGCCTTCGCGAGCAAGCCCGCTCCCACATGGAATCCTTGTAAGCCCACAGATTAATCACAAGCCTTTCACACACACCCGACAGTTCCGCTTCTAGACTTCCCTTATAGGCCGTTGAACGGTCCAGGAGTCCGAGATGTGGCGTTGCGTGGGTGTATTGGGGTTGTTGGTAATGATCACGGGATGCCAGTCGACCCACGAGGATCTGATCGCCAAGGGTTATCCGCCGGCGTTCGCCGATGGCTTCGATGACGGTTGCAGCAGTGGCCGGCAAGCCGCCGGGGCGATCACTGGCGAGTTTCGCAAGAATGTCCCGCGTTACCTCAAGGACAAGCAATACGCCGAAGGCTGGACCGATGGCTTCCGTCAGTGCCAGGCCATGCGTGAAAACGAGGATCGTAACGAGTACAAGGAACGCCATTGGGACGAGCGCGAACGGGCCTGGCAACAACAGAAAGACAGGGACGCCGCGCGAGCCTATCGCTCGCAATAAGTCGTTTACAGACATTCGTCGAAACTTAAAGCCTGCGACCATGGCCCAAACCCTATAACGGGAGAACAGCATGAGTCGCGCCTTCGTCAATGAAGATAACGCTGCTGCACAAACCGATCAGCCAGTCGAACGGCAGGTCAGCGCGCAGCCCAATTACGTCACGCCAGCGGGCCTCGCGCAGCTTCAGGCGAAAGTCGCCGAACTGCAAAAACTGCTTGATGAGGAAAGCGCCAAAGGCGAACTGGCCGACAAGCAGCGCCAGGCCGACCTCGATCGCGACTGGCGCTACTTCAAGCAGCGCCTGCAAAGCGCCCAAGTGGTCGCGCAGGCCTCCTCGGTCGATAAAGTGCAGATCGGCAACTGGGTGACCTTTGCCGACGAGCACGGTCATGAGCAGCGCGTGCAATTGGTCGGAGAAGACCAGGCGGATGCCGCCCATGGCTTGATCAATTGGAGCTCGCCGCTGGGGCGGGCGTTGCTCGGGGCGCAGGTGGGCGATGAAGTGTTGTGGAAGCGGCCGGCGGGGGATTTGGTGATTGAGGTTCTGGCCATTGCGATTGGGTGAATTCGATGACGCCTTCGCGGGCAAGCCCGCTCCCACAAGGGTTCTCGAACGTTCTCAAAATCCGAGCCTGAAACAGATCCCTGTGGGAGCGGGCTTGCCCGCGATAGCCGCGCCTCGGTCTTACTGAACGCCCATAAAAAAACGGAGCCCCGAAGGCTCCGTTTTTTTATGCAACCAACCTGAAATCAGGCCAGTTTTTTGTGGCGTACCCGGTGTGGCTGGGCAGCCGCTTCGCCAAGGCGCTTGCGACGATCGGCTTCGTACTCGGTGTAGTTGCCTTCGAAGAACACCGCTTGCGAGTCGTCTTCGTACGCCAGGATGTGAGTCGCGACGCGGTCAAGGAACCACCGATCGTGGGAGATCACAATGGCGGCGCCCGGGAAGTCCAGCAGGGCTTCTTCCAGGGAACGCAGGGTTTCAACGTCGAGGTCGTTGGACGGTTCGTCGAGCAGCAGGACGTTGCCGCCCTCTTTCAGGGTCAGGGCCAGGTGCAAGCGACCACGCTCACCACCGGACAGGTCCTTGACGAACTTCTGCTGATCGCCGCCCTTGAAGTTGAAGCGCCCCACGTAGGTGCGCGACGGGATCTCGTAGTTGCCGATGCGAATCTGATCGGAACCGTCGGAGATTTGCTGGAACACAGTCTTGCTGCCGTCCAGGTCTTCACGGCTCTGATCGACGCACGCCAGCTGCACGGTTTCGCCGACTTCGATGGAGCCCGAATCCGGCGTTTCCTTGCCCATCAGCATACGGAACAGGGTCGATTTACCGGCACCGTTACCGCCGATCACGCCAACGATGGCGCCTTTAGGCATGGAGAACGACAGGTTGTCGATCAGCACGCGATCGCCGTAGCCCTTGCTGACGTTCTTGAACTCGATGACCTTGTCGCCCAGGCGCGGGCCGGCCGGGATGTAGATCTCGTTGGTTTCGCTGCGCTTCTGGAATTCCTGCGATTGCATTTCTTCGAAGCGTTGCAGACGAGCCTTGGATTTGGACTGGCGGGCCTTGGCGCCTTTGCGCACCCACTCCAGTTCTTCCTTCATGGCCTTTTCGTGAGCCGACTGCTGCTTGGATTCGGCCGCCAGACGATCGGACTTGGCTTCAAGCCAACCCGAATAGTTGCCCTCGTACGGGATACCAGCACCGCGGTCGAGCTCGAGGATCCAGCCGGCGACGTTGTCCAGGAAGTAACGGTCGTGCGTGATCGCAACCACGGTGCCCGGGAAATCGTGCAGGAAGTGCTCCAGCCAGGCGACGGAATCGGCGTCCAGGTGGTTGGTCGGTTCGTCGAGCAGCAGCATGTCCGGTGCGGACAACAGCAGGCGGCACAGGGCCACACGACGCTTTTCACCACCGGACAGGAATTCGACCTTGGCATCCCACGCTGGCAGGCGCAGTGCATCAGCGGCGACTTCCAGTTGGCGATCCAGGTTGTGACCGTCGCTGGCTTGCAGGATGGCTTCAAGTTTGGCCTGTTCTGCCGCCAGCTTGTCGAAGTCTGCATCCGGTTCAGCGTAGGCCGCGTAAACCTCGTCCAGACGCGCCTGAGCGTCCTTGATCACGCTGACCGCTTCCTCGACCACTTCACGCACGGTCTTGGTCGGATCCAGAATCGGCTCCTGCGGCAGGTAACCAATGTTCAGGTCCGGCATCGGACGGGCTTCACCGTCGAACTCGGTATCGACGCCAGCCATGATTTTCAGCAGCGTGGACTTACCCGAACCGTTGAGACCGAGTACGCCGATTTTGGCGCCTGGGAAGAACGACAGCGAAATGTTTTTCAGGATTTCCCGCTTCGGCGGAACAACTTTGCCCAGCCGATGCATGGTGAAGACGTATTGAGCCATGGAGAACCTTGGGTCAGTGACTGATGAATGATTGGAGCGCAGGCGATGCCCGGCCAGGCCATGCGCGTCGTTCGTTTGATGGGTATCAAAGCGTGCGCGCTGAAAAAAACCTGATTCTAGGAGCTGGAACGCTCCCGCGTAACCGGCAAAGCTACCTTATTGATAGAAGGCAGTCCAGCCGAGCGGGACTGGCACTTAGCCACAACTCAAGGCATGCTAGCCGCCCTTCGGGCGTCCGGCTTATAGTGCACGTCGCGCCAGTCCAGCCAAACCGCAGGATTACAGTTTGTCTAATGTCTCTCCGCCATCGTCCGTGAGCGCACTCAATCCTGCGACTGGCTCGCCCCTGCGCGGAACCTTGAAGGGCGCGCTGGCGACCCTCGTGCTGTTGCTGCTCGCACTGCTGTTCTGGCAGTTGCTGGATCAGCTTCGCGAAACCCAGAAAAACCAGCGCCAGTACACCATCGACTACTCCGCCGATCTGGCTGCGCAAGTCAGCCTCAACATGGCACTCAATGCCCAGATCGCCCTGAACCTGCTACCGATCATCGAACAACCACAAAGCCCCGACGAACAGCAGGCGTTGCTGCGCAAACTGCAGCAATCGCTGCCCGACCTGCGCAGCCTGGCGCTGCTCAGTCCCTCCGGAAAAATCCTCAGCGACAGTGCCGCCGACAGCCCGGATGCCCATTACCTGAGCGAACTGGTTCAACGCAGCCGCGCCCAGGCCCATTATTTCAGCAATGCCGACGACGGTTCGGTGGTGCACCTGCTCCTGCATCAGGCCAGCGGCAGTACCCGCGGCTATTGGGTCCTGCGCCTGACGCCGACGTTTTTCTCCTCACTGACCAAACAGGGTGACGTTGGCATCCGCCCCCAGTGGCTGGTAGAAAACCGCATCAATCATCAAATCATCAGCCGCGATGACGCCCAGCCCTCGGCCAAACCTGCCGTGCTGACAGCCGACGAACTGGCCAACAGCGTGCTGACAGTTCCCTTGAGCAGCAGCGACTGGCAATTGCGCGGGTTGTTCGACCGGCAACGGGTGATCGAACACCTGCTGCCGGCGTTCATCGGCAAATGCCTGCTGGGCCTGGCCCTCTCCTTATTGCCGTTCATCGCTCTGCTGAACATTCGTCGCCGTCAACGCCAACTGCATGAAGGCCGTCGACGCTATCAGGACATTTTCGAAGGCACCGGCGTTGCGCTGTGTGTGCTCGACCTGTCCGGGCTCAAAAGTATCTTCGACAGGGCTCAACTCAACAGCAGCGAGCAGTTGAAGGCCTGGCTCGAGACACCGGAGCAGCGCCAGCAACTGCTGCAGGAGTTGCGCATTACCGAGGTCAACCAGGTCGCCCTGCAGCTGCTCAATGTCAATTCCTGCGATCAAGCCTGGAAACTGCTGATCGACGGCTCCCCATTGGACTGCACGGCCATCGGCAATCAAGTGCTCGAAGCGGTGCTCCACCAGCAAAAACAGCTTGAGCTGGAAATCAAGCTTCAGGACGCCAATGGCCGCGACCAGCATTTTTGGCTGGTGCTGCGTCTGCCGGAAGATCAGGCCGACTACAAGGCGGTGATCCTTAGCATCAGCGACATCACCAGCCGCAAACTCATCGAGCTGTCGCTGCTGGAGCGTGAAGGGTTCTGGTCCGACGTAGTGCGCACCGTGCCGGATCATCTGTATGTGCAGGATGTGATCAGCCAGCGGATGATCTTCAGCAACCATCACCTGGGGCAAACGCTGGGTTACAACCGCACCGAACTGCACCAGATGGGCGAGTATTTCTGGGAAATCCTGTTGCACCCCGAGGATGCCGACTACTACCACCGATCACGCCAGTCCCAACGTCACGCGGGTTACACCCAACTGATGCAATGCCAGCTGCGCTTCCGCCATCGCGATGGCAAATGGCGGCGTTTCGATATTCGCGAGCAGGCCCTGGCGCGGGACAAACACGATCAGGTTACGCGCATCATTGGCGTGGCCAAGGACATCACCGAGCAGATCGAAGCCAGTGAGTCCCTGCGCGACAGCGAGCAACGCTACCGGATGCTCGCCGAAAGCATCAGTGACGTAATTTTCTCCACCGACAGCAAGATGTCGCTCAACTACGTCAGCCCCTCAGTTCAAGCCGTGCTGGGCTTTGACGCCGACTGGATATTCCAGAACGGATGGCAATCGACCATCGCCAATCCGCAACAACTGACCGGCATCTACAGCCTGATGGACCGGGTCAGCAAAGCGCTGGATAAACCCGAACAACTGGCGCTGCTACGCAGCCAGGTGCAGACCCAGCTGTTTCTGTTCGACTGCCTGCGGGCCGACGGACGCAAGATCCCTATCGAGTTGCGCCTGGTGCTGGTCTGGGACGAACACGGTGCCTTCGAAGGTGTGCTCGGGGTCGGCCGCGACATCAGCCAGCAACGTCGAGCCGAGAAAGACCTGCGCATGGCGGCCACGGTATTCGAGCACTCGACCTCGGCGATTCTGATCACTGACCCGGCCGGCTACATCGTCCAGGCCAACGAGGCTTTCAGTCGCGTCAGCGGCTATGCGGTGGCCCAGGTCCTCGACCAGTTGCCGAACATGCTCACCGTCGATGAGCAGCAGGAAGCCCATCTGCGCTATGTGCTCAAGCAATTGCATCAGCACAGCACCTGGGAAGGCGAAGTCTGGCTCAAGCGTCGCAACGGCGAGCATTACCCGGCCTGGGTCGGGATTACAGCGGTGCTCGACGATGAAGGCGATCTGGCCAGCTACGTGTGTTTCTTCAGCGACATCAGCGAGCGCAAGGCCAGTGAGCAACGGATTCACCGCCTCGCCTATTACGACGCCCTGACCCACCTGCCCAACCGCACGCTGTTCCAGGATCGCCTGCACACCGCGCTGCAATCGGCTGAGCGGCAGAAGTCCTGGGTGGTGCTGATGTTCCTCGACCTCGACCGTTTCAAGCCGATCAACGACTCCCTGGGCCACGCCGCCGGCGACCGTATGCTCAAGGAAATGGCCACACGCCTGCTCGGTTGCGTCGACGATGACGACACCGTGGCGCGCATGGGTGGCGATGAGTTCACGTTGCTGCTGCAACCGCGGGTCAACCGGGAGATCGCGCTGAACCGGGCAATTCATGTGGCCGAACAGATCCTCGCCAGCCTGGTGAAGCCGTTCGTGCTGGAAGGCCGCGAGTTTTTTGTCACTGCCAGTATCGGCATCGCCCTGAGTCCTCAGGACGGTAGCGAACTCAGTCAGCTGATGAAGAACGCCGACACCGCGATGTACCACGCCAAGGAGCGCGGCAAGAACAACTTCCAGTTCTATCAGGCCGACATGAACGCCAGCGCCCTGGAACGTCTGGAGCTGGAAAGCGACTTGCGTCATGCCTTGGAACAAAACGAATTCGTGCTGTACTACCAGCCGCAATTCAGTGGCGACGGCAAGCGTCTGACCGGCGCCGAAGCCCTGCTGCGCTGGCGCCACCCACGACGCGGTCTGGTGCCGCCGGGGGATTTCATTCCGGTGCTCGAAGAGCTCGGGCTGGTGGTGGACGTCGGCGACTGGGTGATCAGCGAAGCCTGCAGTCAGCTCAAGACCTGGCACCAGACCAAGGTGCGGGTGCCAAAGGTTTCGGTGAATATTTCGGCCCGGCAGTTCTCCGACGGGCAACTCGGCACCCGGATCGCCACCATCCTCAAGGAAACCGGCCTGCCGCCGGCGTGCCTTGAGCTGGAGTTGACTGAAAGTATCCTGATGCGCGAAGTCAGTGAGGCGATGCAGATCCTCGCCGGGTTGAAAAACCTCGGCCTGAGCATCGCAGTCGATGACTTCGGCACCGGTTATTCATCGCTCAACTACCTCAAGCAATTCCCGATCGATGTGCTGAAAATCGACCGTACCTTCGTCGATGGCCTGCCCTCGGGTGAACAGGATGCGCAAATTGCCCGGGCAATCATCGCCATGGCCCACAGCCTCAATCTGGCGGTGATCGCCGAAGGCGTGGAAACCCACGAGCAGCTCGACTTCCTGCGTGAGCATGGTTGCGATGAGGTTCAGGGGTATCTGTTTGGACGACCCATGCCGGCGAGTCGGTTTGAGGCGCAATTCAGCAATGATGCGTTGTTCATGCTCGACTGAAGCTTGATCGTTCCCACGCTCTGCGTGGGAATGTAGCCCGTGACGCTCCGCGTCACATGCCGAAGCGGACGCAGAGCCTCCAATGAGGCATTCCCACGCAGAGCGTGGGAACGATCACCTGACACTGGCCAGCCTGGACACCATAAATCCCGCGCATGAACACCACTTGTCTGCGACATGATGTCCTTTCATATGCCATCTAAAACCCATTGGGTTAGAATGCCTCCCTTTTCTGCCCCCGATCCTTGAGGACCGCCATGTTCAGCCGTGATTTGACTATTGCCAAGTACGACGCCGACCTTTTTGCCGCCATGGAGCAAGAAGCTCAGCGCCAGGAAGAACACATCGAGCTGATCGCTTCGGAAAACTACACCAGCCCAGCGGTGATGGAAGCTCAAGGCTCGGTACTGACCAACAAGTACGCCGAAGGTTATCCGGGCAAGCGCTACTACGGTGGTTGCGAGTTCGTCGACGTGGTTGAGCAACTGGCCATCGACCGCGCCAAAGAATTGTTCGGCGCCGATTACGCCAACGTTCAGCCACACGCCGGTTCCCAAGCCAACAGCGCCGTTTACCTGGCCCTGCTGCAAGCGGGCGACACTATTCTGGGCATGAGCCTGGCCCACGGCGGTCACCTGACCCACGGTGCCAGCGTTTCGTCCTCCGGCAAGCTGTACAACGCTGTTCAGTACGGCATCGACGCCAACGGCCTGATCGACTACGACGAAGTCGAGCGTCTGGCGGTTGAACACAAGCCAAAAATGATCGTGGCCGGTTTCTCTGCCTACTCGCAGATCCTCGACTTCCCGCGCTTTCGCGCTATCGCTGACAAAGTTGGCGCTTACCTGTTCGTCGACATGGCTCACGTGGCCGGTCTGGTCGCCGCTGGCGTCTACCCGAACCCGGTTCCATTCGCTGACGTCGTGACCACCACCACGCACAAGACCCTGCGCGGTCCACGTGGCGGTCTGATCCTGGCTCGCGCCAACGCCGACATCGAGAAGAAGCTGAACTCCGCGGTATTCCCGGGCGCCCAGGGCGGCCCGCTGGAGCACGTGATCGCTGCCAAGGCGATCTGCTTCAAGGAAGCGCTGCAGCCTGAGTTCAAGGCCTACCAGCAACAAGTGGTGAAAAACGCCCAGGCCATGGCCGGCGTGTTCATCGAGCGCGGTTTCGACGTGGTGTCGGGCGGTACTCAGAACCACCTGTTCCTGCTGTCGCTGATCAAGCAGGAAATCTCCGGTAAAGACGCCGATGCCGCACTGGGCAAAGCGTTCATCACCGTGAACAAGAACTCGGTACCGAACGATCCACGCTCCCCGTTCGTCACCTCCGGTCTGCGTTTCGGTACACCGGCAGTGACCACTCGCGGCTTCAAGGAAGCAGAGTGCAAAGAACTGGCCGGCTGGATCTGCGACATCCTGGCTGACCTGAACAACGAAGCGGTGATCGATGCCGTTCGTGAGAAGGTCAAGGCTATCTGCAAGAAGCTGCCGGTGTATGGCGCTTAATTGCAACTCGTAACATAAAGAAACCCGGCTGATCAGCCGGGTTTTTTTTCGCCTGCAATTTTACCCATATTATCTATACACTCGCCCATTGCTTACCGATTGATTGCTTATTTAAACACTTAACAAAAACAAAACAACCAACATATAGAAATACATAACAGCCACTTCAACCCTACAAAAACGATTACTATCCGACTGCAATCACACCAATAAAGCCAAGGACGACTTTATGACTACCAACCGACAAAAATCATTCATTGCAACACTGGAACTGGATAACCGATATGTAGAGTTCCTGCAGACTCTGCATGGAAATCCAGCCATTCGATTCGACACATTCGCCAGTGGCGGCTTCTATACTGGCACCCCAACAACACGCAACGACTCTCACTTACTGGGCAGTCGCGCACAAGAAGAAATAGAGGCCATTGCGCCATTAACCCTCTACTTCCGATGCACTAACGACTATTACACCTTATACATCCGTTCTCACGACCCCTATACAGGGCATTGTATAAGCAAGGATTCCGCGGGAGTGCTTGGCGCATTTCTTCCCGCGGGCAGCGACACCACTTCTTTCAATATCCTGGGCAGTCAAAACAACATCATGACGCTGGAAGACATGCCAAATGATATTCACAGAGTCCGGCTTAAGGCTCGAAACTCGGGGCACATCGGCGCTCTCCGTCGCAAGGGAGCACCCTACAGCTATCTAGCCGAGATCGAGAAGCAAGGCGTGGTGTTCAAGCTACGCATTATCGAGCGCAACGCCTCCTTCCTGAGCAACCCTGACGAAATCTGAGAGGCCGCCGGGAACAACGCCTGCGGCATCGTCATACAGGCACCACAGCGATTGCTGGTCGATCCCCCAACCATCAAGGTACAAACATGAGCACCGATCAGGAAAAATCCTTTACTGCGACTTTAAGTACACGCTTTGGATCTCCCCACTTCCCAAAGTTGACATACGGTAAAACCATTCGCACAAAAAGACCGGACTACGAATTTTTCAGTTTCGATCACTACACGGATGTTTCTGACTACCTTTTCTTAAAGCCCGAGATTGCCCCAGACGCATTAACCTTTTACTTCAGGTGTCTGAACGACTACTACACACTGTATATCTTTACCCACGGTGTGTATTACTACATGACACTGAGCAACGAGAACAACGATTTTTTAAATGCCTATACACCCAACGATGGGGACCAGACGACATTCAACCTGCTGGATGCCAAGGGCAAAATCATCACACTGGATCAACTCGACAACGACACGCCTACTGTAAGAATACAAACACGAGGCGGTAATCTGCTACGAGCAGGACTCAGCCGCAACCCATATGATTCCAAGGTTGGCACATTCGTTCGCATCAACCAAAATCGCAGTTCAGCCATTCTGGACTTCAAGCTAAACATCCTTCAGCGCAATGTACCTTATTAAGGACACAGAACTGGAAGTCCTTCCACCCAATGCCTCACCATAAACGCTCTTCACGAGTATCAGACTTAACGAGCATGCGTTCACAAGGAACGCATGCCTGAGCACATGCGGACACAAGGGTACAAACACACCGGGGGGCCTCTAAATGCCTCAAGTCGTCAGCATCAGCACAGCCATCTGAGTTGAAGATCCCAAAACAGAAATGATGTTAAACCGACACCGCTTCTACAGGACCATCGCCACTGGTCAGACCGGTCATGCCAATTTTTCTGTTTCCCCTTGTAATCCTGAAAAAACCAGCGTAGACTGCGCCTGCACTGGACATACCGGTAAGACCACAATAATTAAGTCCTGAATCTGATGCGTCTCGCGCACGGCAGCCAGGACACCGACCAGGATTCCTCCCATGCTCAGATGGTGCTCGCGTTCAATCTTCCTTCAAGTGGTTCTCGGACTGGTGCTCGGCATCGTCTGCGGGCTGGCCCTTCCTGAATACTCCGCCCAACTCAAACCCCTCGGCGACGGTTTCATCAAACTGATCAAGATGCTCATTGGCTTGATCGTGTTCTGCGTAGTGGTCAGCGGCATCAGCGGTGCCGGCGACTTGAAGAAGGTCGGACGCATCGGCCTGAAATCGGTGATCTACTTCGAAATACTGACCACCATCGCCTTGGTGATCGGCCTGGTGTTCGCCTTCACGACCGGCATTGGCAGCGGCGCGAACATTCATCTGGACCAGCTCTCCGCCGCCGACATCGGCGACATTGCCCAGCGCGGTCAGCACATGCACACCACCACCCAGTTCCTGATGAACCTGATCCCGACTTCGGTGATCGGCGCCTTCGCGGAGAACAACATTCTGCAAGTCCTGCTGTTTTCGGTGCTGTTCGGCAGCGCGCTGAACCTGGTGGGCGAAGCGGCGTCGGGTATTTCCCGGCTGATCAATGAGCTGAGCCACGTGATCTTCCGCATCATGGGCATGATCGTGCGCCTGGCGCCGATCGGCGTGTTCGGCGCCATCGCTTTCACCACCAGCAAATATGGCTTGGATTCGTTGCATCACTTGGGCAGTTTGGTCGGCTTGTTTTATCTGACCTGTGTGGCGTTTGTGACGTTGATTCTCGGCCTGGTGATGCGCCTTTCGGGCCTGAAGATGTGGCCGCTGCTCAAGTACCTGCGCGAAGAACTGATGATCGTCATGGGCACCGCTTCTTCCGACGCCGTGCTGCCACAAATCATGCGCAAGCTTGAGCATCTGGGCATCGGCAGCTCCACGGTGGGGCTGGTGATTCCGACCGGGTATTCGTTCAACCTTGATGGTTTTTCGATCTATCTGACCTTGGCCATTGTGTTCATCGCCAATGCCACCGGTACGCCGCTGGCCATGACTGACCTGCTGACGATTCTGCTGGTGTCGCTGATCACCTCCAAAGGTGCCCACGGAATTCCCGGCTCGGCGCTGGTGATTCTCGCGGCGACACTGACGGCGATCCCGGCGATTCCGGTGGTCGGCCTGGTGCTTGTATTGGCAGTGGACTGGTTCATGGGCATCGGCCGGGCGGTGACCAATTTGATTGGTAACTGCGTCGCCACGGTGGCCATCGCTCGCTGGGAAAAGGACATCGATATCCAACGGGCAAACAAAGTACTTTCCGGCCAAGTGGGATATACCTTCCAGCCGAGAAAACCGGTTGTCCCGGCGCATCAGCAGGAATTTTAAACAACGTGTGCCTGCTCAAGGGCAGGCACATTTATCGCGACTTGGAGCGAACAGTGATTACCTCGTCAACCGTTGTAAATTCAGTCGTAGAAAAACTTCGGGCCGCACTGGCCCGCGGTCAGTGGCGTTCCGGCGAAATGCTGCCGGGCCAGCGTGAACTGGCCGAACAACTGGGCATCAGCCGCCCGAGCCTGCGCGAAGCAGTCATCGTGCTGGAAACCCTCGGGCTGGTGCGTTCCATGCCGGGCAAAGGCGTGGTGGTGCTGGAGGCCAGCGTCAGCGACAGCCAAAGCCACGACAGCGCGGTAGCCGGGGCCAGCCTGGAAGACGTGCTGCAACTGCGCTACACCCTCGAACCGTTCATCGTCGGCCTGGTGGCGCAGTCCATCAGCAGCAAGGAAGTCGGGCAACTGCGCCTGACCCTGATGGACATGCGCGAAGCCCTTGAGGCCAACGACAGCGAGGCGGGCGTGAACGCCTACATCGCGTTCCACGAGGAGCTGTTCGCCCTGACCTCGAACCCGATTTTCCAGAGCGTGGTGCAGCAAACCAGCAACGCCCTCAAGCAAAGCGCCGACGTGCTGCGCAATTCGCCTGAGCATCTGGCTGAACGCCTTGAAGAAAACGAAGCCGTCGTGCGAGCTATCCGTAGCAAAAACAGCGCCCAGGCCAGCGCCCAGATGCGTCGGCACATCCTGCGGGAAGGGCAGCGGATGGGCATCGAGCTGAACATTCCGGACGATAACCTCGGCAGTTGACCCCCTCTTCGAACTGGAGACAGGCCATGAACAGCTTCGCCTCACGACAGACATTCACTGCCCTGCCCTTCTCCCGAACGGACAGCGAGAAGCCATCGGTGGATGATGTCTATCCGCGGATCTTCGACGCCATCCTTGAGCAACGCATCAACCCTTCCAGCCGTTTCACCGAAGAAAGCCTGGGGCATATATTCGGGGTCAGCCGCAGCACCATGCGCCGGGTTCTGTCGCGCCTGTCCCATCAACAGATCATCATCTTGAGACCTAATCACCGCCCCCGAGTCGCCGCGCCCTCCCCCGAACAAACCCGCCAGGTACTCCATGCTCGTCGCCTGGTTGAAAGCACGCTGGTTCAACTCGCCTGTCGACGGCGCCATTCCAGCATGCTGATCAAGTTACGTGAATTGACCGAAGAGCAACGTCAGTGCATGGAACGAGACCAGCACGGTACGGCTATCCGTCTGTCCGGCGAATTCCATCTGCAACTTGCCAACATGGCCGATAACGCCCCGTTGGCGCACTTCCTCGAAAGCCTTGTACCTCTGACGTCGCTGGCGATTGCACAACAGCATGAGGGACAAACTGGTAGCGCTTGCACCTGGCAGACGCACGTCCGTCTTGTGGATGCCCTGGAGCGAACCGACGTCAGTGCAGCAGTGCGCTTGATGACGCAATATCTGGATGATCTTGAACAGAGGCTGCTGGGCGAGCATCCATAAACGTCAACGACAGGACATTCGGCAACGTCGGCTCTACCGCACACAGCAACGCCTGACCTGCCCCTGTGAGTCCCAGCATCATCCCGAGAACAGGTACGCTGTTTTGCGTCATGAAGTCTTCATTGAAGAAGTTGTCTGCGACCTCGGAGAACGCCTGCTGGCTCCTCGCAATTCCCTGGTTGTTTCCCGTGCTGCGATACAGCTCCAGCAAACACACCAGATTACCGAAGTCACCATGGCAAAGGCTGTAGCCGGAACCAAGTCCGTGGTGCCAGAGATTGTGCTCGCACTGACTGATATCGTTATCGACGATCGCCCCCAGCTCCACACTGAATACACCTTTGAGCGCTTTCTTGAGTTGCAACCTGGAGATCAGGATCCCAGCATCGCCGTGACACCACTTGGTCATGTGGGACGACTTCGAGGCATCACGCAGATCCAGCCAGAACCCTTGGGCTTTCAGGCGGTTTTCGTCCTTCAACAAGGCCACGATCAGCGGGACGAGCGCCGCATTCCCCGTCAACTCATAAGCTTTGCCGAGCGCCTGGAGAATGCCTGAAATCCCGTGGGAGAATCCCGTGAGCAAAGGCGTTCGACAGGACTTGCGCACAAATCTCCCCTCTTCGTTCAGCAGCTCGGCTTGAATGGCTGCCGAGAATTTTTCGATGAGTGGGATCAAACTGTCTCGCTTTTCTAGCTGATACAGATTCACCAGTATCGTGACCGTCCCGCACCATCCATTAAGGAAGTCAAACTCGTCATCCTGACGCGGAAAGTCGGCGAGCTTGAGCAATAAGTCATCAATGGTCGCGCGATGGATATCCTGCCCCAAGACCTGTTGATGGTTGACTAAAACATAGAGGTAAGACGCCAGGCCGAAATAAGCGCTGACCGCCATGTCGCTGTCAAAGTGCTCGTGGGATCTGGCCATCGAGTCGACAATTCGGTCGGCCATGCTCAAGTGTTCTGGCTGACCGCTGACGCGAAACAGGCTCATGTAAAAAACAGCCAATCCACCCATGCCGCTGTACAGGCTGTTACTCATGGGCGAAAGGTAGTAGCGTCGAGTTGTCGGATGGGTATTGAGGAAAGACCACGCTACATCCCCGTCTTCGCCATCAATGCTCAACCGTTCGATCACTGCCGCAACTCTCAGCGCCCCTGCAAGATAGCCCGACATCCGCATACCCGGCACACCTTTCTGGCGATGCTGCCTATTCAAGGGCATGGCCCCATTGTCCGAAGGGAACAGGCACTCGCGCAGGATGAGTGTCTGAAAAGCTTTGTCCTTGACGGACAGATCGCTCAGCTTTCGTCGGCAACTTTCAAGTGGGCTCTCGATGTCGAGTTCAGCCACGAACCCGCCATGACCGCTGAACAATCGATTGGAGCCGATAGGCATGCTGAAACTTGGGATATTTGCCCATTCCAGATCGGCCGACTCGTGACCAGGAACATGCTTGGCAATAAGCGTTTCGCTCAACTCCGACCACAACGTGGCAAACAGCAACTGGCGTTGGAGCATGCATTGCATAAAGCGCGGATGTAGCGTCAACTCGATGAAGTCCACATAGCGCTGGGTATTCTTGATTAATACCCGTGTTTTCAACTCACTGGCATGCTGACGGATCAACGCCAGTATCGCGCTCCGATGCTTCATCATCTCATCGTAGGCCAACCCAAATCCTTCAAAAATGTCTTCCTGATAGTCTTCCAGCGAACGTGGCAGGCCATCGAGAACCGGAAGGTGTCGGATAACCGGCGTCTTTTCAATGCTGACCCGTTTCAAGTGATAGAAACCTTGCTCACGAACCAGACGCACTACATTTGAGGTGAAGTGCTTTTGTCGGGTCAGGCCGCTGAAGTCGTTTTCAGAGCCAGGTGAATAGGGAACAAAACCCGTCGCGAATATCGACTGACCGTTCAGTTTCAACGTCTTGAACAACGCACTGGTACCGGGCAGGTCGCCCTTGAGGTCAATCATTGAGGCTGTAAACAGACACTCAAGATCGATCATGACGGGACTGCTACCGCACGCGATGATGTTCTCGTAGTGAAAATCCATGCCATTCAGGGCATGGGCGATCGCAATCTGCGCTCCCGCTCTTCGGTAGTACAACGCCACATCACCTACCGTTTCACAGGCTCGGTTCTCGACTTTTTCGATCCAGCAATGGTCGTCTCTGCAGATCAACGATGGGGTATGCGCAGAGAAACACTCGTCACGGTTGTTCTCGTGCAACAGTCTCATCAACGCGCCATAGAACTCCGCTTCGCGGTTGCTTCTTGGTTTGTAGACCAACGAAGTGGTAGCGATCTGAACAGCACAGACCGTTTCGCCGTTGGCATGGGGATCGCCCCATCCGAGGTCGATAGAATCGATTCGTTGCCCTCGCAGAGCGAATAGCTGACCCAGCGCATCGACGTCCTTGGCAAAATGGGAGATGACTTTGTACAGGTAGGCGGATGTGCTTTCCATTTGCTGGGTCAGCAGGTCAGTCAGTACCGGATAGGACGCCAGGAGCGGGCCTATCGACTGGGTACCAAGAAACTGTTCGAAGGTGTTCAGGTCCGTATCGACACCTTGTGATATTCGCGTATTAAGACAATGAACAAGGGACTTTTGCGCCAAACGTTTAAGGCAGGCTATTACATAAGGCTGGACACTGGCCAGCAATGACTCGGCATTGAAATACTGACAAACTTCGACATATCTTTTATCACACTCAAACACTTGCTTGAAGTAACAATAAAAAACCCTATAAAAGCCTTCAAATGCTTCCTGACTCGTACTGCATGGCTGCTCACCATGACTCAAAGCAACGATCAGTTGAATTTTATTGTACAAAACTTCTATCGAGGCGTGCTGTAACGACTCACAATACTCGGTGCCATTTTCGAGCCGCCCAACCAACTCACTCCTGTTCATGCCGAAATATTTTATAACGGCATCATCATCTTTATGCAACATCTCCATGGTCTTGCGCAGTAAGTCGACATCGACTCCACTTCCCGCGCCCGATGTTTCACGCTCCTGGAACGTCAGAATATCAGCCAACATGCTTGCCATCCTTGACCAAAATGGCAGGTCATCGACCTGCCATATATTACTGACGATTTAGCAGAAAACCGTGCAACCCAGGCTCTCGCAGGTAATCGCGGTGGTGGACATGACTTCAACGCCCGCCATCTTGTTGATACCGCCTTTCACATAGGCTTCAAACTCACTGTCGAAATCGCCAGACATTTCCAGGATTTGCTCTTCCATATAACGCTCCAATATTAACTTAACAGGCACCTTCATTGGCACCCAAGAAAGTTAACATCAACGGACAACCAAAGCCCGCTACAAATCCTAACTTAATGTAACCACCTCAAACCTCCGCAACTCATAACAAACACTAACAACTTAGTCTATTGCAATTTTTTCGAACCCCTCACGAATTTTCTCTTCCGGCAAATCATCGGCAATGAACACGATCACGCTTTCGCGTGTTTCATCATCGCCCCATTCCGTATCCCAGTCGAAACCATACAACTTCAACACGCCTTGAAACACCATACGCCGCGGTTCGCCAAGGATGTTCAAAACACCTTTGTATCGCAGCAGTTGCTTGCCATGTTCTTCCAGCAGCTCGTTCATGAACTCACTGAGTTTGTCGATATCCAGCGGCTTGTCCGTGCGCAACACCAGGCTGGAGATACGGTCGATGGACGGTGCCTTGCTCATAGGACGCAAACTCACCCCACCGCCGAGGTCGGCATTGAGGTTGAAGCCGCGCACGTCGAGCAATTCAGCCAGGTCGATCTTGCCGTGCTCGACCAGGCGAATCGGTGCGCGGCGGTTGATGCGGGTCAGACGCTCGCTGAGGGCGGTGAAGGTCGGCTCGTCCACCAGATCCCGCTTGCTCACCAGCAAACGGTCGGCAAAACCGATCTGTGCCTGGGCGATGGTCTGGGTCAGGTGATGTTCGGCATGCTTGGCGTCGACCAGGGTGATGATGCCATCGAGGATATAGCGCTCGCGCAGCTCTTCGTCGATGAAGAAGGTTTGCGCCACCGGGGCCGGGTCAGCCAGACCGGTGCATTCGATTACCAGGCGATCGAAGGCGATTTCGCCGCTGTCCAGGCGTTCCAGTAACAGGAACAGCGCTTTGGTCAAATCGGTGTGGATGGTGCAGCAGACGCAGCCGTTGGACAGCGTCATCACTTGCACCGGCTCGTCGCCCAACAGTTGGGTGTCGATACCGGCATCACTGAATTCGTTTTCGATTACAGCGATTTTCAGGCCGTGCTCGGCTTTGAGCAGATAGCGCAGCAGCGTGGTTTTTCCCGCGCCGAGAAAGCCGCTGAGAATTGTTACTGGAATGGGAGAGGACAAACGGGTTCTCCTGTTTCACAAAGTTAAAAAACAACACAAAACAAATGTGGGAGCGGGCTTGCTCGCGAAGAGGTCGTGGCAGTCGACATTAATGTTGAATGACACACCGCTTTCGCGAGCAAGCCCGCTCCCACAGGGATTGCATCAGCCAGGCTGTTGCATCAACAGCACTTCGGCCCACCCTTGCCACCGTAACGGGCTTCCTGACGTTCGCGAAAGAACATCTCGTAGCTCATCACCGGTTTGTCCGGGTGTTTGGTTTGCATGTGCTCGACGTAGTTGTCGTAGTCGGGCATGCCGACCATCAGGCGCGCGGCCTGACCGAGGTATTTACCGAGGCGACTCAGGTCATTGAACATGGTGCAATCCTCGATTACGCATCCGGCTGAGCCTGGAACGGCGATTCTTTATCCGTACGTTCTTTGGTGCCCCAGGCGGCGATACCGACCTTGAGTGCAAAAAACAGGATGCTGAACACCACGAGCAAAAACAGCGCCGTCAGCGTTGCGTTGGTGTAGGCGTTGTAGATCACATGCTGCATCTGCTCGATGCTCTTGGCCGGGGCCAGAATCTGCCCATTGGCCAGCGCATCGCTGTATTTCTTCGCCAGCGACAGGAAGCCGATTGCCGGGTTGGCATCGAACAGTTTGATGAAGCCTGCGGTGGTGGTGCAGATCAGCAGCCATACCGCTGGCAGCATGGTCACCCAGACATAGCGTTGGCGTTTCATTTTGATCAGCACAACGGTTGCCAGCATTAGCGCGATACCGGCCAGCATCTGGTTGGAAATACCGAACAGCGGCCACAAGGTGTTGATGCCACCCAGCGGATCGATCACGCCCTGGTACAGCAGGTAACCCCACATCGCAACGCAACCGGCGGTTGCGATCAGGTTGGCGGTCCAGGATTCGGTGCGTTTGAGCGCCGGCACGAAGGAGCCGAGCAAGTCCTGCAGCATGAAACGCCCGGCACGGGTACCGGCATCCACCGCAGTCAGGATGAACAGCGCTTCGAACAGGATCGCGAAGTGGTACCAGAACGCCATGGTGTTTTCACCCGGCAGCACACTGTGCAGGATCTGCGCGATACCGACCGCCAGGGTCGGCGCACCGCCGGCGCGGGCCAGGATGGTGGTTTCACCGATGTCCTTGGCCACCGCTTGCAGCGCTTCCGGGGTAATCGCGAAACCCCAGCCGCTGACGACTTGTGCCACAGCCACCACGTCACCACCGACGACCGCCGCCGGGCTGTTCATGGCGAAGTACACGCCTGGCTCGATCACCGAAGCGGCGACCATCGCCATGATCGCCACGAAGGACTCCATCAGCATGCCGCCGTAACCGATGTAACGAGCGTTAACCTCGTTATCCAGCAGTTTTGGCGTGGTGCCGGAGGAGATCAGCGCGTGGAAACCGGACACTGCGCCACAGGCGATGGTGATGAACAGGAACGGGAACAGACCGCCCTTCCACACCGGCCCGGTGCCGTCGATGAACTGGGTCAATGCCGGCATTTTCAGCTCGGGCATGGTGATCAGGATGCCGATCGCCAGCGCGACGATGGTGCCGATTTTGAGGAAGGTCGACAGGTAATCGCGAGGGGCGAGGATCAGCCATACCGGCAGCACCGCCGCCACGAACCCGTAGCCGATCAGCATCCAGGTGATCTGGATTCCGGTGAAGGTAAAGGCCTTGGCCCAGACCGGGTCAGCGGCAATCTGCCCGCCCAGCCAGATCGAACCCAGCAGCAACGCCACGCCGATCACCGAGATTTCACCGATGCGGCCCGGGCGGATGTAGCGCATGTAAATGCCCATGAACATCGCGATCGGGATGGTCGCCATCACCGTGAAAATGCCCCACGGACTTTCGGCCAGGGCCTTGACCACGATCAGCGCCAGCACCGCGAGGATGATGATCATGATCAGGAAGCAGCCGAACAGCGCGATGGTCCCGGGAATCCGGCCCATTTCTTCACGAACCATGTCGCCCAGGGAGCGGCCGTTGCGGCGGGTGGACAGGAACAGGACCATGAAGTCCTGAACCGCACCGGCCAGCACGACGCCTGCAATCAGCCACAGCGTACCGGGCAGGTAGCCCATCTGCGCCGCCAACACCGGACCGACCAGCGGCCCCGCGCCAGCGATGGCCGCGAAGTGGTGACCGAAAAGAATGTGTTTGTTGGTTGGCACATAGTCCAGACCGTCATTGTTGAGCACGGCAGGGGTAGCCCGACGCGGATCGAGTTGCATCACATTGTTAGCGATGAACAGGCTGTAGTAGCGGTACGCGACCAGATAAATGGCCACGGCGGCGACCACAATCCACAAGGCGTTGATCGCCTCGCCTCGCCGTAATGCCACTACGCCCAGGGCGCACGCTCCCAGGATCGCCAGCAGCAGCCAGGGTAAGTGGCGCAGCAGGCTATTATTATTTTTCATTTTATGATTCCAGCCAGAGTGGACAAGAAAGACAGCCATCCGGAGTTTAGCGCTACTGGCCTCAAAGGCCACCCCCCAACATTGGTCTAGATAAGGGATTGCGTGGCGGCCGACGCAAAGCCCGGTCTATAGTCATTGCACCAAACAGAGAGGTCAGGCCATGAGCGAACAGCATTCCGATCGCCGCCGTTTCAAGCGCATTTCCTTCAGCGCACAGACCGAACTGAGCCAGGATGGGCAGCGTTGGCCGGTGCAATTGCTCGACCTGTCGCTCAAGGGCATGCTGATCCAGCGTCCCGAGCCCTGGTCAGGCGACGCCAGCCAGCCCTTCGCAGCCGATATCCATTTGAACCATGAGGCCGAGATCCGAATGGACGTGCAGCTGACCCATGATGACCACGGTCAGCTGGGTTTTGTCTGCCTGAATATCGGGCTGGAATCGATCGAGCACTTGAGACGGCTGATCGAACTGAACCTCGGCGATCCAGAGGAGCTGGACCGGGAGTTAGGAGCGCTGATCGAAACCTGATCGCTTTCTACAGGGATAGCGATCACATGCTTATTCGAACAGTGCGTCGAGCGCCTGTTCCAGGCGCGTCACGGCAATAATCTGCAACCCCGGCGGCGGCTCTTTCGGTGCATTACCCTTAGGCACGATGGCGCGTTTGAAGCCATGCTTGGCCGCCTCTTTCAAGCGTTCCTGGCCACTCGGCACCGGGCGCACTTCACCCGACAATCCGACTTCACCAAACACCAGCAGATCATGTGGCAGCGGCCGGTTGCGCAAACTGGACATGACCGCCGCCATCAAGGCCAGGTCGGAAGCGGTTTCCAGGACCTTCACCCCGCCGACCACGTTGAGGAACACGTCCTGATCGTGGGTCGGGATGCCGCCGTGCCGGTGCAAAACCGCCAACAACATCGCCAGGCGATTCTGATCCAGACCGAGCGTCACCCGACGCGGGTTGGCCAGATGGCTGTCGTCCACCAGCGCCTGGACTTCCACCAGCATCGGCCGGGTGCCTTCCCACGTTGCCATGACCACGCTGCCCGGGACCTCTTCCTGGGCGCGCGTCAGGAAAATCGCCGAAGGGTTGGAGACTTCTTTCAGGCCTTTGTCGGTCATGCCGAACACGCCCAATTCATTCACCGCGCCGAATCGGTTTTTCACTGCCCGCAGCAAACGCAGGCGCCCATCGGATTCGCCTTCGAAATACAAAACGGTGTCGACCATGTGTTCCAGCACCCGGGGGCCGGCCAGCGCGCCCTCTTTGGTAACATGGCCCACGAGGAAAATCGCCGTGCCGCTTTGTTTGGCATAACGCACCAGCAATGCAGCACTTTCGCGCACCTGGGAAACACCGCCCGGTGCCGATTGCAGTTGCTCGGTGAAAATCGTCTGGATCGAGTCGATCACCATGACCTTAGGCTTTTCGACCCGGGCGGTGGCAATGATGGTTTCGATGCAGGTTTCGGTCATCACCCGCAGCTGATCCTGAGGCAAGCCCAGGCGCCGGGCACGCATGGCCACCTGCTGCTGGGATTCTTCGCCGGTGACATACAGTGCCGGCATGCTCTTGGCGAGGTTGCACAAGGTTTGCAACAAAATGGTCGACTTGCCGATACCCGGATCACCGCCGATCAGCACCACCGAGCCGTCCACCAGGCCACCGCCAAGTACGCGATCCAACTCGCTGGACGCCGTGGAGAAACGCGGAATCTCTTCGACACTGACTTCGGCCAGGGTTTTGATCTGTGCCTGCTGGCCGGTCCAACCGGTGCGACCACTGGGGGCTGCGGCGCCGCCGCTCTCCACCATGGTTTCAGTCAGCGTGTTCCAGGCCCCGCATTCGCCGCACTGGCCGGCCCACTTCGGGAAGGTTGAGCCACACTCGGTGCAGCCGTACATGCGCTTGGCCTTGGCCATCTGAACTCCCGGCAAAAACCGCGATGATAGCTCAGCTGACGCGGATCAGCGCGGCGCTGCCGTGCGGATTTCACCGCTGGCCAGACGCGCGGCACTATTGCCCAGCGGATCTTCGGCGTTCATGTCCGCCCCTTTGGCCTTGAGTGCATCCAGCAACTCGACGCGCTTGAACAAGCCGGCATACATCGCGGCAGTCTGCCCGGCGCCGTTGCGTTGGTCGGGGCTGCAATTGGCGGCCAACAGGGTTCGAGCGATTTGCACTTCCCCCTTGAAAATCGCGCCCATCAACGCCGTATTGCCGCGTTGATCCTGAGCGCAGGCATCCGCCCCGGCAGCGAGCAAACGCTCCACTGCGGCGCTCTGGCCGTGATAGGCGGCCAGAATCAGTGCGGTGTAACCCTTGCTGTCGCGGGTATCGAGGGAATAGTCGGCCTCGATGAAGGTTTCGAGCATGGGCACATCACCACGTCGGGCGGCATCGAAGTAGTAATCCTGTAATTGGGCTTTCAGCGCTTGGGGGTCATTCGAGGCTTGCACGTCAGGTCCGGCGAACACACTGAGTGACCAGCACGCCAGAACCACAGACAGATAAAAACGCATGGCACAACTCCTTGATCGGACGGGACCTCGCATGAGGTCCCGCTTCAGGCAGATGGATCAGTCGACCAGTTTGGCCGCCAGTGCCTTGACCCGAGCCAGATCACCCTTGGCTACTTTGGCCACCCCGGTCCCGTATTCCGGGTCGGCCTTGTAAAGAAAGGACAGGATGATGTGCTTGCTCTCATCGTCAGTGGTGGCTAGAGAGCCACCGAAGCTGTCGATCAGGTCCTGACGTTCCTTCTGGTTGAACGAGCGATACAGATCGCCGGCTTGCTTGAAGTTCTGCTCACGCTGAATCTTCGCCTGCTGCGTGCTGCCCGACAGGGCCGACTGGCTGTAACGCGCGGTTTGCGGTTCTTCACGAGGCAACAGGCGACTTGGCTGGTAATTCACGCCCGTGCTGCTGGCGCCGAGGTTCATTGCGCCATCCTGGTTGCCGTTGTTCACGGCGACTTTGGGTGCGTTGATCGGCAACTGCAGAGCATTGGCCCCCAGACGATACAGTTGGGTATCGGCATACGAGAACACTCGTCCTTGCAATAAGCGATCTTCCGAAGGCTCGATACCCGGCACTAAATTGGCCGGGGCCATGGCCACTTGTTCGGTTTCCTGAAAAACATTCGCCGGATTACGGTTCAACACCATTTGTCCAACTTTTCGCTCAGGAACTCCGGGCCAGATCTTGGTTGCATCCAGTGGATCGAAATCAAACTTGGACAAGTCTTGTGGATTTAGAACCTGGATGTACAAGTCCCATTTCGGGAAGTCCCCCTTGTTAATATGTGAAACCAAGTCGTTAGTCATATGACTGTAGTCTTGGCCTTGAACACCCGTTACTTCTTTAGGGGCGAGATTTTTTATTCCTTGCAAACTTTTCCAGTGAAACTTTACATAGTGCACATCGCCTTTGGCGTTAACTAACTTGTAGGCATGTACACCATTACCGTCCATTTCCCGATAACTGGCCGGCGTGCCGGAGTTGGAATACAACTCGGTCAAGGTACGAGTGGCTTCCGGAACATGGGAGAAAAAATCGAAACGACGGGAATCGTCGTCAAGGTTGGTGCGCGGGTCCGGCTTGAAGGCGTGGACCATGTCTGGAAACTTGATCGCGTCACGGATGAAGAAGGTCGGAAAATTGTTGCCGACCAGGTCCCAGTTGCCGTCTGCGGTGTAGAACTTGGTGGCGAACCCCCGCGGATCACGCAAGGTTTCCGGCGAATGGTTGCCATGGACCACAGCGGAGAAACGCACAAATACCGGCGTGCTCTGGCCGCTGGCAAATACCTTGGCCTTGGTCAGGTCGCTGAGGTCGTCGGTCACGGTGAACGTGCCGTGGGCGCCAGTGCCACGGGCATGCACCACGCGTTCGGGAATGCGTTCACGGTCAAAACGCTGGAGTTTCTGGATCAGTTGTATGTCTTGCAACAGCACCGGCCCGGTCGCGCCAGCGGTTTGCGAGTTCTGGTTGTCGCCGACGGCGGCACCGTTATCACGGGTCAAGGTCGCAGCGTTGACGGAGAAGGACAGCAGGCTGGCGGTCAGAACGCCGAAGGTACGACGCAAGGGAAAAGCCCCGAGGCCAAGGGGAGTTGTCATGGAAGTTTCCTCTGGTTTTATAAGGCGCATCCAGGTGCGCTTCACAGAGGCTAGTGACCCGAAGGCCAAAACATAAATAGAAATCCCGCACCGGGGCGATAGCGAAAAGGTTCTGGAAAGCCCGGTCTAGAGCGGGTAATCGCGCGCGAGTGGTGGCATTTTGTAAACTAATTACCAGAAGATGTGTCGATAGACACGGGCATTGTAAGAAGGCGTTTCAAGCAAGGGACGTTTTGCTGATTTACACTGCGTTCACCAACCTCATCTGTAACAAGGAAATAACCTATGGGCGTGATAAGTGAGTTCAAGGCCTTCGCGGTCAAAGGTAATGTGGTCGACATGGCCGTGGGTATCATCATCGGCGCCGCCTTCGGCAAAATCGTTTCGTCGTTTGTCGGCGACGTGGTGATGCCGCCAATCGGCTTGCTGATCGGTGGGGTCGACTTCAGTGACCTGGCCATTACGCTCAAGTCCGCCAACGGTGATGTCCCGGCGGTGGTGCTGGCCTACGGTAAGTTCATCCAGAGCCTGATCGACTTCATCATTGTCGCCTTCGCGATCTTCATGGGCGTCAAGGCCATCAACCGTCTGAAACGCGAAGAGGCCGTTGCGCCAACCCTGCCGCCGGTTCCGACCAAGGAAGAAGAGCTGCTGGAAGAGATTCGCGATCTGCTCAAGGCCCAGAACAATCAGCCCTGATGACTGATTGCCCGCACAAACGGCGCCTTCGGGGCGCCGTTTTGTTTACCAGTAGTTTTCCACCGCTACTTGGCCAGGGCGGCGACTGAGGCTCAACTGCATGTGTCGTTGTTTGAGCAACTTGCGCGTGTCATCAATCATCTGTGGATTACCGCAGAGCATCACCCGCGAATGCTCGGCTGTCAGCGCTACACCAGCCGTCCGCTCCAGCTCGCCACTTTCCAGGAGCGTCGTGATCCGCCCATTCAAGGCACCCGAATGCTGCTCGCGGGTAACGGTGGCGATGAATTGCAGCTTGTGTGCGTACTCGGCCAGATAATCACGCTGCGCCAACCCCGCAATCAGCTCCTGATACGCCAGCTCCCGCGCTTCGCGCACGCTGTAAACCAGGAGGATGCGCTCGAATTTTTCCCAAACCTCGAAGTCCTGCAGGATCGACAGAAACGGCGCCAGGCCCGTGCCTGTGGATAACAACCAGAGGTCACGGCCATCGACGAAGCGATCCAGCGTCAGATAACCAAAGGCCTGCCGGTCGACCAGCAGAGTATCGCCAACTTCCAGCCGACTCAGCTCACTGGTGAACTCGCCTCCCGGAACGACAATGGAGAAGAACTCCAGGAACTCGTCATAGGGGGACGAGACCATGGAATAAGCCCGCCACACCGTACTGCCGTCCGCCTTGGTCACGCCCAGCCGGGCGAATTGCCCTGCGCGAAAACGAAAGCCCGAATCCCTGGTAGTTCGCAGGGTGAACAGGTTTGAAGTCAACGGCTGGACGTCAAGTAGCGTCTGGCGCGTGAATTTCTCTGCACTGGCAGTCATGGGTTGCTCCATTCAACAGATAACGCCAGTGTCCCGCAAAGCAGGCGGCATAAACACCGGTGATTTGTAATGGCTTTTGCTCCGTTCACTAAATAGTACAAACACGATCAGCCGTTGATTCTGTTTCTCCGCCAGTAACAGACCTAAGAACCGGTTATGCAGTTGCAAGCATTTTCAAGAGCAAAAAAATCCAGCATGCAAGTAGGAAATCTCCTACACTCGTGGCGTGCCGGATCTTGGATCCAATCAGCACCAACGCAAGTAAGTCCGCAATGGAGTTACCAAATGAAAGTGTGGAAGGAATCACAGTTAACGCAGCTTTCTTACGCTCAGAAAATAGAGACCGCGTACGAGATGTCTCTCAATCTCGTTAAAAACCTTGGCTTTAATTTCTGTGCATTTTCAATAACATCCCAAACAAGGGGGATACATCGCCATCCGATCAATCTGAATAACTATCCCACCGAATGGAACTCGAAATATGAACAAGAGCACTTCAGTGAAATCGATCCGATACTAGCCCATTGCAATCATTCCGAATTGCCGATTCTTTGGCATGAAAAGGTCTTTTTCAAGACACCGACGCTGTGGCAAGCACAAAAACAGCAAGGATTGCGCTATGGCTGGTCCCAATCCGTTCATGATGAGAACGGGCTTTGCAGCATGCTGAGCCTGGCCAGAAGCCACTGTCCGATTACGACGCATGATCTGTATAAAAATCTGGGCTATGCGATATTCATTAGCCGTCACCTGCACGGGCTTGTCGCGAAAGAACTGCCTGCGCCCTCAAAACCGGGCACAGTGCATTTATCATCCCGAGAAGTCGAGGTGTTGAAATATTCAGCCGACGGCAAGACTGCAGGCGAGATTGCGATCATCCTCAGTCTGAGTGAAAGCACGGTACAGTTCCACATACGGGGCGCTATCCGCAAATTCGGCGTGAACAACAAAATTGCGGCAGTGATCAGAGCCGCGAAAGTGGGCGTCATCTGAATCTGTTTGAATCCGCTAATCCCCGCGAGTAATCCAAGCGAAAAAAACGTACCATCTGCTATCCATCCTGAGTGATGCCGTGTGAAATTCCACGACGCAGTCCATTCGGATGGTTCGCCCGCTATAAGCCCCTGAGCGGCGGGCCACTCGCTGATTATCCTCCGTTGACTACCAGAGCTCCCCCGCCTCATGCCTCTGCTCGAAACCCCCTTCGCTCAACTCGATCTGATCCGCCAGCCAGAACAGCAGAATGAACCGTTGCAAGCATTTGATGCCGCAGACGAATACCTGCTCACTCATCTGGCCGCGCAACAGCCGGCAGCCGATACTCGTGTGCTGGTGCTCAACGACAGCTTCGGTGCTTTGGCCGCCAGCCTGGTGGGCAAGGTTCGGGTGACCAGCAGCGGCGATTCGTTTCTGGCCTTTCAGGGACTGGAAAAAAACCTGATACGCAACGGCCAGGCGTTTGATGCGGTGCCGAGGGTGCCGGCCAGCGAAGCGTTCGTCGGTCCGTTTGACCGGGTACTGATCCGGGTACCGAAAACCCTGGCCTTGCTGGAAGAGCAACTGATCCGGCTACAGGGGCAGCTGGCTCCCGGCGCTCAAGTGATTGCGGCCGCCATGGTGAAGCATTTGCCGCGCGCTGCGGGCGATCTGCTGGATCGTTACATCGGCCCGGTGCAAGCCTCGCTGGCGGTGAAGAAGGCTCGGTTGCTGATCGCCACAGCCGAAGCCAAAGCTCCTGCTGTCTCCCCTTACCCGACCCGCTATCGACTCGACACGCCTGCGATCGAACTGCTCAATCACGCCAATGTGTTCTGCCGCGAAGGGCTGGATATCGGCACGCGGGCCTTCTTGCCGCACTTGCCGAAGAACCTCGGCGCAGCACGAGTTGCCGATCTGGGGTGTGGCAACGGCGTGCTGGCAATTGCCAGTGCCCTGCAAAACCCTGAGGCCCACTACACCTTGGTGGATGAGTCGTTCATGGCCGTGCAATCGGCCGCTGAAAACTGGCGCGCGGCGCTGGGCGATCGCGACGTGATTGTGCGGGCCGGCGATGGTTTGGCGGAACAGGAACCGCAATCCCTGGACGTGGTGCTGTGCAATCCGCCGTTTCACCAACAGCAAGTGGTCGGCGACTTCCTGGCCTGGCGGATGTTCCAGCAAGCGCGTGAATCCTTGGTGGTGGGCGGCGCGCTGTACATCGTCGGCAATCGTCACCTGGGTTATCACAGCAAGCTGGCGCGGTTGTTCCGCGGCGTTGAGCAAGTCGCGGCCACCCCCAAGTTCGTCATCCTCAAAGCACGTAAATAAAGCGAAAAAAAACCCTCCACCAGGAGGGCTATAAATCCGTGCTGCAAGGCAACGGGATGGGAATTTCAGTGGGTGCTCAAACCGGCGGCATTCATGAACATGCGCATCAGCGAGGCCACAATGAACAGTGCCACCACGCTGCCGGTCCAGATCATCGCCAGCCAGCCGAGTCGCTGCCAGAGCGGCTTTTTCTCGGCTGCTTCGATTTCCTGCAAATCAGGTTTGCCAGCCATCATCGCTTTCTCCTCTGCGCCATAGGCTAGTGATAACCATCTTCGTGGGTGACCTTGCCGCGGAACACGTAGTAGCTCCAGAAGGTGTAACCCAGGATGAACGGGATGATGAACAGCGTGCCCACCAGCATGAAGCCCTGGCTTTGCGGCGGTGCGGCAGCGTCCCAGATCGAAATCGACGGAGGCACGATGTTCGGCCACAGGCTGATACCCAGGCCGCTGTAGCCGAGGAAAATCAGCACCAGGGTCAGCAGGAATGGCGTGTAATGCGCATTGCGAGCCACCGCCCGAATCAGACCGTACAGGGTCACCAGCACCAGAATCGGCACCGGCAAGAACCAGAACAGGTTCGGCAGGGTGAACCAGCGTGCAGCGATCTCGGCGTGGGCCAATGGCGTCCAGATACTGACGATGCCAATCACCGCCAACAACACGAAGGCCAAAGGCCGCGCCAGGTCATGCATCTGCTTCTGCAACTTGCCTTCGGTTTTCATGATCAGCCAAGTGCAACCGAGCAGTGCATAAGCCACCACCAGCGCCGCACCGCAGAACATCGTGAACGGGGTCAACCAGTCAAGTGAACCGCCGGCAAACTGACGATTGACTACCGGTAGCCCATCGATGAACGCACCCAACGCCACGCCCTGGAAGAACGTTGCGGCGATCGAGCCACCAATGAATGCCTTGTCCCAGAGATGACGCTTGTCGTCCTTGGCCTTGAAGCGGAACTCAAAGGCCACACCGCGAAAAATCAGCCCGATCAGCATAAAAATCAGCGGCAGGTACAGCGCCGAGAGCACCACCGAATAGGCCAGCGGGAAAGCGCCGAACAATGCCGCGCCGCCCAATACCAACCAGGTTTCGTTGCCGTCCCAGACCGGGGCGACGGTGTTCATCATGACGTCACGATCGCTCTTGCCCTTGATGAACGGGAAAAGAATCCCGATCCCCAGGTCGAAACCGTCCATGACCACATACATCATGATGCCGAAGATGATGATCACGGCCCAGATCAGCGGAAGATCAATACCCATGATTCAAATCTCCTTGGTCAGGCTGGGGCTGTTATCAGCTTCGGTGCCATCGTCATCGGCTGCAGACAGCGGACGAGCCGGTGTGCGTTTCTGGCCAGGGCCCCCTTCGTTGGTTTCCTTGCCTTCGTCGATCTTCGGACCTTTGCGCACCAGACGCATCATGTAGCCAAGACCGGCGCCGAACAGCGCGAAATACACCACAACGAACATGATCAAGGTGATGCTCATCTGCACGAAGCTGTGCCCGGAGGACGCGTCTGCCGTGCGCATCAAGCCGTAGACCACCCACGGCTGACGGCCGATCTCAGTGGTGAACCAGCCGGCGAGGATTGCGATCAGGCCGGATGGGCCCATCCACAACGCCAGGTACAGGAATGGCCGCGAGGTGTACAGCTTGTCGCTTTTGCGCAGCCACAGGCTCCACAAACCGGTGAAGATCATCAGCATGCCCAGACCAACCATGACCCGGAACGACCAGAAAACGATGGTCGAATTCGGCCGGTCTTCAGGCGGGAACTCCTTGAGCGCCGGCACCTGTTTGTCCAGGGAATGGGTCAGGATCAGGCTGCCCAGGTACGGGATCTCGACGGCGAATTTGGTTTTTTCGGCTTTCATGTCCGGCCAGCCGAACAGGATCAGCGGGGTCGGTTCATCACCGTGGTTTTCCCAGTGGCCTTCGATCGCAGCGATTTTCGCCGGCTGATGCTTGAGGGTATTGAGGCCGTGGAAGTCACCGATAACGGCCTGAATCGGGGCAACGATCAGCGCCATCCACATCGCCATCGAGAGCATGGTGCGGATCGCCGGGTTGTCCTTGCCGCGCAGCAAGTGCCAGGCCGCCGACGAACCGACGAAGAAGGCGGTCGCAACGAATGCCGCCGTGGCCATGTGCATCAGGCGGTAGGGGAACGACGGGTTGAAGATAATCGCCAGCCAGTCCACCGGAATGACCTGGCCGTTGACGATCTCGTAGCCTTGCGGGGTCTGCATCCAGCTGTTGGAGGCCAGAATCCAGAAGGTCGAAATGAGCGTGCCGATGGCCACCATGACGGTAGCGAAGAAGTGCAACTTGCGCCCGACCTTGTTCCAGCCGAACAGCATGACACCGAGGAAACCGGCTTCGAGAAAGAAGGCGGTGAGTACTTCATAGGTCAGCAACGGCCCGGTCACGGAACCGGCGAAATCCGAGAAACGGCTCCAGTTGGTGCCAAACTGATAGGCCATGACCAAACCGGACACCACGCCCATGCCGAAGTTGACGGCAAATATCTTCGACCAGAAATGGTACAGATCGCGGTAAGTGTCGTTGTGCGTCTTCAGCCACAGGCCTTCGAGCACTGCCAGGTAACTCGCCAGGCCAATGGTGATGGCCGGGAACAGGATGTGAAACGAAATGGTGAATGCGAACTGAATCCGGGCGAGATCAAGTGCCTCCAAACCGAACATAAGTTTTCCTCTGTCAGGTAATACCGGCTGAAGGCTTGCGGCCTGCACCCACTGCCCCCACGGTTATGGAGTGTGTCGAATTTGAATTCGTTCTTTTTCTACCATCATCACAACGTAGGGAATCTGGCCATCTGGCCGCCGGATCATTTCCACGAAGGGTCTTGATCTGGATCAAGCAACGCTGAAAGAGTAGTCGCATTTTTGCCGATGGACGGTGTGGTCTTTTGCCGCGTGACAGGTTGCCTCACGGGTTTTGTCATGGGCTGCAATACATCTTTTGGGTGGCTGGCTAACTGTGGCGAGGGGGCTTGCCCCTCGCCACAGGGGATTTAAGGGCTGCGTAGATCGGTGTCTAGCTAACTAAATTTTCCGCGCTCGCAACTTCCGGTTACAGGTTGGTGATAATCTCGCCCTTCCCTCGCTCAAGACCTGCCTTCAGATGCCCAACCAAGCGCCCCTGCTGTTACGTCATCACCGCCCGTTCATCGCGTTCTGGCTGGCTCGGGTGTTTACCGCCAGCGGTTTTCAGATGTTGACTGTGGCAATCGGCTGGAATCTGTATCAACTGACTGGCAACGTGCTCGATCTGGGCTTGGTAGGTTTGGTGGAGTTTGCTCCGCGGGTATTGTTCATGCTGCACACCGGGCATGTCGCGGACCGCTATGACCGGCGCAAGGTCGCGGCGATTTGTCAGTCCCTGCAAGCGCTGATTGCCCTGTCGCTGGCCATTGGCAGCGCGACCGACCATGTCACCCGGGAGATGATCTTCATCCTCGCGTTCCTGCTCGGTGCCGCCCGCTCCTTCGAAATGCCGACAACTCAGGCATTGCTGCCGAGCATCGTGCCCAGCGCGTTGTTCCCCCGCGCGGTTGCCGCTGCGCAATCTGCACAACAATCAGCGACCATCGTCGCCCCGGCACTGGGCGGTTTGCTCTACGCCTTCGGCAGCGTCTGGGTGTATGGCCCGACGGTGATCCTCTACCTCATCGCCTGTGCGCTGATGCTCAACCTCCCGGCCCGGCAGACACCGCTGAACAAGGGCAAGGCCACCCTGGATTCGCTGCTGGCGGGCATCCGCTTCATTCGCAGTCGCCCAGACATTCTCGGGGCGATTTCCCTGGACCTGTTTGCCGTCCTGCTGGGTGGCGCGACCGCGCTGCTGCCGGTGTTCGCCAAAGATATTCTGCTGACCGGCCCGTGGGGTCTGGGCCTGCTGCGTTCAGCCCCTGCAGTCGGTGCGCTGCTGATGTCGCTGTTTCTCGCGCGATTTGCCGTGGAGCGAAACGTCGGGCGGGTCATGTTCACCGCCGTGGGTGTATTCGGCGTAGCGACCATCGCTTTCGGCCTGTCGACTTCGTTCTGGTTTTCTCTCGCCGTGCTGGTGGTCTTGGGTGCAGCGGACATGATCAGCATGGTAATCCGTGCCTCATTCGTGCAACTGGAAACCCCCGACGAAATGCGCGGCCGGGTCAGCGCTGTGAATGGCTTGTTCATCGGCGCTTCGAATCAGCTCGGCGAGTTCGAGTCCGGCCTGACGGCCCACTGGTTCGGCACGGTGCCGGCAGTGGTGATGGGCGGCATCGGCACGCTGATGGTGACCGGGGCCTGGATCAAACTGTTCCCGACCCTGGCCAACCGCGACCGTATGCATGTGCCGGTGGAAGAGGTCAGGGTCTGACGTGTTGTCCAGGGCACTCTAAACCTGCAACTCCCCCGCCACCGTTGACCGCATGGCTTTGCCACAGAGGTGCTCCACCAGCGTCAGCGCAAACGCCAACGCGGCGCCTGAACCCTGAGCGGTGATGCAATTGCCATCGACCACCACCGGTTGATCGATGAAGTTACAGCCCGACAGTTGATTGCTGACAGTGGGCAAGCAAGTCATGCGTCGCTGACGCAAAACGCCAAAGGTTTGCAGCGCCAGTGCCGGAGATTCGGCAATACCGGCGAACAGACGCCCGGCTGCGGCCTGGTCCTTGATCAGTTGTTGCAGGGGTTGGTGGGCCGCCAAATGCTGCGCTCCTACCGCACCGCCAGGCAGAACGATCAGGTCGAAGGGTTGGGCGAGCAAATCCACCAACATCGCATCGGCGGTCAAGCGGGTGCCGCGAGCGCAGGTGAGCATGCGTCGCGACTCGATGCTGGCCACCACCACTTCAACCTTGGCGCGGCGCAGCACATCAATCAGGGTCACGGTTTGCAGATCGTCGATGCCCTCGGCGAGGGTAATCAGGGCTCTAAAGGTCATGGGTGCGGTCCACAGGATGATCTTTAAAGCGTAGTCAGCTTTCCTGACCCTTGTTCAAGGCCAGCCATTACTTGATGTAAAGCTGCGTCGACAGCGTATTGCCCGGCGCGTTGATCGAGGTGTTGCTGAACGTGAAGGTGCCGTCCTGCTTGCCTGCCAGGTTGAAGATGTACAGATAGCCGACGGTTTTTTTCCCGGCGGAGCACTCGGTCAGGTTGCCGGTATCAAAAGCACAGACAGGGGTTCGGGTGCCGTCCACTTTGAAACCGTCCAGCGCAACATGAGGCTCGCGACCGTAGCCGACCTCCAGCACGTAGACCTTGATGTTCGGGCCACTGTGGTCGCAGCGCGTCTGATCCTGACCGTCCGCAATACTTTCAAATCCACAGGATGGCGATTCGACCTTGAGCACCTTCACCTGGCTCAACGGTTGAGCCATGGCCGCAGAGGCTGTTTGCGCTCCGATGAAACAGGTAAGCAGCACCCCAAATGCCGCAACCACACGCTTATTAATGCAATACATATCTACCCCCTCCCTCCCCCAAAAAACAGCGCGCAGTATGGCGCAGTTCCCTTTTGTGCAAAACATCGGCGACGATCGCAGCCATAAGCAGCCATAGCCCCACGCTGCTGGTATGATGCGCGGCTTTTTCCGACCCACAGAAAATACCCAGGCGCCTGCAGCGGTCTGTGCTTTGCTGTTGAGGTCGATACATTCACGGCGCCGGGCGCGCCACGGGGAGCAGACATGCTGGAAAGGCTGTTTCAACTCAAGGCACACAACACCAACGTGCGGACCGAGATTCTGGCGGGCGTCACGACCTTCTTGGCCATGGCCTACATTCTGTTCGTCAATCCGAGCATCCTCGGCGAGACCGGCATGGACAAGGGCGCGGTGTTCGTCGCCACCTGTCTGGCAGCCGCCATCGGCTCGGCGACCATGGGCCTGATCGCCAACTACCCGATCGCCCTCGCACCGGGCATGGGACTGAACGCCTTCTTCACCTACACCGTGGTCCTGCACATGGGCCACACCTGGCAAGTGGCGCTGGGCGCGGTGTTCCTCTCGGCGGTAATGTTTTTTCTGCTGTCGATCTTCCGCATCCGTGAATGGATCATCAACAGCATCCCATTGGCGCTGCGCTCGGCGATTGCCGCCGGTATCGGCCTGTTCCTGGCACTGATCGCCCTGCACAACGCCGGCATTGTCGTCAGCAATCCGGCGACCATGGTCGGCCTCGGCGACCTGAAGCAACCGGCGCCGATCCTCGCGACACTCGGTTTTGCCCTGATCGTTGCCCTGGAGGCCCTGAAAGTTCGTGGAGCGGTGCTGATTGGCATTCTGGCGGTGACCATCGTCTCCATCCTGGTGGGCTTCACCCCGTTCGGCGGCGTGATGTCGATGCCGCCGTCGCTGGCACCGACCTTCCTGCAACTGGACATCATGGGCGCGCTGGACATCGGCCTGGTCAGCGTGATTTTCGCCTTCCTGTTCGTTGACCTGTTCGACAACTCCGGCACCCTGATCGGCGTCGCCAAGCGCGCCGGCCTGATGGGCAAGGACGGCCACATGCCGAAAATGGGCCGCGCCCTGATCGCCGACAGCACCGCGGCCATGGCCGGTTCGTTGCTGGGCACCTCGACCACCACCAGCTACATCGAATCCGCAGCCGGCGTGAGTGCCGGTGGCCGCACCGGTCTGACTGCCATCGTGGTCGCGATTCTGTTCCTGCTGGCGCTGTTCTTCTCGCCATTGGCGGCCAGCGTTCCAGCCTTCGCCACCGCGCCTGCGTTGCTGTTCGTCGCCGTACTGATGACATCCGGCCTTGCGGAAATAGACTGGGACGACATCACTGTCGCCGCACCGGTCGTGGTCACCGCCCTGGCCATGCCATTCACTTATTCCATTGCCAACGGTATCGCCTTCGGCTTCATCTCCTGGACAGCCATCAAGTTGCTGTCCGGTCGCGGCCGTGAGTTGAATTCGGCGCTGGTGATTCTGTCGATTCTGTTCGTGATCAAGTTGGGTTGGTTCAACGCATGACTTTTGATTCCCAGGCTTACGCCGTTCAGCTCGAAGAAAAGGTCACGCGCCTGCGTGATCTGCTGGCCCCGTTCGATGCACCGGAACCTGCGGTGTTTGATTCGCCGCTGAAAAACTTCCGACTGCGTGCCGAGTTCCGCCTGTGGCGCGAAGCCGGCGAGCGCCATTACGCAATGTTTTCCCAGGAAGACAAACGCACGCCGATCCTGATCGAAGAGTTCCCGATTGCCAGCCTGCGCATCAACCAATTGATGCCGCAACTCAAGGCGGCCTGGCAAGCGAGTGCGGCCCTGAGCCACAAGCTGTTTCAGGTGGAGTTCCTCACCACCCTGGCTGGCGATGCGATGATCACCCTGTGCTATCACCGCCCGCTGGACGAGCACTGGCACACGGCCGCATCGAAACTGGCAGCCGACCTGAACGTCAGCATCATCGGTCGCTCGAAGGGCAAGCGCGAAGTGATCGGTCACGATTACGTGGTCGAGAAGCTCGAAGTTGGCGGCCGCACCTTCAGCTATCGCCAGCCGGAAGGCGCGTTCACCCAACCCAACGGCACGGTGAACCAGAAGATGCTCAACTGGGCGTATAACGCTCTCGGTGATCGCCAGGATGATCTGCTGGAGCTGTATTGCGGCAACGGCAACTTCACCCTGCCGTTCGCTACCCGCGTGCGCAAAGTGCTGGCCACCGAAATCAGCAAGACCTCGGTCAACGCGGCACTCAGCAACCTGAGCGAAAACGCGGTGGGTAATGTCACGCTGGTGCGTCTGTCTGCCGAAGAGCTGACCGAAGCCCTGAACGAAGTTCGCCCGTTCCGGCGCCTGCATGGCATCGACCTCAAGAGCTACGAGTTCGGTAGCGTGTTCGTCGATCCGCCACGCGCCGGCATGGACCCGGACACGTGCGAACTGACCCGACGCTTCGACAACATCCTCTACATTTCCTGCAACCCGCAAACCCTGGCGGCCAACATCGCCCAACTGCACGACACTCACCGCATTACCCAATGCGCGATGTTCGACCAGTTTCCGTGGACCCATCACATGGAATCCGGGGTGTTGTTGACCCGTCGTTGATTGCAGCCTTCATATACAAATCAGCCGTCCACTGGACGGCTTTTTTGTGGGCGATCAACGCGCCACATCGACCTTGCGCGGGCGACCGCCCTTCTTGCCGTTAGCCCGCGCAGCCTCGGCCTTCGCCGCGCTGCTCTGACGACCATTGCGCGAGGCGATCACCGAGGCGGCCATATCCATAAGGGGTTTACTCGCCGAAATCAAACCGGCGATGGACACCTGCAATTCCTTGTCTTCATGACAAAGCGCGGCTCCGGCGAAACCGACTTTCAGCCCGGCGAAATCCTCGGTCTCAAAACCATCGAACTCCGGATAGTTTTTTACTGGCAACAACACACCGCTGCCATCCTCGAAGCCGACGGCGAGACACGGATCAAGAAAGATCACCGTCGTCGCATTCAATCCGGCACGACGACGCGCCTCACCACTCTCGATCGCTTCGTCCAGGGCGCCTTCGGTCACTGGGTGCTCGACCTGCATTTTTGCGCTTATAGTTTTCATAATTCGATCTCCACGCCCTCGGGTGCTCCCATCAAGGCCAGCAGGGTCTTGTTGCTCTCCGGCTCATAGCGAGCCGAACCAATCATGTAAGTCGTGCTGGCAATCCTCTTCATCACGACCACTTCATTGCCCTGCCAATCCCATAACTGATTGTCGAGGCAAGCCGTCTGCAATTTGCTCCACCAGATGCCACGGGCTCGCCGTAAATGGGCAGGTTGCCTGAGTGTCTGGCGCAATCCCTCCAGCACAGCCAAAGGAGGTCGATGTGATTGAGGGACGACATCCCAGAGCTCGACACCGTTGTGCCAGAAGCTGAACCTGAAGCGCGCACTCCATGTGCCTGCGTCGACGTGAACGTGCGGCGGACAGTGTTCATCACGCAACATGACCACCAGTGAAAACCCTTTGTAGCGGCATACGTTCATGCTAACCCATCCGTTAGGTTATAGAGTTCGAAGATTCGCCATTCCTTGAAGAATCCGATAACTGGCACTGATCGATTGATCAACCGGCCACGATTGAGCCTAGCGTTCCAAGCTGATCGGGCGCTGCCGATCAAGGCAAAAAAGAGTAAGCAATCCTTTCATTGCCAACACCTGGCCGGTGCAGAATCCGGCGCTGTATTTGTGCGCTCTTATTTGATAAATACAAGTTCAGACACTTCATTTGATTCCTGGTGTAATCAATCATGCAGCGACATTTCGACGATCTTCAATTAGGCAGCATCGAACTGTTTTGCCTGGCCGCCGAAGCCGGCAGCTTTACTGCCGCGGCCCTGGTGGCGGGCGTGACCCCGGCCGCCGTCAGCCGCTCGGTGTCGCGTATGGAGGAACGTTTGGGCGTACGGCTGTTTGCGCGCACCACCCGCAGCGTCAAGCTGACTGACAGTGGCCGGCGTTATTTCGAGGAGTGTCGTGAGGCTCTCGCACAACTGGTCGAGGCTCAGCGCGAGGTGATGGGGCAGCAGCAAGAACCCTCCGGCACCTTGCGCATCAGCATTCCCACGACCTATGCCCATCATCGAATCCTGCCGTTGCTGCCTGCGTTTCGGGCTCTCTTTCCTGCCGTGAAAGTCGAGGCGCATATCAGCAATCGCAACATCGATTTCGTCGGCGAAGGCTATGACATGGCAATCCGTGTGCGGGCCATTCCCGACTCCGGGCTGATTGCCCGGCCGTTGGAGGACGCCGCGCTGGTGATGATTGCCAGCCCTGATTACCTGAATCGCGCCGGCACCCCAAAGACCCTGGATGACTTGGCTCAGCACGAATGCATTCAGTACGAACTGCCCAGCAGTGGGCGACGGATTGCCTGGCTGTTCAACGACAACGGCGCGCCGCGGGAGATGTTGGCCGAGGGCAATTACTGCTGCTCCGATGACGTATTGGGCGGCGTGACGCTGGCAAAAAGCGGCGCCGGGATCTTTCAAACCTATCGCTTCATCGTCGAAAACGAACTGGCGGACGGTTCGCTGGTGGAAGTGCTCAAGCCCTATAGCGGATGCTCCCGCCCCTTCACTCTGCTGTACCCGCAAAGCCGCCATGTGCCGTTGCGGTTAAGAGCCTTTATCGATTTTCTGGTTGAGCGTCTGCCGCGCTGAAAAGATCGCATCTGTAGGCGCTGCCGAAGGCTGCGATCTTTTTGTATCTGTCCGATCACCGCACAAATAATCCAGGCCTGACGCCCTCTTCAATTGACCTTATTAACCAGTTAGTACAATTTCTCCTCACAGGCTGAAACCCTCGGCCAATGCCAAAAATAATATGTGGAGAGACCCGATGTCCCCTATCGTTCTGGTGCTCAACGGCCCGAACCTGAACCTGCTGGGCACCCGTGAACCGGCGACTTATGGCCACGAAACCCTGGCGGACATTTCCGCACTGTGCGGTCGTACTGCCGAAGAGTTCGGCCTGACAGTGGAGTTTCGCCAGACCAACCATGAAGGCGAACTGCTCGACTGGATCCACGCCGCCCGTGGTCGTTGCGCCGGGATCGTCATCAACCCTGCCGCCTGGACTCACACCTCGGTCGCCATTCGCGATGCCCTGGTCGCCAGCGAACTGCCGGTGATCGAAGTGCATCTGTCCAACGTCCATGCCCGCGAACCCTTCCGGCATCACTCCTTTGTCTCGTCCATCGCCACGGCGGTGATGTGCGGTTTCGGCAGCCACGGCTATCGTTTGGCGCTGGAGCATTTCAGCCAACGTTTGAAAGGTTAAGCGTCATGACACAGAACACCGTGGTATTGGCCGGGCTGATCGGCGCCGGCATTCAGGCTTCCCGCACCCCCGCGCTGCACGAGCATGAAGGCGATGCGCAGGGTTTGCGTTACCTGTATCGGTTGATCGATCTGGATCAATTGAAACTCGACAGCAGCGCCCTGCCCGACCTGCTGATGGCTGCCGAACGGATGAATTTCACCGGGCTGAACATCACCTTCCCGTGCAAGCAGACAATCATCCCGTTGCTTGACGAATTGTCGCCGGAAGCCCGCGGTATCGGCGCAGTGAATACGGTGGTGCTGAAGGACGGTAAACGCATCGGCCACAACACCGATTGCCTGGGTTTTGCCGAAGGCTTTCGCCGTGGCTTGCAGGGCGTTGCCCTTGAACGCGTAGTACAAATGGGCGCCGGTGGCGCAGGCGCGGCAGTGGCCCACGCGCTATTGAGCGAAGGTGTACAGCTGCTGAGCATTTTCGATGTGGATCAAAGTCGCGCTCAGTCGCTGGCGAACAACCTCAATCAGCATTTTGGTTTCGGCCGCGCCGTGGCCGGGCATGATTTGCCAGGCACGTTGGGCCAGGCTGACGGTCTGGTGAATACCACGCCGATGGGTATGAAAAAACTGCCGGGTACACCCGTGCCGGTGGAGTTGCTTCGAGCGCAGTTGTGGGTCGCGGAGATCGTTTACTTCCCGCTGGAAACCGAACTGCTGCGCCACGCCCGCGCGCTGGGTTGCCGAACCCTGGATGGCGGCAACATGGCGGTGTTTCAGGCGGTGAAGGCGTTTGAGTTATTCAGCGGCGTGGTGCCGGATGCCCAGCGGATGCTGGCGCATTTTCAGAGCATGAATGGTTGAGGTTTAAAAGATCTGAGGGCTGCTTCGCAGCCCAACGGGGGCGAGCCCCCTCGCCACAGATCAGGCCTGCAGATACCGCAAAACCGACTCGCAAATCATCTCCCGATGACGCTGCTTGATGCTTTCATCCGGCAGGTCGATCTGAAAGATCTCACTGAAGGTATGACGGTTCGACACGCGATAGAAGCAAAACGAGCTGATCAGCAGATGCACATCCAGCGGATCGAGACCGGTGCGGAATATTCCCTCTGCAGCCCCGCGTCGCAAGATCTCGCCCAGTGAATCGAGGATGGTGTTGTTCATTGCCTTGATCGCATCGGAGCGCTTCACATACTCGGCGTTGTGAATGTTCTCGATGCAGACGATGCGCACGAAATCGACATTGCGATCATGGTGATCGAAGGTGAATTCCACCAACCGCCGAATCGCTTCCACCGGCGCCAGTTCGGCCAGGTGCAAACGGTTTTCGGTGCTGCGGATATCCCCGTAGAGTTTCTCCAGTACCTCGACGTAGAGCTGCTCCTTACTGCCGAAGTAGTAATAGATCATGCGTTTGGAGGTGTGGATGCGCTCGGCGATCGCATCGACGCGCGCACCGGACAGCCCCTGCTGAACGAACTCGACAATGGCCTCTTGAAGGATGTTCTCGCGGGTTTTTTCCGGGTTGTTCTTGCGACTCTTGCGAGGCTCGGCTATTGGCTTTTCGGGCGCTACGGAGAGTTCTGAAATTATTGTCATTGCGGGCTCACGGCCATCACTGCACAAGCAGGCGATTATGGGGCGCTGCGCGCGGTGAAGGAAGCCGCGAAGCAGCGGTTTTGTACCCGTGTTTACGATTTTCCTACAACTTTGCCTGACGTACGCCACCACTTCGCGATTTAGCCATGGCCGCCAGTCGCACTGCCACATTGGCCGCGCCGTAACCCGCATAGCCATTTTTGCGCTGGATGATTTCAAAGAAGAACCGCCCTTCGAACGGTTCGGTGTACACATGAAACAGCTCGCCGCCCTGAGCATCGCGGTCGTAAAGCACGTTGAAATAGGCCAGCTCGCTGAGGAACTCATCGTCGAAATCGAACCGCGCGGCGAGGTCATCGTAATAGTTGAGCGGGATATCCAGCAGCGGCACGCCCGCCTCCTTGGCGCGACTGACTTCGGCAAAGATGTCGTCGCAATCGAAAGCGATGTGATGCACGCCAGAACCGCGATAACTCGACAGTGCGTGTGAGATGGCGGTGTTGCGGTTCTCGGAAATGTTCAGCGGCAGGCGGATCGAACTGCAGCGGCTGCGCAATGCGCGGCTCTTCACCAAACCATACGGGTCGGGCAGTACCACTTCATCGTCGGCTTCGAAATCCAGCAGGCTTTTATAGAACAGCACCCAACTGTCGAGGCTGTCGGCCGGCAGTGCCATCGCCATGTGGTCGATACGCTTGAGGCCACCTCTGGCGACGGCCATCGGTTGCAGATTGAAGTCGGTGCCGTAAACGTCGGCGTTTTGGTCCACCAGGTAAATCAGGCTGCCATCCGGCGCACGCACCGCTGCCAGCTCAAGCTCATTGGGGCCTACCAGTCCGCGATAGGGCTGGCCTTTGTAGGCAACGGCGCGGGCCAGCGCACTGGCGCTGTCCTTGACCCGCACGGCGGTGGCGCACAGTGATGGGCCGTGCGCCTCGAAAAAACTATGGGCGAAGGAATAAGGTTCGGAGTTGAGGATCAGGTTGATATCGCCCTGACGCAACAGGCTGACACTCTTGGAACGGTGTTGCCCGGCCTTGACGAAACCCAGTCGCTCCAGCCAATGAGACAACTTGGCACCGAGGCTTTCGTCCACTGCGAATTCAAGAAACTCGATGCCGTTGTATTCGCTGGCGCTGGGGGTGTCGAACAGAATGTCGCGAATGGCCGGGGGCGTGGCTTCCTGTTCCAGACGCTGGCGGGTTTTCTCTTCCAGGTACAGCAACGAACGCAAGCCGTCGGCGGCGTTGGCCCGGGGTGGCGCGGCGCGGAAACCGTCGTTGAAGATCTCCAGGGACAGCGGCCCGGTGTAGCCACTTTTGATGATGGGTGCGAGGAACCCCGGCAGATCGAATTCGCCCTGGCCCGGGAAGCAGCGGAAGTGTCGGCTCCACTCCAGCACATCCATGGCCAGGATAGGCGCGTCGGCCATTTGCACGAAGAAGATTTTGTCGCCGGGAATCTCGGCGATGGCACTCGGGTCGCCCTTGAGCGACAGCGTATGAAAACTGTCCAGCAACACGCCGAGGTTCGGATGATCGGCCTGGCGAACGATGTCCCACACCTGCTGCCAGGTGTTCACGTGCCGGCCCCAGGCCAAGGCTTCATAACCGATCCGCAGGCCTCGAGCGCCGGCCCGTTCGGCTAGCAGACGCAAGTCGTCGACCAGAATCTGCTCATCACCGATGGAGTCGGCCGAGGCGTTGCTGCACACCAGCACCAGGTCGGTGCCCAGTTCCTGCATCAAATCGAACTTGCGCTCGGCCCGCTCCAGATTGCGCGGCAGGCGATCGCGGCGGCAACCTTCGAAATCACGAAAGGGTTGAAACAGCGTAATCGCGATCCCGAGATCGGCGCACATCTGCCTGATTTCCCGCGGGCTGCCGTCGTAGTAGAGAAGGTCGTTCTCGAAAATTTCCACTCCGTCAAAACCGGCGGCGGCAATGGCTTCAAGTTTTTCCGGCAGGGTGCCGCTCAAGGAAACGGTGGCAATGGAACGCTGCATGTGTCGACTCCCGGTGGTGGGGACATTCTTGTTGGGCAAATTATTGGCTTGACGAATCCACACAGCAATTCAAAGTGTACTACCCGGTTAGTTTTGCGGGCGATTATCGAACAAAATGGCAGTTGGCGAATTGACGATTTTTCGTCCACTGCGCAACATCGACACCACATTGAGTCCGGTCACGACCCATGGACTCGGTTACCAAAGACCCTGAACACCACATAAAAATTTCAAAAAACGGGTACACGCTCATGCACTCATTCAACGCCTTGTTTGCTTGCTCCACCGCCCTCACGCCGTGCCTGGCGTCCATCCGAACTTTGTGCCCTCTCGGCCGAACCGTGCCGCTCGCTGAATAACCCGTTGTCGTCAGTCCGACGAAAACACCTCAGCCGATCAATCACACCCGCGCCTGGCGCCGTTGATTGATCACGCGCCCTTGAAGTCCCGACAAGCCTCGCTTGTCAGTCATTGAACGGATGGCACACACATGTTTCCTTCTCAAAGCTCTCGCGTGGCCTCGGCCCAAAGCGTCGCCACTGGCGGCATCGGCGACAAAATTCGCGGCGCCATGGCCGTCGGCAAAACCCGTTGGGGGATGCTGGCGCTGGTGTTTTTCGCCACCACCCTGAACTACATCGACCGCGCCGCCCTGGGCGTCATGCAGCCGATTCTGGCCAAGGAAATGAGCTGGACGGCGATGGATTACGCCAACATCAACTTCTGGTTTCAGGTCGGCTACGCCATCGGCTTTGTGCTGCAGGGCCGGTTGATCGACCGGGTCGGCGTCAAACGCGTGTTCTTCTGCGCGGTGCTGCTCTGGAGCCTGGCCACCGGCGCTCACGGCCTGGCCACTTCGGCGGTGGGCTTCATGGTCTGCCGGTTCATTCTCGGTTTGACTGAAGCGGCGAATTACCCCGCCTGCGTGAAAACCACCCGGTTGTGGTTCCCCGCCGGCGAGCGTGCCGTGGCCACCGGCATCTTCAACGCCGGGACCAACGTCGGTGCGATGTTCACGCCCATGCTGCTGCCACTGATCCTCCACGCCTGGGGCTGGCAAGCCGCGTTCCTGTGCATGGCGGCACTGGGCGGCATCTGGTTGCTGTTCTGGGGTCTGAAGTACTTCAACCCGGAAGATCACCCGAGCGTCAAACAATCGGAACTGGACTACATCCAGAAGGAAGCCGAGCCGGAACAATCCCGCGTACCGTTCTCACGAATCCTGCGCATGCGTGGCACCTGGGCCTTCGCCCTCGCCTACTCGATCACCGCGCCGGTGTTCTGGTTCTACCTGTACTGGCTGCCGCCGTTCCTCAATCAGCAATACAACCTGGGGATCAACGTGACCCAAATGGGTATCCCGCTGATCATCATCTACCTCACGGCTGACTTCGGCAGTGTCGGCGGCGGCATCCTGTCCTCGTTCCTGATCGGTCGCGGGGTCAACCCGATCAAGGCGCGACTGATGTCCATGTTCCTGTTCGCCTGCTGCATCATCGGCGTGGTCATGGCCGCCGGCTCGAGCAGTCTGTGGCTCGCGGTGTTTGCCATCTCCCTGGCCATCGGTGCTCACCAGGCCTGGACCGCGAACATCTGGAGCCTGGTAATGGACTACACGCCCAAGCACATGATGAGTACGGTGTTCGGCTTCGGCGGGATGTGCGCGGCAATTGGCGGGATGTTCATGACTCAGTTGGTCGGCCACATTCTGACAATCACCAACAACAACTACACCGTGCTGTTCACCATGATTCCGGCGATGTACTTCATCGCGCTGATCTGGATGTACTTCATGGCACCGCGCAAGATTCCTACCGTCACCGAGTAAACTCCCTTCCTCCGGCAGGTCTGATTCCAGACCTGCCTCCCTCCTCTTGTCGACGACTCTGTTGCCAGGCTGCCGCCAACCCGCTGCAGCAAATCACCGCGATCCCGACCACCGTGGTCAGGGTCGGCGTGTGAGAAAACAGCAACCAGCCCAGCAAACCGGCAAATACAATCTGGCAATAGCCGAACGGCGCCAACAACGCGGGCGCGGCGTGACGGAAAGCCTGAGTCAGAAACAGATGCGCCGTCATCCCGCACGCCCCCAGCGCCACCATTAAAACCCCATGACCCAGGCTTGGGACCTGCCAGAAGAACGGCACCAGCGCACTCATCACCAACGTATTACAAAGCCCGGCGAAAAAGTTACTGGTGGTCGGGCTGTCGATTTCGCTGAGCTTGCGGGTGAGCAGCTGATAGAAGCAGAAAAACAGCGCCGAGCAGAACGGCAGCAGCACCGCAGGCGTGAACAGCTCGCCGCCGGGATGGACGATGATCAACACCCCGATGAACCCGCAAATGACCGCCAGCCATTGGCCGCGCGTCACCTGCTCGCCGAGCAGTGGCACCGACAATGCCGTCACCAATACCGGTGCAAGAAAATTCACCGCCGTGGCTTCGGCCAACGGAATGAACAACAGCGCACAGGTAAACAGCAGGCTGGTTCCCAATAAGCACAACGCCCGCATCAACTGCAGCAAAGGCCGCTTGGTGCGCAGGACACGCAACCCGGATTGCGGCAGAAAAATCCCGGCCATCAACAAGGTGTGAATCACATAGCGAGCCCAGACCACCATGACGACCGGATAGAACCCGCTGAGGTATTTCGACAAGGCGTCATGGCTGGAAAACAGAAAGGTCGCGACCACCACCAGCAGGATGCCTTTGAAAGGATGATTGACGCCGGAGAGTGGGGTGCTGATAGGCGACGTCAAGGCGAGGTTCTCTTCTGGCGGGACAATTCCAATAATTTAGAACCCGGTTCCAGATTCTGATAGTCGCAACGGCTGAAAGTGTGCGAACAGCGCACGGTTTTTAATTACTTCCAACTCAATGGGTGCAAGCGCTATCAGCTAAAGAGTTCCGACGCCTGACTCGCTGCCGAAAGCTCTTGGGCGAACGCCAACAACGTCGGTGCCAGTTCATGCAGTCGCGCGCCCGGCATCCGCGCGCTCGGTCCGGCAATGCTGAGCACGCCGATCACTCGCCCCTGTAATGGATGACGGATAACGGCAGCAATCGCCGACGTGCCTACCGCCGAACTTTCCTCGACCCAGGCATAGCCCTGCTCGCGCGCCAGGCGCAGCCGCTCCAGCAGTTCGATGTTGGAGCGTGGCGCATTGGGCCCCAGGCCCTCGGGCTTCTCGACCGCCTGGCGCTCAACCAGCGACAACGCTTCGGCATCGCTCATGCAGGCCAGCCACGCATGCCCGGAAGCGGTATAGAACAGCGGCGCATCGCGCCCCATGTCCGGGTCGTAACGCAGGCCGGAACGGGCTCCCTGGGATTTGGCGATCCAGGTCTGACGCTCGCCTTCGATCACCCCCAGACGCACCAGCTCGCCGGTCTCCCGGGCCAGCCGATCCAGCACCGGCTGCACAATATCCGCACCACTGCCGGACAAGTAGCGAAAGCCCATGGCGACCAGTTTGGTCGATAAGTGATAGCGCAGGTTTTCCGGGTTCTGCCGCACATACCCCAAACGAATCAGTTCGGCGAGTAGACGGTGGGTCGCGCTCTTGGGGATGTCCAGTTGCTCGGCCAGCGTCTGCATCGGTAAACCTTGGGGTTCACCGGTAAGGCTTTCCAGCACGCTGAAAACACGTTCGATCTGACTGCCTGCCATGGGAGGTTCCAAACGAAATTTGACTGATTCTAAAAGACAACTCGAAGGAAGCAAAATCTGGAACCTGTCCTGCAGTTGTCTTGACCGCTCTGCAGTGCCCGTCCGTCCATGAAACCGCTAATGTCGCCACTTAGGAGAACCCCTGTCGCCAAGGGCTGTCAGACGACCGGACTGGCGCCATACCTACTCACCGGCAACACTCATCACCATGCGCCTTCATCAGGTAAAAAAGAGGATCCCCCATGCTTTGGAAAAAAGGCCGACGCAGCGACAACGTGGTCGATGCCCGTGGTGATGATGTCGGTGGTGGGGGCGGTGGGATGCGTTTCGGTGGAGGCAAGGGCCTGAGCCTGACGGCGATCCTGTTGATCGTCGGGATCGGCTGGATCACCGGCCAGGACCCGATGCAGATTCTCGGCCAACTGACCGGGCAGATGAGCGAGCAATCGGCCCCGGCCCCCACCCAAACCCGCAAGGCGCCACCGGCCAATGATGAAGGGGCCGAGTTCGTGCGCTCGATCCTCGGCGATACCGAAGACACCTGGCGCCAGATTTTCCAGCAGGCCGATCGGCAATATAAAGACCCGACCCTGGTGCTGTTCAGCAACCGCGTCAACTCGGCCTGCGGCCTGGCGTCTTCGGCAACCGGTCCCTTCTATTGCCCGGCTGACCAGAAGGTCTATCTCGATACGAGTTTCTTTCAGGAGATGTCCCAACGCTTTTCCGCCGCGGGCGACTTCGCCCAAGCCTACGTGATCGCTCACGAGGTCGGACACCACGTGCAGACCTTGCTCGGCGTTTCAGCGAAAATTCAGGCCGCTCGCCAGCAGGGCCGGCAGATGGAAGGCGACAATGGTTTGCTGGTGCGTCAGGAACTGCAGGCCGATTGCCTGGCCGGGGTCTGGGCCAACCATGCGCAAAAACGTCTGAACTGGCTGGAGCCCGGTGACATCGAAGAAGCCTTGAACGCCGCCAACGCCATCGGCGACGACCGCTTGCAACAGCAAGGTCAGGGCCGCGTGGTGCCGGACTCCTTCACTCACGGCACTTCGGCCCAGCGAGTGCGCTGGTTCAAGGCCGGATTCGCACAAGGCCAGGTTGGCCAGTGCGATACCTTTGCCGCGAAGAATCTGTGATGCGTAAGTGGCTGCTGACTCTGTTAATCACCTGCGCAAGCACCCAGGCTGCCGAGCAGGGCGTCAAGGCGATCAGCTCCGGGCGCTTGCTGTTGAGCGCCGGGGAAATTGCGGTGAGCATTGGCCCGACGCCGGCGAAAATCGAACGCGTGCTGATCATGGTCCATGGTCGATTACGCAATGCCGAAACCTACCGCCAAAGCGCCGAACACGCCGCCGAGCAGGCGGGGCAAAGCGCGAACACGTTGGTGCTCGCCCCGCAGTTTCTCAACGAAACCGACATTGCGAGCCATCAGGTGTCTGACAGTGTTTTACGCTGGCAAGGCAATGACTGGATGGCCGGCGGCTTATCCACCGCGCCGTTTACGCTGAGCTCCTATGCCGCGCTCGACGAAATCATCGCTCGACTGGGTGATCGACGACAGTTTCCGGACGTGAAGCAAATCGTCATCGCCGGTCACTCCGGCGGCGCTCAGGTGGTTCAGCGTTATGCCCTACTGGGCCACCCTCAGCCAGCCCTCGAGGCGGAGGGCGTGAAAGTGCGCTATGTGATCGCCAACTCTTCGTCGTATGCCTACTTCAATGAGCAACGACCGGTGGCGTTCAGTCACGCTGGGTGCCCGAATTTCAATCGCTGGAAATATGGGCTGACGGATCTGCCCGCCTATGCCAATGGGCAAACACCTGCGCAACTCGAAGAAAACTACGTCAAACGTGACATCGTTTATTTACTCGGGCAGCAGGACATCGACCCGAATCATCCGGCGCTGGATAAGAGTTGTGAGGCCAAAGCCCAGGGTGCGTCTCGACTGATTCGTGGGCGCCACTATTTCAATTATCTGAAGCGGCGCCATTCTCAAGGGTTGAGCCAGCAACTGATCGAAGTGCCCGGGGTTGGCCACAATGAGGATGGGATGTTTACGTCGCCCGAGGGGCAGAAGGCGTTGTTTGGCCAGTGAGTTTTTGTGGTGTCTGATCTGACGCCATCGCGGGCAAGCCCGCTCCCACAGGGTTATGCACCATCCTTGTGGGAGCGGGCTTGCCCGCGATAGCGGTTAACCAGACGACCCATCTCTCAAGCCGACAGCATCTGCCGCAACGCCAAGCAATCGGCAGCATGCCAATCAGTCAATTCCGGCCACGGATTATCCGGCAGATTCACCAGCACCGTCCGCGTCCCCGCCGCCCGCCCGCAATCCAGATCAAAGCGGTAATCACCAACCATCACCATTTCGCTCGCCGGCACTTTCCAGGCTTCGGCCAGTTTCAGCAAACCGCCAGGATGCGGCTTGGGCGGTGCTTCATCACGGCCCAGTACATCCTCCACCGCAAAGCAGTCAGCCAGGCCAATCGCCTCCAGCGTGACATGCGCCAGTTCGCGAGCATTGCGCGTGAGAATGCCCAGACGATAACCGCGTCCGGCCAACTCACGCACCAGTTCCACCGCGCCCGGCGCCGGCTTCGAACCCAACGCCAGATCCCGCTCGTGCTCCAGCAGCCACGCGTGTTTGGCCGCCGCTTCATCAGCCGGCAACGCCGCAAGGTGGGTGAGGATGTCGTCTTCGGCGGGAATCGCCAACGCCACGCGAATCGCCGCGAAGTCATGCACCGCCACCGTCAGGGTGCCGTCCATGTCGAACACCCAGTGCCGCACCTCGGCCAGGCTCATGCCCAATCCTTGCGATGGCGAATCAGGCCTTCCTGAGTGACCGAAGCCACCAGTTGCCCGGCACGGTTGAACACGCTGCCGCGAGAGAATCCGCGCGAATTGCCGGCCCATGGGCTGTCCATGGCGTACAGCAACCAGTCATCGGCGCGCAGGTCGGCATGGAACCACAAGGCGTGATCAAGGCTGGCGACCTGCATGTCTTTCTGCCAGACCGATTTGCCGTGGGGCAGCATCGAGGTGGTCAGCAGACCGAAGTCCGACGCGTAGGCCAGCAGGTATTTGTGCAGCGCCGGGGTGTCAGCCAAGGCACCGTCGGCGCGGAACCAGACGTATTTGACGGGATCGGCAGGCTGCGGGTTGTAGGGGTCTTTTTCGGTCACCGGCCGGACTTCGATCGGTTTCGGGCACAGCAGCTTTTCGCGCATGTGCTCAGGGATCAGGTGCGCTTGCCGCTGGGTGAGTTCCAGCTCCGACGGCAGGTTTTCCGGGCCGACCACTTGCGGCATCTCAGTCTGATGCTGAAAGCCTTCTTCGTCGTACTGGAACGAGGCGCTGCAGGTGAAAATCGGATTGCCCTTCTGGATCGCCGTCACCCGGCGCGTACTGAAACTGCCGCCATCGCGCACCCGATCGACCTGATACACCACCGGCAATTTGGCATCGCCCGGGCGCAGGAAATAACCGTGCATCGAATGCACATGGCGCGCCGGCTCAACTGTCTGACTGGCCGCCGACAGGGACTGGCCGAGTACCTGGCCGCCGAACAACTGACGAAACCCCAGGTCCTGGCTGCGGCCACGGAACAGGTTTTCTTCAATCGGTTCCAGGGTCAGCAGGTCTACCAGATCTTCCAACACTTGGCTCATTCAGACTCTCCTCACACAACGCAATGCCGCGCAGTCTTGGCTGCGGCGGTCGATTCAGTTTATGGCCCGGTTCAACATGAGGGCCATTGTAAACGTCCGCGCCTGCTTATCCATGCAAGGTTTGCAGCCATTGCTCACGGGTGATGCGGTACAACACATGCGGGCGCAGCGGATGATCGGCTGCAAGCCGCGGGTGCTCGAAGTCATCGGCGGGGGCATGGTGCATGCCGATCGCTTGCATGACTTTCTCGGATGGCAGATTGGTCTTGGTGGTGAATGCGACGACCTCTTGCAGCGCCAATCGGTCGAACCCGCAGCGCAGAGCGGTCCACGCCGCTTCGCTGGCATAACCCAGCCCCCAGTGCTCGCGCGCCAGGCGCCAGCCGATTTCGATGGCCGGCGTGAAGGGCGCGTTGAAGCCGACCACACCGAGCCCGGTAAACCCGATGAACGCGCCGGTGTCCTTGCGCTCCAGCGCCCAGAGGCCGAAACCATGCTCGGCAAAGTGCCCGCGAACCCGCCCGATCAGCGAGGCACTTTCCAGCCGACTCAAGGGCGCCGGAAAATAACGCATCACCTGTGGATCGGCGCACATCGCCGCAAACGCCGGCAAATCCTCATCACGCCACTGCCGCAACAACAGTCGTGCGCTTTCGAGTTCCAGTATCGGCTCCATCTCGTCCCCCTTTCCCATCCCGCAAGTCTACATCGCTGGTAGGATCCTTCACTCATTCCTACATGCCTTCCTGTATAAATCAGCCATGCCCCTGCCATTGATCTACCACGAAGACTACAGTCCCGAGTTCCCGGCGGATCACCGCTTCCCCATGGACAAGTTTCGCCTGCTGCGCGATCACTTGGTGGACAGTGGCCTGACCCGCGACACCGATCTGCTGCGTCCGGATCTATGCCCGCCAGAGATTCTCGCCCTCGCCCATGACCCTGCGTATATCGAACGCTACATGGACGGTGAATTGTCCCGCGAAGACCAGCGACGCCTCGGCCTACCCTGGAGCGAAGCACTGGCCCGGCGCACGGTGCGAGCGGTCGGCGGTTCTCTGTTGGCGGCCGAACAGGCGCTGGAGCATGGCTTGGCTTGTCACCTGGCCGGCGGCACGCACCACGCGCACTACGATCATCCCGCCGGCTTCTGCATCTTCAATGACCTGGCGGTGATCAGCCATTACCTGCTGGAAAGTGGCCGGGTGAATCGGGTGCTGATCTTCGACTGCGATGTGCATCAGGGCGACGGGACTGCACGGATTCTGCACAACACCCCGGAGGCAGTGACCGTTTCCCTGCACTGCGAAAAGAATTTTCCTGCACGCAAAGCCGAAAGTGACTGGGACATTCCATTGCCGATGGGCATGGGCGATGCCGATTACCTGAAGGTGGTGGACGACGCACTCAACTATTTGCTGCCGCTCTACCAACCGGATCTGGTGCTGTACGACGCCGGCGTCGATGTGCATAAGGATGACGCCCTGGGTTATCTGAAGCTGACAGACGAAGGCGTTGCCGCTCGCGATGAAAGCGTGATGCGCCATTGCCTGGGCCGGGATATTCCGGTGGTCGGCGTGATCGGCGGCGGCTACAGCAAAGACCGCAAGGCCCTGGCACGCCGCCATGGAATTCTCCATCACAGCGCCCAACGGGTCTGGCAGTCATCAGGTTGTCATTGATGTGTGAGTCTTTACCCACAATGCCTGTGGAACCGCCTGTGGATAACCTGAGTGAAAGGGTCTGCAGGCCATGCTGCCTATAGCGTGCAACGGAGTGGTTGTTTTTTGATCAGCCCTTGAACACACCAATGTTCCCTGTGTGGGGGCTTGCCCGCGATGAAGCCGGCACATTCAACATCGTTGTTGCCTGACAGTCCGCTATCGCGGGCAAGCCCGCTCCCACAGTTATCGTGTACTGCTAGAATGCGCGGCTATCCCGCCAAACCGCAGCTCTCACCATGACCCAGCCCTCCACTTCCCTCCCCCCTCAAGTCGCCATCATTGGCGGCGGCCCCGCCGGTTTGATGGCGGCTGAAGTGCTGAGCCAGGCCGGGATCAAGGTCGACCTGTACGACGGCATGCCTTCAGTGGGGCGAAAGTTCCTCCTCGCCGGGGTCGGCGGCATGAACATCACCCACTCCGAGGCCTACCCGGCGTTTCTCTCGCGCTATGCCGAACGGGCACCGCAGATTGCGCCGCTGTTACGGTCCTTCGGTGCCAACGCCTTGTGCCAATGGATTCATGACCTGGGCATCGAAACCTTCGTCGGCAGCTCCGGCCGGGTGTTTCCCACAGACATGAAAGCCGCGCCCCTGTTGCGCGCCTGGCTCAAACGCCTGCGCGATGCGGGTGTAGTTATCCACACCCGTCATCGCTGGCTCGGCTGGGATCACAACGGCGACTTGCGCGTCGACAGCCCCGAAGGCGAAAAAACCGTTCAACCCGACGCGACCCTGTTGGCCCTCGGCGGCGGTAGTTGGTCGCGTCTCGGTTCGGACGGTGCCTGGATGCTGGCGCTGGAACAGCGCGGTGTAGAACTGGCGCCGTTGCAACCGAGCAATTGCGGTTTCGAAGTGCAGGCCTGGAGCGAATTGATGGTCAGCAAATTCGCCGGCAGCCCGCTGAAAAACATCGCCATTGGCCTTAATGACGACGTGCCACGACTCGGGGAGTGTGTGATCACTGCCACGGGGATTGAAGGCAGTTTGATCTACGCCCTGTCGGCACCGATCCGTGAAGCGATCAATCAACATGGTTCGGCAACTGTTCACCTCGACCTGTTGCCGGGCAAGCCTGTGGATAAAATTCAATCTGCGCTGAGTAAACCTCGCGGCTCCCGTTCCATGTCCAAACACCTGCACAGTCAGCTGGGCCTTGATGGCGTGAAAGCGGCGTTGCTGCGAGAGCTGACACCGGCCAATTACTTTACCGATCCGGCATTGCTGGCCAAGGCGATCAAGGCATTGCCACTGACGTTGGTAAAAAACCGGCCATTGGACGAGGCCATCAGCAGCGCCGGGGGCGTGATGTTCGAGTCGTTGGATGAACGGTTGATGCTCAAGCAACTGCCCGGCGTGTTCTGCGCGGGGGAAATGCTCGATTGGGAAGCGCCGACCGGCGGCTATCTGCTGACCGCGTGTTTCGCCAGTGGGCGAGCGGCTGGGTTGGGGATGGTGGAGTGGTTGAAGCGCAAGTGCTGAAGACCGTGTCGCGCCCATCGCGGGCAAGCCCGCTCCCACATTTGATCTCTGTTTTACACAAATGCTGTGTTCACTGAAGATCCCTGTGGGAGCGGGCTTGCCCGCGATGACGGTCTAACCGGCGCAGCGTTTAATCAAGGCTTACGCTTACGCGGCCCGGTATTGAACACCGGCACTTTACGCACAGGCTTGATCGAAGGCTCCGGCGCCGAAGCATCCCCGCTCTCGACCCATTTACCCAGGTTGCGCTTGCCGCCACTGGAGGTCTTGGGCTTCTTCGGTTTTTTCGGCTTCTTGACCACCTGACCGCTGGCATCGGTATCCGGCACGCGGTGCTCAGGCTCGAAATCCTGCTCCATCTGACGAGTCAACGTCTGACGGGTCAACATCTCGATGGCTGACAGCTGATTCACTTCATCGGCGCACACCAGCGAAATAGCCTGCCCGGTTGCGCCCGCACGACCGGTACGACCGATGCGGTGGATGTAGTCCTCTGCCACGATCGGCAGGTCGAAATTGACCACCAATGGCAAATCTTCGATATCCAGACCACGGGCAGCCACGTCGGTGGCCACAAGAATCTGCACTTCGCTGGCCTTGAAACGATCCAGCGCCCGCTGACGGGTCGCCTGAGGTTTGTCGCCGTGGATACCGTCGGCATTGATGCCCAGGCCCTGGAGCTTTTCCACCAACGCGTCTACGCCATTACGGGTCTTGGCGAACACCAGCACCTGCTTCCACTTGCCCTTGCGCATCAAGTGAACGAACAGCTCCGACTTGCGCTTCTTGTCTACCGTCACCACCCATTGCTTGACGGTGTTGGCAGCCACGTTGCGCGGGCTGACTTCGATGCTCAGCGGGTCGTTGAGCATTTGCCCGGCCAGCGTGCGGATGGCGTCGGAGAAGGTCGCGGAGAACAACAGCGTCTGACGTTTCTTCGGCAGCGCTTTATAGATATTCCCCAGTTCTTCGGAAAAACCCAGATCAAGCATGCGATCGGCTTCGTCCAGCACCAGGGTTTGCAACTGGTTGAACTTGAGCGCGTTCTGGCGGAACAGGTCGAGCAAGCGGCCCGGAGTCGCCACCAACAGGTCGACGCCTTTGCGCAGCTTCATCATTTGCGGGTTGATGCTGACACCGCCGTACACCGCATACGTGCTCAACGGCAGGTTCTCGGCGTACTGACGCACGCTTTCGTGAACCTGCTCGGCCAGTTCGCGGGTCGGCACCAGGATCAATGCGCGCACGGAGTTGGCGCTGACTTTCGGCCCTTCCATGGCCAGCAATTGCAGCAGTGGCAAGGCGAAACCGGCGGTCTTGCCGGTGCCGGTCTGGGCTGCTGCCATCAGGTCACGACCGGCCAGCACCGCCGGAATCGCTTGTGTCTGCACCGGCGTAGGGGTCTGGTAGCCGAGCGTCTCGAGAGCGCGCAGCAAGGGTTCGATCAGGCCAAGGGTGGCGAAAGTCATGGGAGTACCGTAGGAAAATTCAGCGCGGGTTGTTCAATACAAGTGTGCAAAACAAGATGCAATGGCGCGCAGTTTACCCTAATTCGCTCGGGATTCTGTCGGCACAACTACCGCAGGCCGATCCGCACCTCGGCGCCACTGCGGCAACCCGATCAACACCACTGCACTGATGATCACTGTCATGGCCAGCGCTTCTTCGATACCAATGGTCTCGCCAACAAACACGATGCCCAGCAACACCGCCACCGCCGGGTTGACGTAGGCATAACTGGTGGCCGCCGCCGGACGCACGTGTTTCAGCAGATACATGTAGGCGTTGAAGGCGATGATCGAACCGAAGACAGTCAGGTACGCCAGCGCCGCCCAGCCTTCGATCGGTGGCATGCTCTCCAGATGCTCGCCACTTACCGCGCTGCCGATCAACAACACCACACCGCCCACCAGCATTTCCACGGCACTCGCCATCGCGCCCTGAGGCAACGGCAAGTGTTTGCTCCACACCGAACCGAAAGCCCAGGACGCTGCCGCGAACACCAGCAATGCCGCACCCAACGGGCTCGATTGCAGATTGGAACCGAGATTGAGCATGGCGATACCGATCAGCCCGAGCACAATCCCGGCCCATTCGAGACGGGTATTACGCGCGCCCCAGAAATATCCACACAGCAAAGTAAATAGCGGCACCGTCGCCACCGCCAACGCCGCAACGCCGGAGGCCACGCCCGTATGCTCGGCGACGCTCACCGCACCGTTACCGAAGGTCAGCAGCAAAATCCCGATGATCCCCGCCGCTTTCCATTGCGCCCACGTCGGTGCAGGAGCCCCGCGCCAACGCAAGAACGCGTACATCAACGTCCCGGCGATCACGAAGCGGATACCAGCGAGCAACAACGGCGGCCAGTACTGCACGCCGATGCGAATCACCAGATAGGTCGATCCCCAAATCACATACAGCGCGAAAAAAGCAGCGATCAGCGGTAAGGAAAAACGGCGTATGCCAGGCATGGGCAGCTCGAGAACAAGATAAAGAGAGCAGCTATTCTAGAAAGGCCAGCGGCGGAAAATAAGTTACAAAACCTGTTTATAGCGCCGGTACACTTTTCAAAACACGGAGTTCAGCGCTATAAACCGTGCTTTCGAAAGTCAGTCTTTTTTCAGGAATGCCATGATGGACAAATACGACCGCATGCTCCTCGGCGCCCTGTTGGAAAACGGTCGTGCGTCCTACGCCGAACTGGCGCGCAAGGTAAACCTGTCCGCTCCGGCGGTGGCCGAGCGCGTGGCCAAACTTGAGGCCTGCGGGGTGATCACCGGCTACCAGGCGAAAGTCGACATGGCCAAACTAGGCCTGCCGATCCAGTGCGTCATCGAACTGCGCCTGAACCAGCACGGCAATCAGAAAACCTACGACGAACTGATCAAAATCCCACAACTCACTGAATGCCATCGCGTCACCGGCGACCCGTGCGTGATCATGCAAGCGGCGGTGGGTTCGATGCCGGAGCTGGAAGAGTTGATCAACCGGATCGCCACGTTCGGGTTCAGCAAGACCTCGATCGTGCTGTCCAGCGCCATCGAGAAGCGGGTGCCGTTGGGGCAGTTGGAAGGGAATGGCAAAGCGTGATGTGCCAAGGTCCCTGTGGGAGCGGGCTTGCCCGCGATAGCGGACTGTCAGTCAACAACGATGTTGAATGTGACGCCCTCATCGCGGACAAGCCCGCTCCCACAGGGGTTAGGTGCGACTCAGAACCCGCGATGCCGCTTGAGATGCTCATTAATCTTCGCCGCCGGCACTTTCTGCAAACTGACCAGCAGATCATGGGACAACTCCCGCAACCCATGCTTGCGCCGCAACTCTTCAGCCAAGTGCGCCGTCAGGTTGGCCGCCATTTCGGCATCGGCCATGGCCCGGTGAGCCTTGCCGGTATTGGGCAGGCTGGCGAAGGTGGTGAGGGTGCCGAGTTTGTGGTCCGGTGCGGCGGGCATCAGGCGACGGGCGAGTAACAGTGAGCAGGCAAAGTTCTGCAAGCGTGTGCGTTTGATTCGCCCAAGCTCAAAGTCCCAGAACTTCTGGTCGAACGCAGCGTTATGCGCCAGCAGCGGCGTGATGCCAACGAATTCATTGACCTCGTTCATCACCTGCTCGGCCGAGGGCGCGGTGCGCAGCATGGCGTTGCTGATGCCGGTGAGTTGCTCAATGAAGGCCGGCACTCGCACGCCGGCATTCATCAGGCTTTGGTAACGCTCGACAATGCGCCCCTGTTCAAGAATCACCACGGCAATTTCCGTGGCCCGGCAGCTGCTGCTCGGGGAGAGCCCGGTGGTTTCAAAGTCGATGACTGCTATGCGTTCCAAACCTGTTTCAACTCCGTAAAAATCAATTCTTGAGCAGCAACGCGCCTTCGATCGGCACATAACGGCTGGCGGCGCGGATCAGCGAATTGGCCGTGAGACCGGGTACGCCATAGGCCACCGCTTGCACGCCGTGCTTGCTGATGATGCGTTCCAGCAGCATGTCGAAATCTCCGTCGCCGGAGGCCAGCACCACTTCGTCGACATGGTCGGCGGCGTCCATGATGTCGAGGGTGATGCCCACGTCCCAGTCGCCTTTGGCCGAGCCGTCGCTGCGCTGGATGTAGGGCTTGAGCTTCACGATGAAGCCGAGATTGCGCAGGATCTGCTGAAACTGCTGCTGCTTGCTGTCGCCACGATCGATCGCATAGGCATAGGCCTCGACGATCTGCCCTTCTTTACTGACGTCAGCCCACAGCGCGGCGTAGTTGAAATGGCAACCATAAGCCTGTCGCACGGTGTAATAGAGGTTCTGGACATCGGCGAACACTGCGATTTTTTTCACCGTACATCCTCTTTGGCGTGCCGAAGCGCGGACAGGATCAGGCACCGGGCCCGAAAAGTTGCCCAGTATGCCAGCCCGAAGGATTGTTCCGCGAATAATCGGCCCGGGGCGCCATCGCGCCCCAGACGAATGGTGTATCAGATGAAGGAATCGTCGTCGCCACCGAAGAACGATGAGCTGTCATCGCTATAGTCGGCGTCGGCAAATCCGCCTTGATCGCTGGAATTGTCAGCCACACGCTGATCGTCGCCCCAGCCATTACCGCTGTCGCTCTGATCGTTGACCTGAGCCGGTTCTTCCTTGATGACTTCAACCACTTCCGGCTGTTGATTGTGCTGGAACAGGCTGCTGATGCCCTGCGCCAACATCACGCCACCGGCCACACCCGCTGCCGTTTTCAACGCACCGCCGAGGAAACTGCTGCCGGCCGCCGGAGCTTGTTGTTGCGGTGCATAGTTCTGCTGCGGTGCCGCACCGAAGTTTTGCTGTGGCGGCTGGGCGTTGAACGATGGCCGCGCCGGTTCACGCCAGCCGCCAGTATTCGACGGGGCGGCACTTTGAGTCGGCGCAGGTTGTGGATCACGGGAGCCACCACCGAAGATGCTCGACAAAAAGCCACCGCCGCTCGGCGCCGGAGCCGCCGTCTGCGCCTTGGCCGATTGCAGTTCAGCCTGCAATTGCTGGACTTGTTGGGTGAGTTGCTTGTTCTGTTCGTCGAGGCTCTTGATGGCTGCCTCTTGCACCAGAATCGCCTGGGTCATGAAATAGCCCGCCGCTGGCTGGCGAGTCAGGTGTTCCTTGATCCGCGCTTCGGCCTGGGCGTCGCGGGGGGCTGAATCCGTTTCGGCCTGTTGCAGCCGGGAAAACAGTCCATCGATCAGGGTTTGTTCTTCGCTGTTCATGGCGACCTCATAGATTGCCGGGAATATCGTCGCCCTCATCCACGGTGGATAAGGTGCTCACCAGTAATGGGGCTGATACAGGATGTTTCAATGACCTTTACCGAACGTTTACGTTTGCGCCCCAAAGGGTTTCATCGGTTAAAGTGAGGCACTGCTTTCAACCTGCGATACCGACTGATGAATCCGTTCGACGTACTGCGTGACTCTCTGTATTTCTTCAAGCGCAATCTGCGCCAGATCGTGCAGCTGTGCCTGCCGCTGGTGATTTTCGAGGCGCTGCTGCAACAAGTGGTCGACCACTCCACCGAGCCGGACAGTTTCCCCGGCATCAGTGTATTGGTCGGCCTGCTGGTGTATCCGCTGTACACCGCCGCACTGATCCTGTTTCTCGATGCCCGCAGCCGTGGCGAATCGCCGCGCACCCGCGACTTGCTGGCGACCTCCGCGACCCTGTGGCCGCGTTTCGCCCTACTGACCGCCCTCAATACACTGCTGATCCTGCTCGGCCTGTCGCTGTATTTCCTGCCGGGGATCTGGCTGATGGTGACACTGGCGTTCGGCGAATACCTGCTGGTGCTGCGCGGCCTGGCACCGCTGGCGGCGATGAAGGAAAGCCTGCGCCTGACCCGTGGGAATTTCCTGCGCATTCTGGTGTGCATTCTGTGCGTGATGGCCCCGCTGTGGGTACTCAAGGGGGCGACGCTGGCGGTTTACCCTGATCCACAGAACCCGGTGATCTCGCTGCTGATCGACAGCGCCCACAGCTTTCTGCAACTGTTCACCAGCGTGGTGGTGTTCCGCTTGTTCATGCTGATCGCCGATGCGCCCGAGAAAGCTGACGGAGCGCTCTAAGCGCTCTACCCTTGGGCTTGGGCGCTGCTCTCGGTTATGCTCGGGGTCAATTTTGTAACGCTATAAGCCGAGCCATGACCCGTCTACTGCGCTACACCCTGCTGGGCCTGCTGATTGTCATTGGCCTGATTGCATTGCTGATCTACAGCCTCACCTGGCGCCCCCTGGCCAAGGAAGCCCTGCCGGTCAATTGCAACGCCCAAGCACCGACGCTGGTGCCCGGCCAGGCACTGAAGGTGATGACCTGGAACGTCCAGTATCTGGCAGGCAAGCGCTACGTGTTCTGGAACGACTTGGCCGCAGGTAACGACGAGAGCCCTACACCTGAAGACATGGCCTTCAGCCTCGACGAAGTGGCACGGGTGATTCGCGACGAGCAACCGGACATCGTGCTGTTGCAGGAACTCGATGACGGCGCCAAAGCCAGCGACTACCAGAACCAGCTCAAGCTGCTTCAGGATCGAGTCACCGACCTGTATCCGTGCAGCGCACAGGCCTTCGACTGGAAAGCCGACTTCGTGCCTGAACCGCACATCTACGGCAGCGTTGGCCGACAATTGGCAACCCTGAGCCGCTACCAGATCGAACACGCCGAACGCCTGCAATTACCGGTCGCACCGGCCAATTTCATCAGCCGTCAGTTCAAGCCGAAAAACGCCTTGCTGGTCACTCACTTGCCATTGAGCAACGGCGGCCAAATGGCCGTGTTCAATACCCATCTGGACCGCGCCACCACCGCACTCGACGAAACCTTGCAAAGCCAGGTGACAGCCGTGGCCAAGATCCTCGACAAGTATGAAAGCCGCGGCACGCCGTGGCTGATCGGTGGCGACTTCAACCTGTTGCCGCTGGGCCAGTATCGACGCCTGCCCACCGAGCAACGCACGCCCTACTCCGCCGACAGCGCGCTGCATGTGCTGTGGGACAAATACCCGATGATCCCGAACAACAACGAAGCCAGCGGCATCGACCGGGCGCAATGGCTGACCCATTACCCGAATGACCCGGGCTTGAACGGCCCGGACCGGACCGTCGATTACCTGTTTTACAGCCCGCACCTCAAACGGGTTGAGGCGAGGGTGAGGCAGGACGATACGTTGCGCATTTCCGATCACTTGCCGGTGATTGCACGGTTTCTGTTGCCGGCCGCGCCTTAGATTTGCGGCGTTAGTGAACGCAGCCTGCGATCTTTTGACCTTCAGCTTTTACGCGGTTTGATCCGCGCCGTCGCCTCGGCCACCAGCGGATCATCCGGCCAGTAGTGTTTCGGATAACGCCCCTTCAAATCCTTCTTCACCTCGGCATACGTACTGCGCCAGAAGTTCGCCAGGTCCTGCGTCACCTGCACCGGCCGGCGCGCCGGGGACAGCAGATGCAGTTTCACCACTTGCCGGCCCCCAGCAATGCGTGGCGTCTCGGCCAGGCCGAACAACTCCTGCAACCGCACCGCCAGAATCGGCGGCTGCTCGCTGTAATCCAGACGAATCGATGAACCCGACGGCACGCTTAAATGATGCGGCGCCAGCTCATCCAGCCGTTGCGGCAGTGGCCACGGCAGCAGGTTGTGAACGATGCTCGACAGGTCCAGATTGGCGAAGTGACTGAGCCGCGAGACTTTTCCCAGATACGGCATCAACCAGTGTTCGAGGCTTTTGAGCAATGCAGCATCGCTGACATCCGGCCATTCGCTCTGCCCCTTACTGCCAAGATCCAGCTGCCGCAACAGCGCCACCCGTGCCTGCCACTGACGCAACTCTGGCGTCCAGGGCAACAGCTCCAGACCTTTGCGCCGCACCAGATTCACCAGCGCCTGACTGCGAGCGCTTTCATCGAGCCCGGTCAGCGGCTCACGGCTGAGGATCAATTCACCGACCTTGCGCTGACGCTCGGCGCGCAACACGCCTTCGCGCTCATCCCAATCCAGTTGATCGACGCAACGCACCTGCTCGGCCAACACTGAGTCAAACAGCGCCGGATCGAAATCAGCCGCCAGATAAATCCGTTCTTCACGCTGGCCCTGACGACTGCCCAGATCAGCGATCACCAACCACGGTTGCTTCATCAAGCTGTCCGCTTCGGCGAACAGCGCTGCGCGACCGTTGGCCAATCGATATTCCGCGCCACCGGCTCGCCGCTGTTGGGCGACCCGGTCGGGATAAGCCAACGCCAGCAATGCGCCAAGCCAGCGCGGATGCTCGGGATCGCTAACCGGTTCCGACGCCTTTCCTCGCAGATAACCGCGATACTGCCGCGCCAATTGCCGGGCCCGTTGAACGCCGCCCTGAGCACCACGAGCGGCTCGTTCTTCGCCGGACAGCAGCACCAGTCGACTGTGCAGATCCGCGCCGGCACCACGCAAGATATCCCGCTCACCGAGCAATGCCGCGACATCACAGGCCATGTCAGCGAGGCCGAGCGCCTGACCACGCAACAGCAAATGAGCGATCCGTGGATGGGCCGGCAGTTCGGCCATCGTCTGACCATGACGGGTCAGCGCTTCGCCCTCCAGCGCGCCCAAACGTTCAAGCAGATCCTGAGCCTGTGCATAAGCCGCTGCGGGCGGGACATCCAGCCAAACCAACTGACCCGGCGTCACACCCCAACGCCCCAGTTGCAAGGCCAGACCGGCAAGATCCGCCGAGAGAATTTCCGCACTAGCGTAGGCCGCCAGTTGCTCGTGCTGATCCTGCGACCACAGGCGATAACACACGCCCGGTTCCAACCGCCCTGCCCGGCCCGCGCGCTGAGTGGCGCTGGCTTTGGAAATACGCTGAGTATCGAGGCGGGCCATGCCGCTGCCCGGATCGAAACGCGGCACTCGCGCCAGCCCGGCATCGATCACCACGCGCACACCGTTGATGGTCAGGCTGGTCTCGGCGATGTTGGTGGCCAGCACCACTTTGCGTTTGCCGGCGGGCGCCGGATCAATCGCCGCGCGCTGCGCCGCCAAATCCAGTTCACCGTGCAACGGGCAAAGCAACACAGGCGTGCCCTCGCCCAGCGCATCGGCGAGTTGCTGATGCACTCGACGGATCTCCGCCTGCCCCGGCAGGAACACCAGCAGGCTACCGGTCTCATCGTTCAGCGCGTCGAGGATGGTCTGCACCACTCTTGGTTCAATGAATTCACCGGGCTGAAACGGCCGGCCCCAGCGCATCGCCACCGGGTACATGCGACCTTCACTGCGCAAGATCGGCGCATCACCCAGCAACCCGGCCAGGCGTTCGCCTTCCAGCGTTGCCGACATCAACAGAATTTTCAGCGGTTGGTCGTCGCGAAACAGCTCGCGGCCATTGAGGCTCAGGGCCAACGCCAGATCGGCGTCGAGACTGCGCTCGTGGAATTCGTCAAAGATCAGCAAACCCACGCCTTCCAGCGCCGGATCATCCTGCAAGCGCCGGGTGAGGATGCCTTCGGTGACCACTTCGATGCGGGTATTGGGGCCGACTTTGCTGTCGAGACGAATGCGGTAGCCAACGGTTTCACCGACCTTCTCGCCCAGTTCACTGGCCAACCGCTCCGCCGCCGCCCGCGCGGCCAAGCGGCGCGGTTCGAGCATCAGAATGGTCTGCCCGGCCAACCACGGCTCATCGAGCAAGGCCAAGGGCACGCGGGTGGTTTTACCGGCGCCGGGCGGTGCTTCGAGCACGGCTTCGTGGCGTGTAGCGAGGGCTTCACGCAGGGCAGGTAAAACTTCATCAATCGGCAAAGAAATCATGCTGGCTCCCAAACAGAGGGCCGAGTATAACGGCGAACTGCTTGGCGTTTATCACGGTCCTAATTCATACAGGCGCCCCTTCGTTTTGTAATAACCCAGGAGATTTCACATGCGTGCTCCCTTTCGCTTGATCGGCGGTGTACTGATCGCGACCTTGCTGACCCAAGTAACTGCCTGCGGCACGATTTTCTACCCCGATCGTCGCGGTCAGATCGATGGCAAGATCGACCCGGCCATCGCGGTGCTGGATGCCGTGGGACTGCTGTTCTATATCGTCCCCGGCTTGATCGCCTTTGCGGTGGACTTTGCCACCGGCGCGATTTACTACGCCCCCGGCGAGACTGCTCAGGTGGCGCCGGAAAAACTCAAGGAAGCCATCGGTGCCGACGGCAAGGTCGATAACCACAAGTTGCAGACTATTCTCGAAACCGAGTTGGGCCGCAGCTTCCCGCTGGACGATCCACGCCTGATCCAGCACAAGGGCAGCGCCCAGCAACTGGCCATGTTCGGCCTGCAACCCGCCGCTTAATCGGTGCACTAAAAAGGAAAAGCCGCACTTATGACCACCAGTACCGAACACGCCCGCCTGCTGCGGCTGGCGACGCGCGCCTCGGTGGCGGTCGCGTGCATATTGATCGTCGCCAAAGCCATCGCCTGGTGGCTGAGTGGTTCGGTGAGCATGCTTGCCGGGCTGACCGACTCGGCACTCGATGGCGTCAGCTCGCTGCTCAATCTACTGGCCGTGCATTACGCCTTGCGCCCGGCCGACGACGATCATCGTTACGGGCATGGCAAGGCCGAATCATTGGCGGGCATGGCTCAGGCGCTGTTTATTGGCGGCAGTGCGGTGCTGATTGCCTTGCAGGCGATCGAACGATTGAAACATCCGGAGCCGGTAGGCGCAGCGTGGCTCAGCATCGGGGTGATTGTGTTCTCCCTCGCCCTGACCGTGGCCCTGCTGATGTTGCAGCATCGGGTGATCAAGGCAACCGGTTCCAACGCCGTGAGCGCCGACTCCCTGCATTACCGCTCAGACCTGCTGCTCAACGGGAGCATTTTGGTGGCGCTGGTGCTGGCCGGGTTTGGCTGGCATCAAGTCGACCCCTGGTTCGGATTGGGGATTGCCGCCTACATCCTCTGGAGCGCCATTCATATTGCCCGGGAAAGCTTTGCGGTGTTGATGGATGAAGAGCTGCCGCCGGATGTCAGCCAGCACATGCTTGAACTGGCCTGCAGCGTACCGGGGGTTTTGGGCGCCCACGACCTGCGCACGCGGATTTCCGGCAACCAGTGGTTCGTGCAGTTGCATCTGGAATTGCCGGGGGAGTTGACCCTGTCAGTCGCCCACGGCATCAGCGATCAAGCCGCCGATGCGATTCACGCCGCCTACCCGCGAGCCGAAGTGCTGGTGCACGCCGACCCGCAGGAAGTGGTGAAAGCCGCCATGGCTCAGTAACTCACCTGATAACCGCGACTGCTCAGGCAATTGCCCTGAGCCTGTCGGTAGGCTTGCACCACCGACGGGGCCGGTTGATAGGTGACGGCACGCGGATCGAATCCACTCTGCTCCACGGCCCAGCGATAGCACTCGTAACCGTCCCGACTGACCTCCTCTGGCGACTGGCCGTTGGCCGGATACGCCACCACGTCGTATCCACTGCCGACCGGTTGCGGCTGCACGGGGGGTTCGACCACAACGTACTCCTGAGTGCTCTCCTGGTAGACGTAATACGCGCCGGCCGCCAGAAACAACAACGCGCCGCCAATCCACACTTCACGCGCGTAATCGGGCAAGTAGCGGACCCGAATCCCACGCGGCGGCTGAACCACCACGTAACGCGGGCCTTGCGGGCGATACCAGTAACCGCCGGAATAGAAATAATCCTGGCCGCGATACGGCACGCGGTAGTTGCGCGCCGGGAAGCGATCGATCACGTACCCCGGACGATACTGCGGGCCGGGGCCCCAGCCATTGCCGCGTCCATCCGGGCGACCGGGCCAGCGACGGTCATCGTGACGTGAGCCCTGACCGCCAGTCTGCCAATTGCGGTTGTCATAGTTGCGCCGCGGTTCGTCCTGATAGTAGCCACGCCGGGGTTCCTGGGTCTGGCGCACGGTGTCGGGCCGGCCCTGAATCGGCAGATTGTTACTGGGTTGTTGCGGCGCTCGCTCCTGAACGTTGGAGTCGTGCTGTACACGGTTCTGCCACTGGCCACCCTGAGTATTGGGATCGTGCGAAGGCCGGTTTTGCCACTCGCCGCCCTGATTCTGGTCGTGGAGCTCGAACTGGCGGCTGTTGTCGCCACGAATGATGTCGTTGTTCTGTCGGCGAGGCTGATTGTTACCGTCATGACCCTGACCTTTGCCCGGATGATCCGCCCCACGCTCCCCACTATCGGGACCGCGATATTGCGGCTCATCGGCCAGCGATTGCGCAGTGACACTCACACACAGCAAACCAACACCGGCCAAACGCCAGATGCGCGACTTCATGCTTTTCCTCACTGCGGGTTAGGGCCTGTACGTAAGACTGGGAAAGCACAGGCCGGTTCTGCAACAGGTTATCAGTCATGCAACTTATTTATTGAGGGTCGCCCACAAATTCCGGGCAATAAAAAAGGGAGACCCGTCGGCCTCCCTTTGAGAACTTCGTCCGTGCTCGACGCTTATGACGTCGGCTCACCTCACGCCGTCTTCTGGACAGTGTGTAGCTCGGGGGCCAACACATCCCCGGTGGGGGTGGCGACCGCAGCTGGCCTGATTGGGCGAGCCGCACTGGACTGTTTGTCCGAGCAGTGATTCTGGTGATAAGAATAGGCCCGGAGCGACGACAGAGGATTGCTAATATTGCTCAAATAAACATCACTTGCGCAATTTTTAACTCAGGATAGATAATCCTCCGCAATAGTTATGACAAAGGCCTGATTGATGAGCAAACTCGACCGATACGACCTGAGCATTTTGGCGGAATTACAGCGCGACGCGCGCATCTCCAATCAGGAGCTGGCCGAACGCATCGGCCTTTCGCCTTCGCCTTGCTCGCGGCGGGTCAAGCAACTGGAAGACGACGGTTACATCACCCGCCAGGTCGCCCTGCTGGACCGCAAGATGCTCGGCCTGAGCCTGACCGCCTACGTGCTGATCGGCATGGACCGCCATACACCCGAACGGTTCGAGAACTTCGAAGCCGCCATTCGCACCTTGCCGCAGGTGCTGGAATGCAGCCTGGTGACGGGGATGGATGCGGACTATCAGCTCAAGGTGGTAGTGCCGGACATGGATCACTATCAGAAACTGTTGCTGGGGCATCTCACCCGGATTGAAGGGGTGACCAGTGTGCGCTCGAGTTTTGTGTTGAATCAGGTGCTCAACAGCACCGAGTTGCCGCTGACTCATTTGCGCAGCTGAGGACGCCATCGCGGGCAAGCCCGCTCCCACAGGTTATGCGTCAGTCACAGTATTGTGCTCGACACAAAGCCTTGTGGGAGCGGGCTTGCCCGCGATGGCGTCGGCACAGGCGACGAATAGCTGCGACACACTGCCGCAGGTCAATACTTCACCAATCCCCCTTGGCATATACTCCCCCGCGTTTTAGCCCCACCCGCGCTGGAGATGTTCAATGGATCCTGCAGTACTCGAAGAGTGGATGATGACTGGCCTGGTCAGCATCTTGATCATTTTCATGGGTTTCATCGTCTGGGATCTGGCGAAAAAATCCAAGGCCGGACGCTTCGGCTCGTTCATTCTGTTCTTTGTACTGGGGCTGGGCGTGGCCGCATTCGTGGTCAAAAGCGTGGTCATCGGCATGATCGAATCCGGCACTCTATAAGCGCGCCGGCACTTCCTTCCACTGGCCCTGATCGAGCCCTTCGATCGACCAGTCGCCGATTTTGACCCGTACCAGACGCAACGTCGGCAAGCCGACCGCCGCGGTCATGCGCCGTACCTGACGGTTGCGCCCCTCGCGAATCACCAGTTCCAGCCAACGGGTCGGCACGCTTTTACGAAAGCGCACCGGCGGGTTGCGCGGCCACAGTTGCGGCTCATCCAGTTGTCGCGCTTCGGCTGGCAAGGTCATGCCGTCGTTCAATTCGACACCCTCGCGTAAACGCTGCAACTGCTCAGCGCTTGGTTCGCCTTCCACTTGCACCCAGTAAGTCTTGGCCAGTTTGTGTTTCGGGTCGGCAATTCGCGCCTGAAGCTGACCGTCATTGGTCAGCAACAGCAAGCCTTCGCTGTCACGGTCCAGCCGCCCTGCCGGGTAAATCCCCGGAATCTCGATGAAGTCCTTGAGCGTCGCCCGCCCTTCGCCGTCGCTGAATTGCGTCAGCACATCGAAGGGTTTGTTGAACAGAATCAGCTTCGGCTCGGCCGGCGGCGCTTTGGCGACACGGCGCGGGGCTGATTGCGATTTGTTCGCGCCAGGGCGGCGAGAGTCGGGACGTTGAGGACGAGACATGGCGAAGGAACATCTAACGGTCAGGGCTGCTAATGCTAGTGCCCCAACCGTCAAATGACCATGAGAACAATCAGCGGAACGGCGGCTCGTCGAAGCTGCGCAGTTTGCGCGAGTGCAGCGAGTTGAGCTCGGTGCGCAACAGATCTACCGCTTCGATGCCGATCTTCAAATGCTGGCTGACCGCGCGTTCATAGAAGGCGTTGGCCGAGCCCGGCAGTTTGATTTCGCTGTGCAACGGCTTGTCCGATACGCAGAGCAGCGTCCCGTATGGCACCCGCAAGCGGTAACCCTGCGCGGCGATGGTGCCGCTTTCCATGTCCACCGCCACGGCGCGGGACAGGTTGATCAGCGGACGTTCCTGCGCCCAGCGCAGTTCCCAGTTACGGTCGTCGTAGGTCAACACGGTGCCGGTACGCAGGCGTTTTTTCAGTTCGTCGCCCTTCTCACCGGTGATGTTGGCCGCCGCTTGCTGCAACGCCATCTGCACTTCAGCCAGGGCCGGAATCGGAATGTTCGGCGGCACAACCCGATCGAGAATCCCGTCTCGGCGCATGTAAGCGTGGGCCAGCACGTAGTCACCAATGGTCTGCGACTGACGCAAGCCGCCACAGTGACCGATCATCAGCCAGCAATGCGGACGCAGCACCGCCAGGTGGTCGGTGATGTTCTTGGCGTTGGACGGGCCGACGCCAATGTTCACCAGGGTCACGCCATGGCCGTCGCTGGCGATCAGGTGATAGGCCGGCATCTGGTAACGATGCCAGACCACGCCCGCGGCAATCGCCGACGCCTCGCCGTGGTCCATGCCTTTTTCGATGATCACATTGCCCGGTAACACCATGCGCACAAAACGCGGATCGTTGCGCAGTTGCTCCAGGCCATGAACGATGAACTGGTCGACGTAGCGGTGGTAGTTGGTCAGCAGAATCCACGGTTGCACATGGCGCCAGTCGCTGCCGGTGTAATGCACCAGTCGGCGCAGGGAGAAGTCCACCCGCGCGGCGTCGAACAGGGCCAGCGGCAGCGGGTCGGTGTTTTCCCAATCGTACAAGCCATCGGCAATGCCATCGGTGGCGGCCGACAAATCCGTACTCGGGAACACGCGCGCCAGCACCGCCGCCGTGACGCCGGAGCCGGCCAGTTCATCGCCCTGCTCGACCACGTACGGATACGGAATGTTCTGCTGGCTGACGCCGACTTCTACGGTCACGGTGAAGTCGTGCATCAACGGGACCAGTTGCTCCAGCAGGTATTTGCGGAAGGCACGGGGATGGGTGACGGTGACGCTGTAGGTTCCCGGCAACTGAACCTTGGCATAGGCGCGAGTGGTCTGCGGGACTTCGCCCTGGCAAAGGTAGGTCAGACGCAACTCGGGATAACGAAACAGAGCACGCTGCTCAGCGTCCGGCTCGACGCGGTCCTTGAGATAACGCTTGAGCGCCTGATTCAGCGCTGTGGTTGCACGCTCGTGCAAGGCAGCAAGCCGATCCACGGCTTGCTCGGCGGTTTGAACGACAATAAACGCTTCGGTCACGATCAGCTTCCTGTGTTCTGACTTGCAGACCTTCATCTTGCCTGCATCGTCGCTCCACGGGAACAGTGGCGTGTTGGCTATACATCAAGATGTGCTGCGCAGACAGACCCTGTGGGAGCGGGCTTGCCCGCGATGACGTACGAACAGTCGACATCAATGTCGTCTGATGCACCGCTATCGCGGGCAAGCCCGCTCCCACAGGTTTTGTGGTGTTTATTCGATTGTGGTCAAAAGCCCTGCGGGGTCGACCGAGCCACAATCGCCTCCACATCCAGCCCGCGAGGCAACGCTCCATACACCCGACCGGCCGAACCGAGGCGGCTGGCGATGAAGGCATCACTGACCGCCGCATTCCCCGCCTCCAGCAACAGCTTGGCCTGAAGCCCCAAGGCTATGTCCTCGGTGAGCTGGCGGGCACGGTATTGAATGTCGTCGGTATCCTTGAACGCCGCCTGCAACTGGCTGATGTGCGCGGCCAGACGTTTGTCGCCATGACCGTCGCCCAACTCGCTGAACAGCACATCAAGCACGCCCGGCTCTTTCGACAATGCGCGCAATACGTCGAGGCATTGCACGTTGCCGGAACCTTCCCAGGTCGAGTTGACCGGGGCCTCACGGTACAGACGCGGCAGGATGCTTTCCTCGACATAACCAGCGCCGCCCATGCATTCGGCAGCCTCATTGATCATCGCGGGCGCACGCTTGCAGATCCAGTACTTGCCCACCGCCGTCACCAACCGGGCGAATTTCGCTTCATGCTCGTCATCCAGATGATCCAGCGCCCGGCCCATGCGCAAACTCAAGGCCAACGCCGCTTCGCTTTCCAGGGCCAGGTCGGCCAGCACGTTTTGCATCAAGGGTTGCTCGCTGAGCAACTTGCCACCGACCTTGCGATGGGCGCAGTGGTGGCTGGCCTGGGTCAGCGCCTGGCGCATCAGCGCGCTGGAGCCGACCATGCAATCGAAGCGGGTCATGGCGACCATTTCGATGATGGTCGGAACCCCCCGCCCCTCTTCGCCGACCATCCAGGCCAGGGCGCCACGGAACTCCACTTCGCTGGAGGCATTGGACCAGTTGCCGAGTTTGTTCTTCAGCCGCTGTATGTAGAACTGATTGCGCGTGTCGTCCGGGCGATGACGCGGCAGCAGGAAACAGGTCAAGCCTTTGTCGGTCTGTGCCAGGGTCAGGAAGGCGTCGCACATCGGTGCCGAGCAGAACCACTTGTGCCCCACCAGTTCATACGCCTGACCGGGGCCACTGGCGCCGACCGGATAAGCCTTGGTGGTGTTGGCCCGCACGTCGGTGCCGCCCTGTTTCTCGGTCATGGCCATGCCGATGGTGACCCCGGCCTTGTGGGCCATGCCGACGTTGCGCGGGTCGTATTCGGTGGCGAGGATTTTCGGCAGCCATTGTTCGGCCAGATCCGGTTGCAGGCGCATCGCCGGGACGCTGGCGAAGGTCATGGTGAGCGGGCAACCGCTGCCGGCTTCAGCCTGACTGTGCAAATAGGTCATGGAGGCGCGGGCAACGTGGGCACCCGGTTGCGGGTCGGTCCAGGGCAAACCTGTCAAGCCATGCTCTACCGCCGTGCGCATCAACTCATGGTAGGCCGGGTGAAATTCCACCAGGTCGATGCGATGGCCATAACGGTCATGGCTGACGAACACCGGTTTGTTCTGATTGGCTGCAAACCCCGCTTCCATCAGCGGCCCGCCGGCCAATGCGCCGTAAGCGTCGATCCGCGACTCGGCCCAACCGGCATCGAAACGCCGCGACCACTCCTGCAAAGGCTGGTCGATACGATAGAGGTTGGTACCGTCCAGCGACGGTGGCTGGTTGGTGACTTCGTGGGTTTCGGCGAACTGATGCAGGTTCATGACGGGGCTCCTTTGGTCAGCCAAGGGACTTTCAGTTAAGCACCGCCCCGAGGTTGAACAAAGTGGCATATCTGCCTAACTGTCGGCGCTTTCGCCTTGCCCCGGACTGAGCACCCGCCGATAGAGCGCCGCCTGCAAATCTTCGAATTTCACCGGTTTGCTCAGGTAGTCGACCAAGGTGTCGCTCGGGCCATAGGCCCGGTCCGCACTCAGGCAAATCATGAACACGGGTAATTCGGCGCAACCAGGCAAAGCCCGGATCCGACAGCAGATCGAGGCGCCGTCCAGTGGCGGCAGCTGACAATCGAGCAGCACCGCGTCAACGGCTTCACGCTGCAAGTGATCGAGCGCGGCCACGCCACTGTCAGCGGTGCGTACCCGGAACCCAAGCTTGAGCAACATGCCCCGCATCACCAATTGATTGATGCTGTTGTCATCAACCAGCAACACCGTGCAGTCCTGAGGCAAACGCAGGCCGGTGGTTTGCCGGGTGATTGAGGGCGCAGATCCCACCACCGCCAACTCGAACTCGACGTCCAGCTGAAAGCGACTGCCGCGACCCGGTTCCGAGCGGTGGCTCAGGCGCCCGCCGAGCAATTCGACCAGTTGCCGACAAATGGCCAGGCCAACGCCCAAACCACCGTATTCACGGGTCATCGAGCCGTCGAGCTGGAAGAAGCGCTGATACAGCGTTGCCTCCCCCAAATCGGTAAAGCCAATGCCGGTGTCGATCACAGTAAAAGACAGCGCCAGCCGATCGGGCGCCACCGGTTTGCCCGTCACCCGCAGCGCCAACCCGCCGATCCGGGTGAATTTGATCGCGTTATCCAGCAAGCATTCCAGGCATTGCGTCAGCTTGGCGCTGTCGCCGTGCAAGCGATCCGGCAGCCCGGGCGTAACCTCGACCTTGAAGTCCAGCGACTTGCTCGACGCATTGCCATCGAACTGCAGGCGCAAGGCCTCGACCACACTGCGCAAACTGAACGTGTCCGGATAGACCTTGAGCTTGCCGGCCTGCAATTCGGTCAAGGTGAGGATGCCGTTGACCATGCGCATCATGTCCCGCGCCGAACCGGCGGCCGTTTGCTGATACTGCTCCAGCTCAGGGTTCATCTCGACGGTCTGCATCAACTCCAATGAACCGATTACACCGTTCATGGGCGTGCGCAGTTCGTGGGTCAGAGTGGCGAGGAATTCGTCCTTGAGCTTGTTACTGTGGGCCAGTTGCTGGTTCAGTATTTCGAGCTTCTGGCCGGCATCGAACAGGGTTTGAGCCTGCTGCTCACGCATGGCGTTGATGCGATCGGCCAGGGCCAGGGACAGCAGCGCCACTTCGATTGCCGAGCCGATCTGGCTGGCGTACATGGTCAGGAATACGTTGGGCAAATAACCCAGCACCATCAAGGTGTTGACGATGCCACCGAGCAGGAACGCCGACCAGGCAATGATGAAATACCGCGCAACCCGCAGGCCACGCCACCAGGCGAAAATCCCGGCGGCGAAAATCACCACGGTAAAGACCAACGCCAGCAGCGTCGCCAGACGCAGGGCCAGGGCGTAACTGGTCATCAATGACAACCCGACTACCAGCACACTGAACGCAATCAACGCCAACAACAATCGGTCGAGCCAGCGACTGTGGGTGGCCGTCTGCAAAAAGCTGCGGGCGAACTGGCTGCCGAACAATCCTGAACAGCCGATGAAGAACGGCGTCGCAGCGTTCGCCCACCACGGATTGTTCGGCCAGAAGTACTCCACGGCCGCGCCATTCACCGACAGCTGATACAAGCCGAACGAGGCGATATAGACGATGTAATAGAGGTAGCTGGTGTCGCGCACGCTGAGAAAGATGAACAGGTTGTAGACCAGCATCCCCAGCAACACACCGTAAATCAGCCCCAGCACATAGAGCCGGACCGGCTGCTCTTCGAGGTAAGCGGTGCTTGACCATAAGGTGACGGGCGCCTGAACCGACCCTTCGCTTTGCAGGCGCAGGTACACAGTTTGCGCCTGCCCGGGCGTAAAGCTCAGATCGAACAGATAGTTGTTCTGGCGGATCTCGCGAGTGGCGAACGGCAACGCATCGCCGGTCTGTCGGACCAATTGATAGTCACCACCAGCATCGGCCAAGTAGAGATCAAGGTGATCGAGGGGCGGATAAGCCAGTTCCAGCAACCAGGTCTGTTGTGCCGACGGGTTGGTCGGGCGGTACTGCAGGTCGATTTTCAGCCAGAACGCCGAACGCGAATAACCGGCGTTGAGGGTGGCTTTATCGTGGGGTTTGAACTGCCCGGCTGCCGCTTGCGCACGGACGTCGGCGATGGTCGCCTGACCGCCCGCGTCTTCATAAACCTGCATCGTTCGGCCCAGGGGAAGGCTCTGGGTGAACTCGTCGAATTCGACGGCGCTCGCCAGGAGGGGCAAGCACAACAGCAACATCAGCAAATAGCGCATTTAAGCCCCAGCGTAGCCTGTCCGGTTCTGTCAGGAAGCCCCCCATTCCTTTTGAGTAGACGTAAAACCGGTATTACCTGTTATTGGTTTGGATCCACTCTAGCATAGCCGTTGATGGCCATTGAACACTATTGAAATTTTTCCTAAAAAGGCTCTAGAACGGGCGTTCCAGCGCCATGCATTGAGTTAGAGCTGTTGGCTTGGTCAGGTTGTGACAATGTCCCGGCGGGTGATGGACAACTGTGGCGAGGGAGCTTGCTCCCGTTGGGGTGCGAAGCGCCCCCTTTGCCTTCTGTCTGGAACACCGCGTAGACAGGTTTGCGACTGCTTCGCAGCCGAACGGGAGCAAGCTCCCTCGCCACAATGTCTCGGCCGGACTGGACTTCGCGACACCCGAAAAACATGTTTGGTGGTAAGCTCGCGCACCATGAATATCTACAGCTCTCGCCCCGTTGTCCTCTGTCTCTCCGGCCACGACCCAAGTGGTGGCGCCGGCTTGCAGGCAGATATCGAAGCCCTGCTCGCTCAGGGTTGTCATGCGGCTCCGGCCGTCACCGCCCTGACTGTGCAAGACACCGTCAACGTCACTGACTTCCGCGTGCTCGATCGCGAGTGGGTGCTGGCCCAGGCCAACGCCGTGCTCAACGACTCGGAAGTCGCCGCCGTCAAACTGGGCATGCTCGGCTCCCTGGAAATGGTCGACACCGTGGTCGAACTGCTTTCAGCGCACCCGCATTTGCCGGTGGTCTGCGATCCGGTGCTGCGCGCTGGCGGCGGCGGACGACTGGGCAAGGACGAAGTCGGCTATGCCATGCGCGAACGCCTGCTGCCGCTGTCGATCATTGCCACCCCCAACCTTCCCGAAGCCCGGATCCTCGCCGAACTGCCCGAAGGCACCGCGGACGAGTGCGCTGAAAAACTCCTGCCGTTCGTCAAACACCTGCTGATCACCGGCGGTCATGGCGACGAACACGAAATACACAATCGCCTGTACAGCCGCGACGGTCGCCGCGAAACCTTTACCTGCCAGCGCCTGCCCGGCAGCTATCACGGTTCCGGTTGCACGCTGGCCAGCGCCCTCGCCGGTCGTCTGGCCCAAGGTGAACACCTCGTCAGTGCCGTACAGAGCGCGCTTGACTACACTTGGCGCACCCTGCGTGATGCGGAGCAGCTGGGCAAAGGCCAGTTCGTGCCGCGCCGCTTGCCACTGGACTTCTGTTCGTAACGCCATGAGGCTTGTCCGATGAAACTACGTGGCCTGTACGCCATTACCGACAGCCAGTTACTGGCCGGTAAATTTCTTTCGTACGTGGAGGCGGCGCTCGAAGGCGGCGTCACCCTGTTGCAATACCGCGACAAGAGCAGTGACGAGGCCCGCCGTCTGCGCGAAGCCGAAGCCCTGCGCGATCTGTGCGAACGCTACAAGACTCATCTGATCATCAACGATGACGCCGAATTGGCTGCGCGCCTGAACGTCGGCGTGCACCTGGGCCAGACCGATGGCCCACTGATGCCGGTTCGCGCGCTGCTCGGTCGTCAGGCGATCATCGGTTCGACCTGCCACGCGCAACTCGAGCTCGCCGAACAAGCCGCCAAAGAAGGCGCCAGTTACGTCGCCTTCGGCCGCTTCTTCAACTCCAATACCAAACCCGGCGCACCGGCCTGCAGCCTCGAACTGCTTGATCAGGCCCGCAGCAAACTGCATCTGCCGGTCTGTGCGATCGGCGGCATCACTCTGGACAACGCTGCGCCACTGGTGGCTCACGGGGTCGATCTGCTGGCGGTAGTGCATGGTCTGTTTGGCGCCGAGAGCACGGCTGAAGTAACGCGCCGTGCCCGCGCCTTTAATGAATTGTTCAAATCCTGATTTTTTGAGAGCCCGATCATGTCTCGTTCCGAAACCCTGTTTGCCAACGCCCAAAAACACATTCCCGGAGGCGTGAACTCGCCTGTTCGTGCGTTCAAGAGCGTTGGCGGCACGCCGCTGTTCTTCAAACACGCCGAAGGCGCCTACGTCACCGACGAAGACGACAAGCGTTATGTGGATTACGTCGGTTCCTGGGGGCCGATGATTCTCGGCCACAGCCATCCGGACGTGCTGGACGCGGTGCGCAAACAGCTGGAGCACGGCCTGTCCTACGGCGCCCCGACCGCCATGGAAACCGAAATGGCCGATCTGGTCTGCTCGATCGTACCGTCGATGGAAATGGTGCGTATGGTCAGCTCCGGCACCGAAGCGACCATGAGTGCGATCCGTCTGGCCCGTGGCTTCACCGGTCGCGACAGCATCATCAAATTCGAAGGCTGCTACCACGGTCACTCCGACAGTCTGCTGGTCAAGGCCGGTTCCGGCGCCCTGACCCAAGGCGTGCCGAGCTCGGCCGGTGTGCCGGCGGCGTTCGCCAAACACACCCTGACCCTGCCGTTCAACGACATCGACGCGGTAGAAGCCATGCTCGCCGAAGTCGGTCAGGAAGTGGCCTGCATCATCGTCGAGCCAGTGGCCGGCAACATGAACTGCGTACCACCGGCTCCGGGCTTCCTCGAAGGCCTGCGGACCCTGTGCGACAAACACGGCGTGGTGCTGATTTTCGACGAAGTGATGACCGGTTTCCGCGTCGCCCTCGGTGGTGCCCAAGCCCATTACGGCGTCACGCCGGACCTGAGCACCTTCGGCAAGATCATCGGTGGCGGCATGCCGGTTGGCTGCTTCGGTGGCAAACGCAAGATCATGGAGCACATCGCACCATTGGGCCCGGTCTACCAGGCTGGCACGTTGTCGGGTAACCCACTGGCGATGGCGGCAGGCCTGACCACTCTGCGCCTGATCAGTCGCCCTGGTTTCCACGCCGAACTGAGCGACTACACCAGCCGCTTGCTCGATGGTCTGCAACAGCGTGCTGACGCCGCCGGCATTCCGTTCGTGACCACTCAGGCCGGCGGCATGTTCGGGCTGTACTTCAGCGGCGCTGACGACATCGTGACCTTTGAGGATGTGATGGCCAGCGATGCCGGCCTGTTCGGGCGTTTCTTCCACCTGATGCTCGAAGGCGGCGTGTACCTGGCGCCAAGCGCTTTCGAAGCCGGTTTCACCTCGATCGCCCACGGTGAAACCGAGTTGAAACTGACGCTGGACGCCGCCGAGCGTGCGTTCGCCGCATTGAAATAAAGCTGCGACGCTGACGTTGGCCATTGCCAGCGTCAGCTTTCACCTACATTCCTGTCCTTTTTCCTACTCATCTGCCAATAATCCCCCGCAAAGTGGGCGATATATTCCCCGCGCAGCAGAAAAACGAGTAAAGACTTTGTAAGGTTGGCCCTGCTTATTTCATAATGCGCGCTTATTGGATCCCTCGATGGGTCCACGCGCCCCTCAGAGGTAAGTCGATTCCCATGAACCGCACCGGCCGCACCCTTGCATTGGGCTGCCTGTTGCTCCTTCAGCCCCTGCTCGCGCTCGCACAAGCAGGCGGCAACTCGTTGTTGATCCCGGCGATGGGTCGCTGCACCCTCAATACTCAGCCGCAAGACCTGACGCAAGCGCTCGCCGCCTGTCAGAAAGCGTCGGATGAAGGGGATGCGCAAGCGCAATACGAGTTGGGTGAGTTCTACTACGACGGCAAAAACGCGCCGCGCGACCTCAATCAAGCCCTGAGCTACTTCGAAAAGGCCTCGCTGCAAGGCCACGCCCAGGCGCAATTCAAACTTGGCACCATGTTCTTCCATGGCGAAGGCGTACCGGCCAATAACGTTCAGGCGTATATCGTGCTGAAAATGGCCGCAGTCAACGGTGCCGAAGAGGCGCTGGACACCGCCGACGAAGTCGCCGAAAAAATGCCCCGCGAAGATCTGGAAGTCGCCACCCAGGTGCTGGGGCAAATTTTCCGTAAATACCTGATGGAATTGCAGAGCGCCGATGGGCGTACGCCGTTTTCGCCACTGCCTTGAATTGACTGGCCCCTGTGGCGAGGGAGCTTGCTCCCGCTCGGCTGCGCAGCAGTCGTAAAGTCAGCACACGCGGTCTGTCTGGAAGGTAGCGGCGGCTGATTTCAGGGCCGCTTCGCAGCCCAACGGGAGCAAGCTCCCTCGCCACAACAAGCATCACTAGCCACTCAATCTGCGGCCTACTTCTCAGGCATCGGCATCGGAAACGGCATCACATTGCCGACCGCACCGCGGGCTTCGCTGATTTTCGGGGTGCCGAGGCGCTCGACCTCGTCGATGCGCACGATCGAATGCATCGGCACAAAACTGCGCACAACGCCTTCGAACTGAGCCTTGAGCTTCTCTTCGCTCGGATCGACGACCACTTGCGTGCGCTCGCCAAAGACGAACTCTTCCACTTCCAGGAAGCCCCACAGATCACTTTGATAGATCTGCTTGGCGTACATTTCGTACACCTGGCCCTGATTGAGGAAAATCACCTTGTAGATTGGAGCTTCACGTTTGGTCATGGTGGGCGGGTAACACATCGGGGATAAAAATGAGGGCGCGAACTATAGCATAGCCGCCGGACGCGCAACGGTAGGAACCTTGGTGCATGTTCCCTATAATGCGCGGTTCTTTGAATCACGTGATGACTCTATCCATGGCCAAGAAGCTTTACATCGAAACCCACGGTTGCCAGATGAACGAGTACGACAGCTCGCGCATGGTCGATCTGCTGGGTGAACACCAGGCCCTGGAAGTCACCGCTCGCGCAGAAGACGCCGACGTGATCCTGCTCAATACCTGCTCGATCCGCGAACGCGCCCAGGACCGGGTGTATTCCCAACTGGGCCGTTGGCGCGAATTGAAACTGGCTAACCCGGAAATGGTCATCGCCGTCGGCGGTTGCGTGGCCAGCCAGGAAGGCGCGGCCATCCGTGATCGCGCTCCCTATGTGGACGTGGTATTCGGCCCGCAGACCCTGCACCGCCTGCCGGAAATGATCGACGCCGCGCGCCTGACCAAGCTGCCGCAAGTCGACGTCTCGTTCCCGGAAATCGAAAAATTCGACCACTTGCCCGAACCGCGCATCGATGGGCCGAGCGCTTACGTGTCGGTCATGGAAGGCTGCAGCAAGTACTGCACGTTCTGCGTGGTGCCTTATACCCGCGGTGAAGAAGTCAGCCGACCGTTCGACGACGTGATTGCCGAGATCATTCACCTGGCCGAAAACGGCGTGCGCGAAGTGACGTTGCTGGGGCAGAACGTCAACGGTTATCGCGGCACCACGCACGATGGTCGCCTGGCCGACCTGGCGGAACTGATCCGCGTAGTGGCGGCGGTCGATGGCATCGACCGGATTCGCTACACCACCTCGCACCCACTGGAGTTCTCCGACAGCCTGATCCAGGCCCACGCCGACGTACCGGAATTGGTGAAACACCTGCATTTGCCAGTGCAATCGGGTTCCGACCGGATCCTCGCGGCGATGAAGCGCAACCACACCGCGCTGGAGTACAAATCCAAACTACGCAAGCTGCGAGCCGCCGTGCCGGGAATCTGCATCAGCTCGGACTTCATCGTCGGCTTCCCGGGCGAGACCGAGAAAGACTTCGAACAGACCATGAAGCTGATCGAAGACGTCGGTTTCGACTTTTCCTACTCGTTCGTCTATAGCCAGCGCCCAGGCACGCCGGCCGCCGATCTGGCCGACGAAACGCCGGAAGCACTGAAAAAAGAACGCCTGAATGCCCTGCAACATCGCCTCAACCAGCAAGGTTTCGAGATCAGCCGACAAATGGTGGGCTCCATTCAGCGGATTCTGGTAACCGATTATTCGAAAAAAGACCCCGGAGAACTGCAAGGCCGGACCGAGAATAATCGTATCGTCAACTTCCGCTGCGACAATCCGACCCTGATCGGCCAGTTCGCCGACGTGCACATCGACGCCGCGCAACCGCACTCGCTGCGGGGCTCGCTGATCCAGTAACAGTGCATTACCCCCCTGTGGGAGCGGGCTTGCTCGCGAAGAGGGAGTGTCAGTCGACAACAATGTGGCTGACACACCGCTTTCGCGAGCAAGCCCGCTCCCACAGAGACCGCGCCCGACCATGAATCAGATTGGTCTGTTTAAGAGCTTTCGCACCCAGGCGACTGGCGCTATCCTTGATTCATCATAATTGCCCCTGGGCGGCTAAATACGACCTTGAACGCACCCATAGAACCACATCGTTTCATCCTCGAGCCTTTTGAAGCTCGCCGCTTCGCCAATCTGTGCGGGCAATTCGACGAGCATCTGCGCTTGATCGAACAGCGCCTCGCGATCGAGATCCGCAACCGCGGAAATCAGTTCGAACTGATCGGCGAGCCCAAGCACACCACCTCCGCGGAAAACCTGCTGCGCCGCTTGTACCGGGAAACCAAAGGTACCGAGCTGTCGCCAGACATGGTTCACCTGTTCCTGCAGGAGTCGGCCGTCGAGGAACTGGATAACCACTCCCCTGCCGAACCGTCCGTCGCCTTGCGCACCAAGAAAGGCATGATTCGCCCTCGCGGCTTGAATCAGGTGCGCTATGTGAAGGAAATCCTCGGTAACGACATCAACTTCGGCATCGGCCCGGCCGGTACCGGCAAGACCTATCTGGCCGTTGCCTGTGCGGTAGACGCACTGGAACGCGAGCAGATTCGCCGCATTCTGCTGGTCCGTCCGGCGGTTGAAGCGGGCGAAAAGCTCGGCTTCCTGCCTGGCGACCTGTCCCAGAAGATCGACCCGTACCTGCGCCCGCTCTACGACGCGCTCTACGAAATGCTCGGTTTCGAATACGTCGCCAAGCTGATCGAGCGTCAAGTGATCGAAGTCGCGCCGCTGGCCTACATGCGCGGCCGTACGCTGAATAACAGCTTCATCATCCTCGACGAAAGCCAGAACACCACCGTCGAGCAGATGAAAATGTTCCTGACTCGGATCGGCTTCGGTTCCACCGCCGTCATCACGGGTGACATCACTCAGGTCGACCTGCCGAAAGGCACGAAGTCCGGGCTGCATCACGTGATCGAAGTGCTCAAAGACGTGCCGGGTATCAGCTTCACCCACTTCATGCCCAAGGACGTGGTGCGCCATCCGCTGGTGCAGCGCATTGTCGAAGCCTATGAACGCTTCGAAAATCGCACAGCCGATGAACCGGCGAAGTTCTCTTCCAAGGACACTCGCCACGATGCTTGAGCTTGATCTGCAACTGGCTACCGAAGCGTCTGCCCCAAGCGAAGCCGAGTTCCGTCAATGGTGCGAACTGGCCCTGCGCCAGCGTACGGCCGACTCCGAAATGACCATCCGTCTGGTCGACGAAGAGGAAGCCCGCGAACTGAATTTCACCTGGCGGCAGAAAGACTACGCCACCAACGTTTTGTCGTTCCCGGCCGATGTTCCCGATGAATTTCTCGACATTCCCTTGCTGGGCGATCTGGTGATCTGCGTAGCGGTGGTCGAGCGCGAAGCGGCGGAACAAGGCAAGGAATTAAAGGCCCATTGGGCGCATCTGGTCATTCACGGCTGCTTGCATCTGCTTGGTTACGACCATATAGATGACGACGAAGCCGAAGAAATGGAAGCACTGGAACGAACGTTGCTTGCAGAGCTGGGTCATCCAGACCCTTATGCGGACGACGAAACAGACACATCCCCAACCGAAACAACAAAGGATTCAGAGTAATCGCTATGAGCGAAGATCGATCGAGCAACGGGCAGAAGTCATGGCTGGGTAAGCTCACCCAGGCTTTTGCCCACGAGCCGAAGAACCGCCAGGAGCTGCTGGAGCTGCTGCGCGACGCACATCAAAACAAGTTGCTGGACAGCGAAGCGCTGGCCATCGTCGAAGGTGCCATCCAGGTTGCAGACCTGCAAGTACGGGACATCATGGTCCCGCGCTCGCAGATGATCAGCATCAAGGCGACCCAGACACCCCGCGAGTTCCTGCCAGCCGTGGTCGACTCGGCCCACTCCCGCTACCCGGTGATCGGCGAAAGCCACGATGACGTGATGGGTGTGTTACTGGCCAAGGATTTGCTGCCGTTGATCCTCAAGGAGAACGGCGACAGCTTCAACATCAAGGACCTGCTGCGCCCGGCCACCTTCGTGCCCGAGTCCAAGCGCCTGAATGTGCTGCTGCGCGAATTTCGCGCCAACCATAACCACATGGCCATCGTCATTGACGAATACGGCGGCGTGGCCGGCCTGGTGACCATCGAAGACGTGTTGGAACAGATCGTCGGCGACATCGAAGACGAACACGACGTCGAAGAAGACAGCTACATCAAGCCGCTGCCCAGCGGGGACTTCCTGATCAAGGCCCTGACGCCGATCGATAACTTCAACGAGTTCTTCGACAGCGAATTCTCCGACGATGAATTCGACACCGTCGGTGGCTTGGTGATGAGCGCGTTCGGGCACTTGCCAAAACGCAACGAAATCACTGAGATCGGCGCCTATCGCTTCCGCATCCTGAACGCCGACAGCCGTCGGATTCACTTGCTGCGTCTGACACCTATTGCCCGTTAAGGATTGACATGCTCCGCGTAACCCGCCCCGGCTGGCCCGGTAACCTGCTGGCCGTGGCGGCCGGTGCACTCACCACCCTGGCCCTGGCGCCGTTCGATATCTGGCCGCTGGCATTGCTGGCGGTCGGTTTCTTTTATGCCGGTTTGCGTGAACTGAGCCCCCGCCAAGCCTTGGGCCGTGGCTGGTGTTTCGGTTTCGGCCTGTTTGCCGCAGGCACCAGCTGGATTTACTACAGCATTCACAACTTCGGCGGCGCCTCGGTGCTGCTGGCCGGGTTCTTGATGCTGCTCTTCACCGCGGCGATTGCCTGGTTCTTCGCTCTGCCCGCCTGGATTTGGGCGCGCTGGCTGCGCCGTAACGAAGCGCCGCTGGCCGATGCCTTGGCATTTGCGGCGTTGTGGGTGGGTCAGGAAGCCTTTCGTGGCTGGTTCCTTACCGGCTTCCCTTGGCTCTATTCCGGTTATAGCCAGCTCGACGGCCCATTGGCCGGGCTCGCGCCGGTCGGCGGAATGTGGCTGATTTCCTTCTCCCTGGCTCTGACGGCTGCGCTGATCTACAACGCTGCGCGCCTGGTGAGCACTGGCCGTAAAGGCTTCATCGCTGTCGGTGTGTTACTGCTGGCTGGCCCATGGGTGGCCGGCATGGCGCTCAAGGAACATGCCTGGACCAGCCCGGCGGGCGCCCCACTGAGCGTCGCGGCGATTCAGGGCAACATCGAACAAAGCATAAAGTGGGACCCCTCGCAGCTCAACGCGCAGCTGGCGCTGTACCGCGACATGAGCTTCAGCTCCAAACGCGTCGACCTGCTGATCTGGCCGGAAACAGCGGTCCCGGTGCTCAAGGAGTCCGCCGAGGGCTACCTGAACATGATGGGAAGCTTCGCCGCCGAACGTAAATCCGCGCTGATCACCGGCGTGCCGATTCGCCAGGAAGTCCATCACCAGAAGCGCTTCTTCAACGGCATTACCGTTGTCGGTGAGGGCGATGGCACTTACCTGAAGCAGAAACTGGTGCCGTTCGGCGAATACGTTCCATTGCAGGAAGTCTTGCGCGGCCTGATCGCGTTCTTCGACCTGCCGATGTCCGACTTTGCCCGTGGGCCGGCCGATCAACCGCTGCTGCAGGCCAAGGGTTATCAGATTGCGCCGTACATCTGCTATGAAGTGGTCTACCCGGAATTCGCCGCCGGCCTCGCTGCCCGTAGCGATTTGCTGCTGACCATCAGCAACGACACCTGGTTCGGCACCTCGATCGGCCCGCTGCAACATTTGCAGATGGCGCAGATGCGCGCACTTGAGGCCGGCCGCTGGATGATCCGCGCGACCAACAACGGCGTGACCGGATTGATCAACCCTTTTGGCCAGATCACTGCGCAGATCCCGCAGTTCGAACAAGGCATCCTGTATGGCGAAGTGGTGCCGATGCACAACCTGACGCCCTACCTGGAATGGCGTTCGTGGCCATTGATCATCAGTTGCGTGTTGTTGTTTGGCTGGGCGCTGGTGGCCAACCGGATGGCCAAGACCGTCTGAGCTTCTGTGGCGAGGGGGCTTGCCCCGCTGGGTTGCGCAGCAGCCCCAAATTATACGACTGCTGCGCAGCCGAACGGGGGCAAGCCCCCTCGCCACAGATCAGCGATAAAACAACGAATACCCGATCTGCCCCACCGCCTCATTCATCAACTGCCCGCTCTGCCAGATCGATTTGAATTCCGGCATCCAGCCGCCCAGCGGCCGGGCATTGTCCACGCCTAAAAACCCCACTGGCGCGGGCACCACCTCAAACCCGGCCTGCTGGAAACTCCAAACCGCTCGCGGCATGTGCCAGGCCTGAGTCACGACCACCACCCGCTTGATCCCCTCCGGCAACAATACCTGGGCGCTGAATTGCGCATTCTCCCAGGTCGTGCGGCTGCGCCCTTCCTGCCAGCGCACCGTCACGCCAAAATCATCTAGCAATGAGTCCGCCATCAGCTTCGCTTCGGTCGGTGGCGTGCCGTAATGCAGGCCGCCACTGGTCAGAATCGGCAAACCGGACGCCTTGGCCAGGCGCGCGGCATAGCGTTCACGCCCCAGGCCTACACCGGTCGGTTGGTCAACGCCCCAGGCCGGGTCGCCACGCTCACGCCCTGAACCCAGCACCACGATTGCGTCGGCCCGCTGGCTCAAGGTTGCCCATTCCTCGCGCGCCAGAGGCGGCTCGCGCTCCAGCGCCCTGGCACTCCACTCCACCATCACTGGCAGGCTCATCAACCAGAAGCCGCCCACGCCCAAGATAAAACACAACCCCGCCAGCCTCGGCCTTGAGCGGCGCCACCACCAGGCAAGCACCAGCAACAGCAATAAAATGCCGGGCGGCAATAGAAGTTGTTTAATGAAATAACGAAAAGGCATCGGGCATCTCCATAGATGCCCGAAGCCTAGGTGGATTGACGCAATGCGACAACAAATGCGGAAGGACTTTGCTTCAAAAAAGCATATCCCACGGCTTCAAGTGCCCTTACTTGAATTGCAAAGACCGGACCTTTACCGCGCCTTTGCCGGGTGCCTTATCCTTGAGCCAGATGATATTGGCCGAACGTGGTGCCTCGAGTTGCTTCATTGCTGCTGACAAGCATCCATGCGTCTCACGTTCACTACGGTCCAGATACGCCTTGACCAGTTCAAACTCTGCGGGGCTCAAACCACGCAGCTCCAGCTCCAGGGGACGCTCATCGCGAAGCCGACCGGCGGTTTTGGCCACATCCAGGGCCATTGCGAGACGGTCGATCAGTCTTTCGTACAGCTCCGGTTTTGTAGCTTTTTGCTGTGACTCAACCATCCATCACCTCATTGAAGATAAGACTCACTCCCCTTTTAGAGCTTAGCCTCGCTGAAAAAACCGGCTGAGTGCCGCGACCAACGGCCCTCGGGGCGGTCATTGGCCGCGTCCTTGCGTGTAATCAGGGTTTCCCTCGGTAGAGTGCGGTCATGTATGCTACGGCGCTTCCTGTAACTCCACTTCCAGCTCGCCTGGGCACCGGAACGTCGATTTGGCGTTATCACCGTCCAGCGTTGCATTGAAGAGGATTAGGCCACCCCTATTCAGTTCAAAAGTAGCCATGCACGAACAATATCAGCCCCGTGAAATCGAAGCCGCCGCCCAGTCGTTCTGGGACGAGCAAAAGTCCTTTGAAGTCAGTGAACAGCCAGGCAAGGAGACGTTCTACTGCCTGTCGATGTTCCCTTACCCCAGCGGCAAGCTACACATGGGGCACGTGCGCAACTACACCATCGGCGACGTGATCTCCCGCTACCAGCGCATGCAAGGCAAGAACGTCCTGCAACCCATGGGTTGGGACGCCTTCGGCATGCCGGCGGAAAACGCCGCGATGAAGAACAACGTAGCGCCCGCCAAGTGGACCTACGAAAACATCGCCTACATGAAAACCCAGCTGCGCAGCCTGGGCCTGGCGGTGGACTGGTCCCGCGAAGTCACCACCTGCAAGCCTGATTACTACCGCTGGGAACAATGGCTGTTCACTCGCCTGTTCGAAAAAGGCGTGATTTACAAGAAAAGCGGCACCGTGAACTGGGACCCGGTTGATCAGACCGTTCTGGCCAACGAACAGGTGATCGACGGTCGCGGCTGGCGTTCCGGCGCGCTGATCGAAAAACGCGAAATTCCGATGTACTACTTCAAGATCACCGCCTACGCGGATGAGCTGCTGGAAAGTCTCGACGAACTGACTGGCTGGCCTGAACAGGTCAAGACCATGCAGCGCAACTGGATCGGCAAATCCCGCGGCATGGAAGTACAGTTCCCGTTCGACGTCGCCTCCATCGGCGAAACCGGCGCGCTGAAAGTATTCACCACCCGTCCAGACACCCTGATGGGCGCAACCTACGTTGCGGTGGCGGCCGAACACCATTTGGCTACCCTCGCCGCGCAGAACAACCCTGAGCTGCAAGCGTTCATCGCTGAATGCAAGGGCGGCAGCGTCGCCGAAGCCGACGTCGCCACTCAAGAGAAAAAAGGCCTGCCGACCTCGCTGTTCGTTGAACACCCGCTGACCGGCGAGAAACTCCCGGTATGGGTGGCCAACTATGTGCTGATGCATTACGGCGATGGCGCGGTCATGGCTGTTCCGGCTCACGATGAACGTGATTTCGAGTTCGCCACCAAGTACAACCTGCCAATCAAATCCGTGGTACGCACAAGTTCCGGTGACACCAACCCGGCCCCTTGGCAGGATGCGTACGGCGAGCACGGCACACTGATCAACTCCGGCGAATTCGACGGCCTCGACTTCGCAGGCGCCTTCGACGCCATTGAAGTGGCGCTGATCAAGAAAAACCTCGGCGCCTCGCGCACCCAGTTCCGCCTGCGCGACTGGGGCATCAGCCGTCAGCGCTATTGGGGCTGCCCGATTCCGATCATCCACTGCAACACCTGCGGTGATGTGCCGGTCCCGGAAGATCAACTGCCCGTGGTACTACCGGAAGACGTCGTACCGGACGGCGCTGGTTCGCCACTGGCGCGCATGCCCGAGTTCTACGAGTGCAGCTGCCCGAAATGCGGCGCACCGGCCAAGCGTGAAACCGACACCATGGACACCTTCGTCGAGTCCTCGTGGTACTACGCCCGCTACGCCTCGCCACACTATGAAGGTGGCCTGGTGGAAAAAGCGGCTGCCGACCATTGGCTGCCGGTGGATCAGTACATCGGCGGGATCGAACACGCCATTCTTCACCTGCTTTATGCGCGCTTCTTCCACAAGCTGATGCGCGACGAAGGCCTGGTGAGCTCCAACGAGCCGTTCAAGAACCTGCTGACCCAGGGCATGGTGATCGCCGAGACTTACTATCGTCGTGAAGCCAACGGTGCCTACACGTGGTTCAACCCGGCGGACGTCGAACTCGAACGCGACAGCAAGGCCAAGGTCATTAGCGCCAAGCTGATCGCCGACGGCCTGCCGGTGGAAATCGGTGGCACCGAGAAGATGGCCAAGTCGAAAAACAACGGCGTTGACCCACAGTCGATGATTGACCAGTTCGGCGCAGACACCTGCCGCCTGTTCATGATGTTCGCCTCGCCACCTGACATGAGCGCGGAATGGTCCGACTCCGGAGTAGAAGGCTCGCACCGCTTCCTCAAGCGCGTCTGGCGTCTGGCTCAAGCGCACGTCATCCAGGGCCTGCCGGGCAAACTGGACGTTGCCAGCCTGAACGACGAGCAGAAAGCCATTCGCCGTTCGATCCACCAGGCCATCAAGCAGGCCAGCCACGACGTCGGCCAGAACCACAAATTCAACACCGCCATCGCCCAGGTGATGACGCTGATGAACGTGCTGGAAAAAGCCGCGCAAGGCACCGAACAGGATCGCGCACTGATTCACGAAGGTCTGGAAACCGTAGTCCTGCTGCTGGCACCGATCACCCCGCACATCAGCCACGAGCTGTGGCATCGCCTGGGTCACGCCGATCCGGTCATCGATGCCGGTTGGCCGGTGCTGGATGAAAGCGCCCTGGTACAGGACAGCCTGCAACTGGTCATTCAGGTGAACGGCAAACTGCGCGGCCACATCGAAATGCCGGCCAGCGCCAGTCGCGAAGAAGTCGAAGCCGCTGCACGGGCCAACGAAAACGTCCTGCGCTTCGTCGATGGCCTGACTATTCGCAAAGTGATCGTAGTGCCCGGGAAACTGGTCAATATCGTCGCCAGCTAAATTGGATCGGGCGCCAGGTCATGCCTGGCGCCGAGTAAAACCTTTCGGGCCGCTTGACCGGCCCACATGGTTTCAAGGGGAGCAACAAGATGATCAAACGCAATTTGCTGGTGATGGGCCTTGCAGTCCTGCTGAGCGCCTGCGGTTTCCAGCTGCGCGGCACCGGCACCACCGAACTGGCGATCAAGGAACTCGACCTGAGCGCCCGCAACGCCTACGGCGAAACCGTGACACAAATGCGTCAGGTGCTGGAAAGCAGCGGCGTCAAGGTCTACAGCGGCGCGCCTTACAAACTGTATCTGGCTGACGAGCAGGAAAACCAGCGCATCCTCAGTTATGCAGGCGCCGGCCGTACTGGCGAGTACCAGATGGCCATGGTAGTGAATTACGACATCCGCGGTCAGGGCAACCTGCCACTGCTGAGCGACAAGCTCGAAGTACAGAAAGTCTTCATCCATGACGGCAACAACCTGGTGGGTTCTGACCAGGAAGCCAACGATGCCCGCAAGGAAATGCGTCGTGAACTGGTTCAACGCATGATGCTGCGCCTGCAACAGTTGACCCCGACTCAGCTGGAACAAATGCAACAGACCGCTGATGCCAGGGCCAAGGCTGAAGCCGACGCACTGGAAGCGGCGCAGAAGGCTGAAGCGCAGACGCCGCGTCAGTCGCCTGTCGAACTGCCGCAGCAATAAGCCTTACGGGGCGCTCAGGCGCCCCGTTCGTCTCTTCTTATGAAACTCGCCCCCGCCCAACTCGGCAAACACCTGCAAGGCGCCCTCGCGCCGGTCTACGTCATCAGTGGCGATGACCCACTGTTGTGTCAGGAAGCTACCGACGCCATTCGCGCGGCTGCCCGCCAGCAAGGTTTCGATGAACGCCAGGTCTTCGCCGCCGATGCCAGTTTCGACTGGGGTACGCTGCTGCAGGCCGGCGCCAGCATGTCGCTGTTCGCCGAAAAACGTCTTCTGGAACTGCGTCTGCCCTCCGGCAAACCCGGAGACAAAGGCGCCGCGGCATTCATCGAGTATTGCTCGCGCCCGGCCGAAGACACGGTGCTGCTGATCAGCCTGCCCAAGCTTGACGGCAGTGCGCAAAAGACCAAGTGGGGCAAGGCACTGATCGAAGGTCCGCAGACCCAGTTCGTGCAGATCTGGCCCGTGGACACCAACCAGTTGCCAAGCTGGATCCGTCAACGACTGTCCCAGGCAGGGCTTTCCGCCAGCCAGGACGCCGTCGAACTGATCGCCGCTCGGGTCGAAGGCAACCTGCTGGCCGCCGCCCAGGAAATCGAAAAGCTCAAGCTGATGGCTGAAGGTGGGCAGATCACGGTCGAAACCGTGCAAGCGGCGGTGGCCGACAGCGCGCGTTTCGACGTCTTCGGCCTGACCGATGCGATCCTTAATGGCGAGGCTGCTCACGCCCTGCGCATGCTCGAAGGGTTGCGCGGCGAAGGTGTCGAACCGCCGGTGATTCTCTGGGCACTGGCCCGAGAGCTGCGTCTGCTGGCCAACCTGTCACTGCAATACAGCCAGGGCGTGCCGCTGGACAAAGCCTTCAGCCTGGCCCGACCGCCGATCTGGGACAAACGCAAACCGCTGATGAGCAAGGCGCTGCAACGCTACTCGGCGCAACGCTGGGCGCAGTTGCTGCTTGAAGCGCAGCGCATCGACGCGCAAATCAAAGGCCAGGCGGCGGGTTCACCCTGGATGAGTTTGAGCCGGTTGACGTTGTTGATGGCTGGGCAGAGATTGTCGTTGCCTGCCGAATAACCTGTTTTTCAGCCTGTACCAACCTCTGTGGCGAGGGAGCTTGCTCCCGCTGGGTTGCGAAGCGACCCCAAAACCAGACACCGCGACGCATCAGGTAATCCATATTCACCGGGTTTACGACTGCTCCGCAGCCGAACGGGAGCAAGCTCCCTCGCCACAGGTCATCATTTCCTACACATCCTGGGGACTAGACAGAACCCCAACTTCGGCCGATGATTTGCCCCGCAAAATCCACTCACTTGCAAGAGATCATCATGAGCAAAAAGCCATCCAAACATGGCCCCAACAAGGCCAAATCCATCATCGCCCAGCCACTGTTCCGCAGCCGTCAGGAACGAGCCGGCAAGGGCAAAGGCAGCTACCGCCGCGAAGCCTTCCAGTCTAATAGCTGGGAGGCTTCTTACTTTCTGGCGGCCTGAAAGGCAAGCCATCGCTCAACATGTTAAGGTCTGCACCTGATTCGTATCCTCTGGACCTGTGCATGCCCCTTTGTATTTCCCGTCGTTGGCCTCTTCGCCAACTGATAGCTGCCTCCAGCCTCATTCTGCTTGTCGCCTGCGCGGAAAAACCCACCGCTGCTGACGCCCAACCGCTTCAAACCCGCACCGTTGCGACGGCCCCTGCGATCATTCCGCCGGTGGTTCCAACCGGTGAAAATCTCGACATCCAGCCTACCCAGAGCTTTGCCGAATGGCAGGCGGGTTTCCGTAAAGACGCCCTCGCCGCCGGCATTCGCGCCGATCTCTTCGACCGTGCATTTGCCAATGTCAGCGTGGATACCAGCGTGATCCGTGCCGACCGCAGCCAACCGGAATTTACTCGCCCGGTGTGGGAGTACCTCGACGGGGCGCTGTCGCCGCTGCGGGTGCGCAAAGGTCAGGCGCTGGTCAGCCAGTACGCCGACATCCTGCAAAGCATCGAGCAGCGCTACGGCGTCGACCGTCAGGCATTGGTCGCGGTGTGGGGCATGGAAAGTAACTTTGGTCAGTTCCAGGGCAGCAAGTCGGTGATCAACTCCCTGGCGACCCTGGCTTATGAAGGTCGACGTCCGGGCTTTGCTCATGCGCAACTGATCGCTGCCCTGCAAATCCTGCAACAGGGTGATATCGAACCTGAGAAAATGCTCGGTTCCTGGGCTGGCGCCATGGGCCAGACGCAGTTCATCCCGACCACCTACAATACCCACGCCGTGGACTTCGACGGCGATGGCCGCCGCGACATCTGGAACAGCTCCGCTGATGCATTGGCCTCGACCGCGCACTACCTGCAAAGCTCCGGCTGGCAGAAAGGCCAGCCCTGGGGCTTCGAAGCGCAATTGCCGAGTGGCTTCAATTACGCCCTGGCCGATGGCTCGATTCGCAAGAGCGTTGCCGAGTGGCGGCAACTGGGGGTGACCCTGCCCAATGGCGGCCAGGTTCCGGCGGGCTCCGAACACCTCTCGGCCGCCCTGCTGCTGCCGGCAGGCTATCGCGGCCCGGCGTTCCTGGTCCTCGATAACTTCCGCGCGATTCTCAAGTACAACAACTCTTCGTCCTACGCCTTGGCCGTTAGCCTGTTGTCCGAGCGTTTCAATGGCGGCGGCCTGATCAGCGGTCTATGGCCAAAAGATGACTTGCCGCTGAGCCGTACCGAGCGAATCGAGCTGCAAAACCTGCTGAGCGCCCAGAATTACGACGCAGGGACCGCCGACGGGATTATCGGCGCCAATACCCGTAAGGCGATCCGCGCCGCCCAGCAGTTCTTCGGCTGGCCGGCGGACGGCTATCCAACGCACAAATTGCTGGAAGGGTTGCGTAACCGCTAAAAGCATCGCGGGCAAGCCCGCTCCCACAAATTCAAAGGTGAATGCGACATTTGCGTACACCTTGAACCTGTGGGCTTGCCCGCGATGACTGACTGTCAGGCAGTGACGATTTACCGTTTGATCACCACATCCTGCTCCAACACCAACGCCTTGTCCCCCGCATCCAGCCTGACCAGCGCGCCCATCGGCAGCGTCAAATTCGGATCACAATGCCCGCTACGCCATCCGGATAGCACCGGTATCCGCAAAGGAGCAAAGGTCTGCTTGAGCAACCTCTCCAGCGCAATCGCATCAACCCCTGCCACATCCCCCACCAGAACCCCGCGCAGCTTGTGCAGCGTGCCGGCCAGGCGCAAATGAGTCAGCAACCGGTCGATGCGATACAACGGCTCGTTAATATCCTCGATGAACAGGATGACGCCCTCGGCATCGATCTCGTAAGGCGTGCCCATGGTCGCGGCGATCATCGACAGATTGCCCCCCAGCAAACGCCCGTGAGCAATGCCGGGCTCGATTGTGGTCAACGGCCAGGCCACCGGGTGAGAAAGCACACTGCCCGCCTTTACCTGCCCGCGCAGCATGTTGAAAAACGAGAACTCAGTGGGTTGCTGCTTGTCACCCAGCAGGTCAGCGTTGAGCATCGGGCCATGGAAGGTCACGAACCCTGCATAACGACTGATGGCCGAGTGCAGCGCAGTGATGTCGCTGTAGCCGATAAATGGCTTGGCGTTGTTGCGCAGTAATTCGAAATCGATGCGATCGAGCAAACGCGGCGTACCGTAACCGCCACGCAGACAGATGATGGCATCGACCTCGCTGTCGGCGAAGGCGCCATGCAAGTCATTGAGCCGCACATCATCGCTGCCGGCCAGATAACCCTCTTGCTCATAAACGCCGGGAAACACGCGCAGCGAATAGCCGCGAGCACGCATCCAGGCAATGGCTTTATCGGTGTCCAGCGCCGCGGGGCCGGCGGGCGCGATCACGCCGATCAGCCCTGCAGCCGGCAAGGCCGGTACGGGGGCATGAGGACAAAGGGTGTGGGTCGGTCGAGCAGTCATCCATGATTCTCCCTGTGAACGCTTCAGCACACAGTAGTCAGGAACGGGAATAAACAGAAGAGGGTCAATCGCACCACGGTTTGCAGGAAAAGACTGTAATCGCCGTGGGCACTGCTAAAAAAAGGCCCGCAAGGCCGGAGAAGCCTTGCGAGCCTTTTTTGCTCTCGCAACAGGATCAGGACGACATCAGCTCGGCCTTGACCAGTTTCGCCTGCTCGTCGGCGTGGTAAGAGGAGCGTACCAGCGGACCGGAAGCGACGTTCTTGAAGCCCATCTTGTAACCTTCCTCGGCAAACCAGGCGAAGGTGTCCGGGTGCACGAAGCGCTGGACCGGCAAGTGGCTGCGGGACGGTTGCAGGTACTGGCCCAGGGTCAGCATGTCGATGTCGTGTTCGCGCATGCGCTTCATGACTTCGATGACTTCTTCGTCGGTTTCGCCCAGGCCCAGCATCAAACCGGACTTGGTCGGAATGTGCGGCATCATCTGCTTGAAGCGTTGCAACAGAGTCAGCGACCACTGGTAATCCGAACCCGGGCGCGCAGCCTTGTACAGGCGCGGCACGGTTTCCAGGTTGTGGTTGAACACATCCGGCGGCTCGGCGGCGGTGATTTCCAGCGCGACGTCCATGCGGCCACGGTAGTCCGGGACCAGGGTTTCGAGCTGAACGTTCGGCGACAACTTGCGGATTTCGCGGATGCAGTCGGCAAAGTGCTGGGCACCGCCATCACGCAGGTCGTCGCGGTCTACCGAAGTGATTACGACGTACTTGAGCTTCAAGTCGGCGATGGCAATGGCCAGGCTTTCCGGCTCGTTGACGTCCAGTGGTTTCGGACGACCATGGCCGACGTCGCAGAACGGGCAGCGACGGGTGCAAATGTCACCCATGATCATGAAGGTCGCGGTGCCGCCGGAGAAGCACTCGCCCAGGTTCGGGCAGGACGCTTCTTCGCAAACGCTGTGCAGCTTGTGTTTACGCAGCAGGGCCTTGATGCGGTCGACCTCCGGGGAAACCGGGATGCGCACGCGAATCCAGTCGGGTTTCTTCGGCAGTTCAGTGGTCGGGATGATCTTCACCGGGATGCGTGCAACCTTCTCGGCGCCGCGCAGCTTGACGCCGGCTTCAACCTTGGCACGCGGGGCCGGACGCTCGGTGACATCGAGCGTCGGGATCATGGTTTGCACTGCATCAGTAGTCATATCAGTCGATTCCGCCCGTTAGGGTCGTCTGCTCAGCATAGTCGAGGTGTTTGACGAGCTGCGCGCGCAGCCGGGCACTTACCTCGGCAAATTCAATCGGTCCTGCGTGATCGCGCAGCTGGGTCATTGCCAGCCCGGCGTAGCCGCAGGGATTAATCCGTCGAAACGGTTCCAGATTCATATCCACGTTCAAGGCCAAGCCATGAAAGGAGCAACCGTGGCGGATCCGCAGACCCAGAGAAGCGATTTTCGCGCCATCGACATAGACACCCGGCGCATCCGGCTTGGCCACCGCGGTCACGCCGTAGCTGGCCAGCAGCTCGATCAGGCATTGTTCCATGCGACTGACCAGATCACGCACGCCGAACCCCAGCTTGCGCACGTCCAGCAACAGGTAGGCCACCAATTGGCCGGGACCGTGGTAAGTCACCTGACCACCGCGGTCGACCTTCACCACCGGAATATCCCCCGGCAGCAGCAGATGCTCAGCCTTGCCGGCCTGGCCCTGGGTGAACACCGGCGGATGTTCCACCAGCCAGATTTCGTCGGCGACATCGCTCCCGCGTTCGTTGGTAAAGCGCTGCATGGCGTGCCAGACCGGCTCGTAAGCCATCTGGCCGAGTTCGCGAAAGCCCAGCGTGCCAGGCATCACAGCACCATGTGCACGAAGCCGGTAGCCCGCAGTTCGCTGTTGATGTTGTACAGCTGGTCCTGGTCGGTGGCGACGATGTGCAACTGAATCGTGGTGTACTTGCCGTTGGTGCTTTGGCGTTCATCAACGCGGTCATGGTTGATCGTCGCGTGTTTCTTGACGATCTCGATGATCTTGTCTTTGTTGCCTACACCCGTATCGCTGATCACCTTAACCGGGTAATCAACATTGGGAAATTCGATCTTAGGCGCCTTTACTTCGGTATCGGTCATGGCGTAACGGCCTCGTAAGCGTAAGCCGTGGCGACAGCAAGGCCCCACGCCGGATCAGCGCGGGGCCATGCAGGTGCACACTATCAGTTGAACAAGCCGTAGAAGAATAGACGGATGCTATCCCACATGCGGCGGAAGATACCACCCTCGTCGACTGCGTCCAGAGCGATCAGGTCGGCGCTGTGCACCACTTTGTCGTCCAGTTTCACTTCGACTTTACCGATCACATCGCCCTTGGCGATTGGCGCGACCAGTTGCGGGGTCATGGTCATGCTGGCGGCGAGCTTTTTCAGCTGGCCTTTTGGCAGGGTCATGGTCAGGTCTTGAGCCAGGCCGGCCTTGACTTGATTGGTGGTGCCTTTCCAGACAGGTGCCTGAGCCAGCTCGGCGCCTTTCTGATAGAAAGTCTGGGTTTCGAAGAAGCGGAAACCGTAAGTCAGCAGCTTCTGGGTTTCAGCAGCACGGGCCACTTCGCTGTTGGTGCCAAACACCACGGCGATCAGGCGCATGCCATCACGCACGGCCGAAGACACCATGCAGTAGCCGGCTTCGTCGGTGTGACCGGTTTTCAGACCGTCGACAGTCTTGTCACGCCACAGCAGCAGGTTGCGGTTAGGCTGCTTGATGCCGTTCCAGAAGAACTCTTTCTGCGAGTAGATCGCGTAGTGAGCCGGGTCTTCGTGGATGATCGCGCGGGCCAGCACGGCCATGTCGTGAGCCGACGAATAGTGCTCAGGGTTCGGCAGGCCGGTCGGGTTCATGAAGTGGCTGTTGGTCATGCCCAGATCGGCCACGGTTTTGTTCATCATGTCGGCGAACGCATCTTCGCTGCCGGCGATGTGCTCGGCGAGCGCAACACTGGCGTCGTTACCCGACTGAATGATGATGCCGTGCAGCAGGTCGCTGACAGTGACTTGCGAGCCGACCTTGATGAACATCCGCGAACCGCCGGTACGCCAGGCGTTCTCGCTGACGGTCACCGGATCGTTTTCGCCGATCTGGCCACGACGGATTTCCAGGGTCGCGATGTACGCGGTCATCAGCTTGGTCAGGCTGGCCGGAGGCAGACGCTGGTCACCGTTGTTCTCTACCAGCACGTTGCCGCTGCTGGCGTCCATGAGTACGTAGGCTTTGGCGGCCAGTTGCGGTGGCGACGGCATCATCTCGACCGCGAAAGCGGCAGGCGAGAGGAGCAGCGGGACTAGCAGGCACAGGCGTTTGGCAAAGGTGGTGATGTTCATCCGTCTCTCGAAATCGCTAATGGAAACTGCCCTCGCGGGCAAAACTAATCAGACAACCCCTAACGGGCCGTCGCGTGTTCAGTTGCTCACTCTGTAACCCTTGCCGGGCTTTTGTTCTTCAACGAGCCAACAACCCGGTTCGCCCCCCAAACCGCAAGCGAACCGTCAAACAAGAACCAGGTATTACTCGGCGCTGACCAGGCTCGGCGAACCGAGATTGGCCAGCCGCACGCTGTTCTGCACCTGCTGGATTTCACCCGCCGAGCCGATCGGCCCCAGGCGCACCCGATGCAGTGTCTGTTGGTTACGCACGATCGAGCTGATGAACACTGGAGCGCTCACCATCCCGCTGAGCTTCGATCTCAGGAGTTCTGCAGCGTCCGGGTTGGCGAACGCGCCCACCTGCAGATACTGGCCAGAGGCTGGTACAGAAGCGTTTTTTTTTGCATCGATCTGCACGGGCACAACGGCCGCGGCGTGCTGCTGCGGCGGTGGTGTCCATTGCTCGACGGTGCCGGCCGATGCCGTCATCACCGGGGCGCTATTTTGCGCGACTTTCGGCTCGTTAAGCATCAACGGTGCCGGGCGGCCTTTGGCTGCCCACCATTGCTGCGGGTCGATGCCTTCGACCTTGACCCGCGCCGTGCCGGTTTCAGCGTAGCCGAGCTTCTTGGCGGCCGCGTAGGACAAGTCGATGATCCGGTCCGAATAGAACGGGCCGCGGTCGTTGACCCGCAGGATCACAGCCTTGTTGTTGTCCAGGTTAGTCACCCGAACGTAACTTGGCAGTGGCAATGTCTTGTGGGCGGCGCTCATGCCATACAGGTCATAGACTTCGCCGTTGGCGGTGTTCTGACCATGGAACTTGGTGCCATACCAGGATGCCGTGCCCGAGGCTACGTAGGTCTTGGATTCCTGCTGCGGGAAATAAGTCTTGCCTAACACCGTATACGGGTTGGCTTTGTAAGGACCGCTGTGCAAAGTCGGCGTGGCATCCGGAATACGCGAAACATCAACGTCCCACCAAGGCGCGCCATCCTTGTGAGCCCGGTTGATATCGAGGCCAGGCGCCGAACGAACGGCGGTCGGGGACTTCTGAGCCGGCGCGCGGCTGGTCGAACAACTGGCGACCAGAACCGTCAACGCGGCGAATGCCATGAGCTTCAGGGGTTTATTCATAGGCAATGCCCGCATTACTTGACGCCCCGTGCTTGGACCAGCTGTTCAGACAGTTGATGTACGGCCATGGCGTACATCACGCTGCGGTTATAACGCGTGATTGCGTAAAAATTCGTCAGGCCCATCCAGTATTCAGGGCCATTGTCACCTTCCAGGCGGAAAGCCGTGACCGGCATATCATCGCGCAGCGCATCATGACTCGACCAGCCCAGCACCCGCAACTCCCCGACGGTTTTCGTCGGCTCGATGCCTGCGGTCAAACCCTCGTCTACCTGATCGCCACGCACATCGGCGCGGCTGACCACAGGTTCACCGGCGACCCAGCCGTGACGCTTGAAATAACTGGCGACGCTGCCGATGGCATCGTCCGGGTTGTTCCAGATATTAATGTGGCCGTCACCGTCGAAATCCACCGCATAGGCGCGAAAACTGCTCGGCATGAACTGCGGCAAACCCATGGCCCCGGCGTAGGAGCCTTTGAGGGTCAACGGATCAACCTGCTCCTCGCGGGCCAGCAGCAAGAATTCACGCAATTCCTTGCGGAAGAATTCGGCACGGGGAGGATAGTCGAAACCCAGGGTCGACAAGGCATCGATCACCCGAAAATTACCGGTATTGCGACCAAAGAAGGTCTCGACGCCGATGATCGAGACGATCACCTGCGCCGGCACGCCGTATTCCTGCTCGGCACGAGCCAGGACCGCTTCGTGCTGACGCCAGAAGTCCACACCACGGGCGATGCGCGCATCGGTGATGAACATCGGGCGATATTCTTTCCACTGTTTAACCCGTTCGGCGGGCTTGGAGATCGCGTCCAGAATCGACTGCTTGCGCTCGGCTTCGCGGAACACGCCCATCAGCTGTTCACCGGCAAAGCCATAGTCGCGGGTCATTTCACCGACGAACTCGGCCACCTGGGGCGAGCCTTCGTAATCGCCGGCCCACGCTTGCTGCGCGGTACCAAGGATGCTTACCAGGCCGACCCACGGTGCGTATCGAGTCGCCCAGCCACGCATTACTTGCATTGAAATCTTCACCTTATTCAAACCTGTGCGATCCACTTACGATGGGTATGGATCGACATCAAAACCCCAAACGCTGACAGTAGCGTCACCAGCGAAGTTCCTCCGTAGCTAATGAACGGCAACGGCACCCCCACAACCGGCAACAGGCCACTGACCATACCGATGTTGACGAAAACGTAAACAAAAAACGTCATGGTCAGGCTGCCCGCGAGCAATTTGCCGAACAACGTCTGCGCCTGGGCGGTTATCACCAGCCCGCGACCAATCAACAGCAGGTAAATCAGCAACAGTGCGCAGATGCCCACCAAGCCAAATTCTTCGCCCAGCACCGCAATAATGAAGTCGGTGTGGCTTTCCGGCAGGAAGTCCAGGTGCGACTGAGTGCCAAGCAACCAGCCTTTGCCGAACACGCCGCCGGAACCAATGGCGGCTTTCGACTGAATGATGTTCCAGCCCGTGCCCAGCGGATCGCTCTCTGGGTCGAGGAAGGTCAGGATTCGCTGCTTCTGGTAGTCGTGCATGATGAAGTACCACATGCCGACAGCCACCGGCACAGCCGCGGCGATCACGCTGAGAATCCAGCGCCAGCGCAGGCCGCCCATGAACAGCACGAACGCACCACCGGCGAGAATAAGCAGCGAAGTGCCGAGGTCGGGCTGACGCACGATCAGGATGAATGGCAACCCGATCAGAAACAGACTGACGCCCACATGCTTGAGCTGTGGCGGCAAGGAGCGCTTGGCCAGGTACCAGGCGATGGTTGCCGGCATCAGGATCTTCATGAATTCCGAGGGCTGGAAGCGGATCACCCCGGGAATGTTGATCCAGCGCGTGGCCCCCATGGCGTTGTGGCCCATGACATCCACCACCACCAGCAACAACACACCGATCACATAACCGACCGGCACCCAACGGGCCATGAAGCGCGGCTCGAACTGGGCGATGACGATCATCGACACCAGGCCGATGCCGAAGGAAGTGGCTTGCTTGGCCAGCAGATCCCAGCTTTTGCCGCTGGCCGAATACAGCACGAACAGGCTGCCGGCCGCGAGGGTCAACAGCAGGATCAGCAACGGGCCGTCGATGTGCATGCGTTGCAACAGCGTCGCACGGCGACGCATCACGTCCTCGCTGGAGAGGATGCGATCGAAATTACTCTTCACGGGCCGTAGCCTCCGCACTGATAGGGCTGGCGTATTCGGCTTTCAGTCGGCCATCCTGGTCCAGGAGCCAGGCGTCCATGACTTGACGCACCACAGGCGCGGCGACGCCGGAGCCGGACTCGCCGTTCTCGACCATCACCGACACTACGATTTTCGGGTTTTCGGCCGGCGCGAAGCCGACGAACAAGGCGTGGTCGCGGTGGCGTTCCTGAACCTTGGAGCGGTCGTACTTCTCGCCTTGCTTGATCGCGACCACCTGAGCCGTACCACTTTTGCCGGCGATCCGGTATTGCGAACCGATCGCGGCCTTGCGCGCGGTACCGCGAGCACCGTGCATCACCTGCTGCATACCGTGGTTGACCTTGGTCCAGTCCGACGGGTCGCGCAGGATAATATCGGGCATCGGATTTTCGTCCACCGGCTTCGCACCTTCGAGGGTCTTGGCCAAATGCGGACGATTCCAGACACCTTTGTTGGCCACCAGCGCCGTGGCCTGGGCCAACTGCAACGGAGTGGACTGCATATAGCCCTGACCGATCCCGAGAATCAGCGTTTCGCCCGGGTACCAGGCCTGACGACGGGTCGCGCGCTTCCATTCCCGGGTCGGCATCAATCCCGGCGACTCTTCGAACATGTCGAGGGAGACCTTCTGGCCAATGCCGAATTTGCTCATGTAGGCCGACAACCGATCAATCCCCAGCTTGTGCGCCAGGTCATAGAAGTAGGTGTCGTTGGACCGCATGATCGCCGTATCCAGATCCACATAACCGTCGCCCGTACGGTTCCAGTTACGGTATTTGTGATCGTAGTTGGGCAGTTGGTAGTAACCGGGGTCGTAGACCCGGGACGACGCCGTGACCACGCCCGCATCCAGGCCCGCAATCGCTACCGCCGGTTTAATCGTCGAGCCCGGCGGGTACAGACCGCGCAACACGCGGTTGAACAGTGGCCGATCGATGGAATCGCGCAACTCGGAATAGGCTTTGAAGCTGATGCCGGTGACGAACAGGTTCGGGTCGAAACTCGGCTGACTGACCATCGCCAGCACTTCGCCGGTTTTCGGGTCCAGCGCCACCACCGCGCCACGGCGACCGCCCAATGCGGCTTCGGCGGCTTCCTGCAATTTGATGTCCAGGCTCAGGACAATGTCCTTGCCGGGAATCGGATCGGTACGCTTGAGCACGCGTAATACGCGGCCTCGTGCGTTGGTTTCGACTTCCTCGTAACCCACCTGGCCGTGCAACTCGGCCTCATAGAAGCGCTCGATGCCGGTCTTGCCGATGTGGTGGGTGCCGCTGTAGTTGACCGGATCGAGCGACTTCAGCTCTTTCTCGTTGATCCGCCCCATGTAACCCACCGAGTGCGCAAAGTGCGCGCCCTGCGGGTAATGACGCACCAACTGCGCGACCACTTCCACACCGGGCAGGCGGAACTGGTTCACCGCGATGCGGGCGATCTGCTCTTCGGTCAGTTCAAACAGGATTGGCACCGGCTCAAACGGTCGGCGCCCCTGACGCATGCGTTTCTCGAAGATCACCCGGTCCTCGGGCGTCAGTTCGAGCACCTCGACGATCACGTCGAGCACTTGCTGCCAGTTGCCGGAGCGTTCGCGGGTCATGCTCAGGCTGAAGCTCGGCCGGTTGTCGGCCACCACCACGCCATTGCGGTCGAAGATCAACCCGCGAGTCGGCGGAATCGGCTGCACATGGACGCGGTTGTTTTCCGACAGGGTCGAGTGGTACTCGTACTGGATCACCTGAAGGAAATACAGCCGCGCGATCAGCACGCCAATCAGCGCCACCACTGCAATGGCCCCGAACACGACGCGGCCACGCACCAGACGGGCGTCTTTTTCGTGGTCCTTGATGCGGATCGGCTGGGGCATGAGGGCAGAACTACTTGTGGTAAGGGTGGCCGGACAGGACTGTCCAGGCACGATACAGCTGTTCGCCGATCAGAATCCGCACCAATGGGTGCGGCAACGTCAACGGCGACAACGACCAGCGTTGATCCGCCCGGGCACAGACTTCCGGCGACAGCCCCTCGGGGCCGCCGACCATGAAATTCACCGTGCGCGAGTCCAGCCGCCAGCGATCGAGTTCAACCGCCAGTTGCTCGGTGCTCCAGGGCTTGCCGTGGACTTCGAGGGTGACAATGCGCTCGTTCGGCCCGACCTTCGCCAGCATGGCTTCGCCTTCCTGACGGATAAAGCGCGCCACGTCGGCGTTCTTGCCGCGGGTGTTGAGCGGAATTTCCACCAGTTCCAGCGCCAGCTCGGACGGAAGACGCTTGGCATATTCATGCCAGCCTTCTTCCACCCATTTGGGCATGCGTGAACCGACGGCGATCAGTCGCAGTCGCACAGCGGTCCCTTATTGCTGGTCTTTGTTGAGCTTGGTGAAATGCTCATGGGTGTTCTCAGGGCTGTGGTGTGCAGCGCTGGCCGAACGGCTTTGCTCGGCACCGGCCCACAGGCGTTCCAGGTCATAGAACTGGCGAGCCGAGGCGGTCATCATGTGCACGATGACGTCGTCCATATCCAGCAGGACCCAGTCGCTGTCGCCCTTGCCTTCTTCGCCCAGCGGCTTGACGCCCCGGGCCTTGACCGCTTCGCGGACCTTGTCCAGCATCGCGCCGATCTGGCGGTTGGACGTACCGGTGGCGATGATCATGTAGTCAGTGATGCTCTGCTTTTCACGAACGTCGATCACCTGGATGTCCTGGGCCTTGACGTCTTCCAGGGCCGCTACGGCAACCTTGACCAGCTCTTCGCCGGCCAGTGGCGCGCCAGTTGGCGCTTCTACAGGCAGCGGAGCGCTCTTGAATGTGCCTTTGCGCTTTACTTTGCTTACGTCTTTGTCAGTCATATAAAACTCGTTTTGCTCGTATGTTCGGGCGCTTCGATACACGCATTCACGTGCCTTGAAGCGCGCCCTTTTTCAGTTCGACGCACGGTAGAGTCCGTGCGCATCGATGTAGGCCAGGACCGCGTCGGGCACCAGGAAACGTACCGACTTACCGCTGGCCAGCAGTTGACGGATCTGGGTGGCGGATACCGCGAGCGGCGTCTGCCAGACGAATGCAATCTGTCCGCTCGGCCCTTTGAGGGCCAGCGGGTCGCTCACCGAGCGCGCTGCCAGCAGGTTGCGCAAGGCATCCGGTGGTTCGCTGTCGGCATCCGGGCGTTGCAGCACCAGGATGTGGCAATGCTGGAGTAACTCTTCCCAGCGATGCCAAGTGGGCAGGCCGCAAAATGCGTCCCAGCCCAAAAGTAGAAAAACCTGGTCCGGGCCGGCCAGTTCGGCGCGCATCAGTTCCAGGGTGTCGATGGTGTAGGACGGTTTGTCCCGCTGCAATTCGCGGGCGTCCACCACCAACGGTGGCACACCGGCCACCGCGCACTTGACCATCGCCAGACGGTCCTTCGCCGACACCTGCGGCGTACCCCGATGAGGCGGCCTGGCACTGGGTGTCAGACGCAATTCATCGAGCGCCAGCGATTCGGCGACTTCCAGCGCACCGCGCAAATGGCCGATGTGCACCGGGTCGAAGGTCCCGCCCAGCACGCCAATGCGTCGAGGCTGGGGCTCGCTGACGGTCACTTGGACTGACGGGTCGAAGTCGCCCAAGTCAGACCGACTCCTGGCCGCGCAACTGACCGTCACCGACCACGATGTACTTCTCGCAGGTCAGCCCTTCGAGGCCCACCGGGCCGCGGGCGTGCAGCTTATCAGTAGAAATGCCAATCTCGGCACCCAATCCGTATTCGAAGCCATCGGCGAAGCACGTCGGGGTGTTGATCATGACCGAAGACGAATCGACTTCAGCCACGAAACGCCGGGTGTCGGCCAGATTTTCGCTGACGATCGAATCGGTGTGATGGGAACCGTACTTGTTAATGTGCTCGATGGCCTGATCCAGCCCGTCGACTACACAGATCGAAAGGATCGGGGCCAGGTATTCGGTGTGCCAGTCTTCTTCAGTGGCCGCAACGGCCTCGATAATCGCCCGGGTGCGCTCGCAACCGCGCAGTTCGACGCCTTTCTCGCGGAACTGAGCAGCCATCGATGGCAGGAACTCCTTGGCGACCGCTTGATCGACCAACAGCGTTTCCATGGCGCCGCAGATGCCATAACGGTAAGTCTTGGCGTTAAACGCAATGCGCTGGGCTTTCGGCAGATCGGCGTGAGCACTGACGTAGACGTGACAGATGCCGTCCAGGTGCTTGATCACGGGCACACGGGCATCGCGACTGACCCGTTCGATCAGGCCACGGCCACCACGGGGCACGATGACATCAACGTATTCCGGCATGGTGATCAGCGCGCCGACGGCCGCACGGTCGGTGGTTTCGACCACTTGCACCACGGCGGCCGGCAGACCGGCCTCGGCCAGACCGCGCTGAATGCAGGCGGCAATGGCGCGGTTGGAATGAATCGCCTCGGAGCCGCCACGCAGGATGGTCGCATTGCCGGACTTCAGGCACAGGCTGGCGGCATCGATGGTCACGTTCGGCCGTGATTCGTAGATGATCCCGATCACGCCCAATGGCACACGCATCTTGCCAACCTGGATGCCAGACGGGCGATAACTCATGTCGCGGATCGCACCCACCGGGTCCGGCAGTGCCGCGACCTGACGCAAACCGACGATCATGCCGTCGATGCGCGCCGGTGTCAGCGCCAGACGTTCCAGCAGGGCCGGCTCAAGACCACTGGCGCGGCCTGCGGCCAAATCCTGTTCATTGGCTGCGGTCAGCTCGGCGCGGGAGGCGTCCAGAGCATTGGCAGCCGCCTGCAATGCGCGGTTTTTCTGCGCGGCGCTGGCACGGCCGATCACGCGGGAAGCTTCGCGGGCGGCGCGACCCAAACGGGTCATGTAGTCAAGAACGGACTCAGTCATGGTCTGCAATGGTCTTTGCTAAGGTCTTGGTAAAGAGTAAAGCGGCAGATTATAGCTGTCGCGTCCCGGGACTAACAGCGGTGACGGGCGGATGGTCGAAATGGAGCGCAATTTGCCGACGTTCAGCCGTGATTAAGCTGCATATTGTTATCATCACGACTCAATCAGCCCTGATAAACGCTGTTCATCATGACCAACCTGACTGTTAATGCGTCCGACACACGCACGCCCAAGGGGCTGCCGGATGCATTTTTCGACCGCGACGCCCAAACGCTGGCCCGGGATTTATTGGGTAAAATTATCCGCCATCGGGTCGGCGACCTGTGGCTCAGTGCCCGAATCATCGAGACCGAAGCCTATTACTGCGAAGAAAAAGGCAGCCACGCCTCCCTGGGCTACACAGAAAAGCGTAAGGCTTTGTTTCTGGATGGCGGCCACATCTATATGTATTACGCCCGCGGCGGCGATTCCCTGAACTTCAGCGCTCAGGGCCCCGGTAATGCAGTGCTGATCAAATCCGCCTATCCATGGGTCGATGAACTGAGCGGGCCGGCGAGCCTGGCGCAGATGCTATTGAACAATCCCGATGCTCATGGCCGCCCTCGCCCCTCGCAAAAGCTGTGTGCCGGGCAGACGCTGCTTTGCAAGGCGCTGGGGCTGAAAGTGCCAGTCTGGGACGCCAAACGCTTCGACCATGGGGTGCTGCTGGTGGAAGATGTCGGGCCGGCGCCCGGCCACATCATTCAGACCACCCGCCTGGGCATTCCCGACGGGCGCGACGAACATTTGATGTACCGCTTTGTTGATGCGGCTTACGCACTTTACTGCACGCGCAACCCGCTGCGCCGGGGACAAGTCGAGGGTCGCGATTATTTTTTGTTGTCCTGACAGCTGCTGAATCTTGATGCAAAGGAGTTCCTTGTGGGAGCGGGCTTGCCCGCGATAGAGCCATACCGGTCGACATCGATGCTGACTGTCCCGGCGCCATCGCGGGCAAGCCCGCTCCCACAGGAATTTTGCCGTTGTTTAAATAGTGTTCGCCCACCAAGGGCCAATTGAATCAGATGGAGTTGTTTTTATGGGCCCATGGCTCGATAGCGTGACCAGTTGGCTGACGGTCAATCCTCAGTGGCTGGCCGCGGCATTGTTCATAGTGGCTTGTGTGGAATGCCTGGCGATTGCCGGGCTGATCGTGCCTGGCACAGTGTTGCTGTTTGCCGTGGCGGTACTGGCTGGCAGTGGCGCGTTGTCATTGGGTGAAACGCTGCTGCTGGGTTTCCTCGGCGGTGTGCTGGGCGACATCGTTTCGTACTTTTTAGGGCGACACTTCCATCAGAACATCCGTCGCCTGCCGGGGTTGCGCCATCATCCGGAATGGATGGCCGGGGCCGAGGCTTATTTCCAGCGTTATGGCATCGCCAGCCTGCTGGTCGGACGCTTTATCGGCCCGTTGCGGCCAATGCTACCGATGGTTGCCGGGATGTTCGACATGCCGTTCCCGCGCTTCGCCGTCGTCAGCCTGTTGGCTGCCGCGGGCTGGAGCCTCGCCTATCTCCTGCCGGGCTGGGCCACCGGGGCGGCGATCCGCTTGCCATTGCCGGAAGGTTTCTGGCCTGAAGCCGGGATTGTCGCCGGCAGCATTGCGGTAATGGTCGGCCTGAGCGCAAACAGCAGCCTGCGCCGCCATCGCCGGGCGACCATCTGGATCAGCAGCATGAGCCTGTTGATCCTGATCGGTCTGTTCATCGGCTACCCGCACCTGACCGCCCTCGATCAGGGATTGATGACCCTGATACAGGAACACCGCAGCCCGGTGCTCGATGAAGTGGCCGTGGTGTTCACGCTGATTGGTGAATTCCGCAACATGTTTATGCTCAGCGCGCTGCTGACTGTCTTGCTGTTGCTGACACGACAATGGCGGCACGCGATCTTCGCTGGCAGCACCCTCCTGTTCACCGCGCTGGGCAACACCGCGAGCAAGCATTTCTTCGCCCGTGTGCGCCCGGAAGTGCTGAGTGATCCGCTGACCAGCTACAGCATGCCCAGCGGCCATGCCTCGGGCTCTTTCGCGCTGTTCTTGACGCTCGCGGTGCTGGCGGGGCGCGGACAACCGCCGCGCATGCGCCTGACCTGGTTATTGGTGGGCTGCTTGCCGGCGCTGACGATTGCCCTGTCACGGGTGTACCTGGGCGCGCACTGGCCGACCGATGTACTGGCCGGCGCAATGCTGGCGGCGTGCGTGTGTGCGGTGAGTCTTTGGCTGACTCAACGCCAGACTTCGCTCAACGCCATGCCACCGAAAATCTGGTGGCTGGTGCTGCCGTCATTGGTGGCGTTGTTCGGTTTCTTTGTGCTGAGGCACATGCCGCATGCGATGTTGCGGTATGCGTATTAAACTTACCCTTAACAAAACAGATGCCATCAGCCGCCCGGAGCTGACGGCGTACTTTTACGCCCTCTCCTCACCCGGCTTACCCACAATTTTTATCACAAAATTAACGGGCTCATTATTGTACGCATCATGCTTTGTGTTGTTAGGATTTACATCCTTAAAATGCAGATCCCCCTTGTCACCAGCAAGATACAATGGCCGACCATTAAGCTCACTCACCAGCTGAATATAAACAGGGCCGTTGCCGAGATCATCAAAAACCGCCCTTTCTACCCCATATTTGCAAATTGAAAACTCAGAACCTTGCGAACCATTACTCACGTACAAATGATGTGTTTCGGGATTAACTTTTAAACTATTCCCGCCATAAACACCCCGTAAAACTGCCACAATTTCATATTTGTCGGCCTTGGGAACAAACTTCAACAACAAGGGTTTGTCATCCTCATGATCGGCCAGCGTCAAAGTACTTGCACTGTCATTACTTGCCAACGCCACCTCTACATCCAGACGCTCGCGCCTGGTCATTCGTGGGTCGAGCTGCCGCACCTTCAGACGTTGCTGGTTAAGCACCACCGGTATCCCTTTGACGTAAAGATTAGCGGTAAATGCGTTGCTTTGATTTTCCAGAGACATGAGTCACCCCAAAGTGTTTTTCACTCAATTCTTATTTTTTAGCAACAGACACAACATGCAGATCTGTTGCCGAACGCTTAATAACAAATGTATTAAATTGCCGCCGGGGCGTCTGAAACCTCGGCAGCAGCGCCAGAGACGGAAAGCTTTACGCGTTTGCGCTTACGTCGCTCGACCACCATCGCATCGGCATAGTAACCAGCGGCGTCAATAATGTTGGCCGTATTAGGATCGATATTCGCGTGCTTTAGAATGTAACGCGCTGAGATATCATCCCAAAACGCCCACTCATCTTCATAAATTGTCATAGCTGCGTCCTTACCGTTAAAAGTTTATTCGCCTCATGCGAACAACCTCAAACTACTAAGTGAGCACAGCCAAGACAATAGTGGCGAACCAGACAACTTAATACAAAGTACAACTAAGCAAACAACTCTCCCTGCAACTCATCCAGCAACGCCTGAATCGCATCCAGCCGCTGCTGCGGATCATCAAGTTGCAGCAGGTCTATCTTGTCCACCTCAGCAAACGGCAACAGGTAGGCCAACTGGTTGGCCAGCGACTGTTGCCCCGCCGCTTCAGTGCCCATGCTCAGCGCTTCGACCATCGGGTGTTCCGCCAAGGCCTTGAGCAGCGCGACCAGGTCGGCGTCTTCATCCTGTAGCGGTTGCTCGGGTTCATCTTTGAGCCACTCGACTTCGGCGACGATCAACTGGTCGCGCTGCACCTCGGTGCGCACAACATGGAAGCGCCGCCCGCCCTTCACCCGAATGCCCAACAGGCCGTTGTCCTGCTGGTGAAAATCGGTGATCAGTGCTTCGCACCCCACCCGCGCGTAGCCTTCGGGAGCGATGCCGACTTCTTCGCCCTCCAGAATGCACACCACGCCGAAGCCGCCGCCCAGCTTCATGCAGCGGCCGATCATGTCCAGGTAGCGCGCCTCGAAAATCTGCAAATCGAGGTTGCAGCCGGGAAACAGCACCGTGTTCAGCGGAAAAAGCGGCAAGCTCATAGACATTTCCTTACACCACCATCGACACCGCCAACGGCAGGAACACCGCCGTGGCCACGCCCATCAGACTCATCGCCAGCGCCGCGAAGGCGCCGCACTCTTCACTTTCCTGCAAGGCCACCGAAGTGCCGACCGCATGGGCGGTCATGCCCAGAGCCATACCGCGGGCCTCCGGGCTGTGGACACCGAGACGGGTCAAAAGACTCGGTCCGAAGATCGCTCCGATCACCCCGGTAATCAATACGAACACCGCCGCCAGCGCCGCGACGCCACCGATTTGCTCCGCCACCAGCATGGCAATCGGCGAGGTGACCGACTTGGGTGCCATGGTCATCAGGATCATGTGTTCGGCGCCGAACCACCAGCCCAGCAGCACTCCCATGCCCGTGGCGACCACACCACCTATCACCAGCGTAGTAAATATCGGCCAGAACAACTGCCGGATCCGCCGCAGGTTGAGGTACAGCGGTACCGCCAGCGCAACGGTGGCCGGCCCGAGCAAGATGCTGAGTATCTCGGTGCTCTTGCGGTATTCGGCGTAACTCAGGCCGCAACCGACCAGTACAGCGATAACCAGCAACATGGAAACCAGTACCGGTTGCAGAAAAACCCAGCGGGTTTTCTCGAACGCTGCCAGCACCAACTGATACGCCCCCAGCGTAATACCAATACCGAACAATGGATGATGAATCACCGACGCCCAGGCGCCGTGCCAATCGAAAATCATTGGCCGTCCTCGTGATGAGCATGACGCTTGACCATCCGCTGCATCAGCACACCGGCGAAGGCCATCGACAACAGCAGCGACAGTACCAGCGCACCGGTGATCGCCCAGAAATCCGCGGCAATGTCGGCGGCGTACACCATCACGCCCACGGCCGGCGGCACCAGCAGCAACGGCAGATAACGCAACAGGCTACTGGCCGCGAGGTTCAGGGGCTCGCCAACTTGACCGCGAACAATCAGATACCCCAGCAGCAGCAACAGGCCAATGATTGGCCCCGGCAGCACCGGCAAAAACAAATGGTTGAGGGCGGTGCCGAGCAATTGAAAAAGCACCAGCCAGGTCAGGCCACGTAACAACATCCATCATCTCCCGCGCGTGCTCCCCACAAATAAGGGGCCCGACATTATAAGCACGCCAACGCTATGAATCGGCATTCGCCAAAAGCATGAATAGTTGACCGGAGCCATTTGCCATGTTGATCTAAAGTGGTTCGCAGGGAAGTCAAATCCCCCACTCGAAAAACTATAAAACCGATGAACCCAAGGAGAGTCTCAATGCCCTATGTTCCAGTTGCAGAGCTCAAAGATTATGTCGGCAAGGAACTCGGACGTTCCCAATGGCTCACCATCGACCAGGAACGTATCAACCTGTTCGCAGAAGCCACAGGCGATTATCAGTTCATCCATGTCGACCCGGTCAAAGCCGCGCAAACACCTTTCGGCAGCACCATCGCCCATGGTTTCCTGTCGTTGTCGCTGATCCCCAAACTGATGGAAGACATCCTCATCCTGCCCGAAGGCGCGAAGATGGTGGTGAACTACGGTCTGGACAGCGTGCGTTTCATCCAGCCTGTGAAGGTCAACTCCAGGGTGCGACTCAAGGTCGACATGAACGACGTCACCGAGAAGAAACCCGGTCAATGGCTGCTCAAGGCCACCGCCACGCTTGAAATCGAAGGGTCGGACAAACCGGCGTACATCGCCGAGCCACTGTCCCTCTGCTTCGTGTAAAGCATCCCGGATGCGAAGCAGCTCACGCTGTTTCGCGCCGTGTCTCTGCCGTGTCTCTATAAATGCGACACATAGCTGCGGCATACTCCGTCGCCTAATTGCCCGGATCCCGCTATGCGCTCACTTGCACTCCTTGCTTTGACCCTATTGCTCACCGCTTGCGGCGATGGCGAATCGCTGTTGCCCCCCGATGCCCGCCTGCCGGATGGTGGACGCTATCGCGGTGATCTGGTCAACGGCTTGCTGCAAGGCGAGGGTCGCATCGATTACCCGAACGGCAGCTGGTACGCCGGCCAGTTCGACAAAGGCCAATGGCATGGTCAGGGCGAATGGCATGGCAGCAACGGCGAGGTCTATCGCGGGCAATTCCAGCAAGGGTTATTCGACGGCCAAGGCACCCTGACCACCACGGGCAGCAGCTATACCGGCGGTTTCAAGGCGGGTCGACGCGACGGTGAAGGCACTCTCAAAGAAAACGCCATGACTTACCGCGGCGAATTCAAGGCCGATCAATACTCAGGGCTCGGTCGCCTGGAACTCGAAGACGGCAGCCAGTACCAAGGGCAATTCGCCCACGGCAAACCCAATGGCGAAGGCCAGCGCAGCGATGCCAGCGGAAACCAGTTCACCGGGCATTTCGCCGACGGCCAGTTGGAAGGCAATGGCACCTTCAACAGCGCCGATGGCGATATCTATGTCGGCGGTTTCAAGAACAATCAACTGCACGGCAAGGGCCGCTACGAGAACGCCGATGGCGATGTCTGGCTCGGTCACTTCAAGGAAGGCGTGCTCAGCGGCAAGGGCGAGTTGATCGGCGCCGACGGCAGTCACTACATCGGTCAGTTCAGCGACTGGCGCTTCACCGGTCAGGGTCGCTTGAACCTGGCCGATGGCAGCTTCTATATCGGCCAGTTCGACGGCGACAACTATCAGGGCCAAGGCACGCTGGTGCTGACCGATGGCACGGTGCAGAGCGGCACCTGGATCAATAGTCAGCGCGTGCGCGACGCCGACAGCAAGCTGCTGCCCGACCCTCTCGAACTCGGCTTGCTGGCCCAGGGTCGCTTGCTCGACGATGCACTGGCCAACGTGCCAGCCTCGACCCCGGCGGTCGAACTGTACACCTTGACCCTGGGCGGCGATGGCAAGCAGAGCGTGTTCCTGCGCGAGTCCGACTACGTCGCCAACATGCTCGCCAGCCGTTTCGGCGCCTTCGGCCAGATCCGCCTGGTCAACCATCGCGATCACCTCGGCGACCGGCCGATGGCCACCCGGGAAAACCTGCGCCGCGCCGCCCAGACCCTGGCTGAGCGCAGTGGTCCGGAAGACTTGCTGTTCATTTATCTGACCAGCCACGGCACCAGCGAACACCAACTGGTGCTCGACCAGCCACGCATGGAACTGGCCGACCTGCCGGTCGACGAACTGGCCGCCGTCCTCGCGCCCCTGAAGAAGCGCGACAAAATCATTGTGATTTCGTCTTGCTATTCCGGCGGCTTCATCCCCGCCCTCAAGGACGAACGCACCCTGATCATGACCGCCTCGCGCGCCGATCGAGTGTCCTTTGGGTGTTCGGAAGAAGCTAACTTCACTTATTTCGGCGACGCGCTGTTCGCCCAGGCGCTGAACCAGACCGACGATCTGGAGCAAGCCTTCAAACTGGCCAGCGCCACTGTGGCCGAGCGTGAAATGGCCGACAGCTTCGAAGCTTCCGAGCCGCAAATCTGGGCGCCGAAAACCGTTCTCAGCCACTGGCAGCTGTTGCGCAAACAACAGGCACGAAAGGCACTGCAAAGTGTCTCTATCAGCAAGGATGAAAAGAGCAACTAAGCTGAACAGTATCAAGAGGGAATGACTATGTACTTGACGCCTCAGCATGTATTGCTTGCCGGAGCTACCGGGTTAACCGGTGAACATTTGCTTGACCGTCTACTCAACGAGCCAACGATTACACGGGTATTAGCCCCCTCACGCCGGCCATTGGCCGAGCATCCTCACCTGGAAAACCCGGTCGGCGACCCGGCGGTGTTTTTGCCGCAATTGAACGGTCGCGTCGACATTGCCTACTGCTGCCTCGGCACCACGATCAAACAGGCCGGCTCCGAGCAAGCGTTTCGCGCAGTGGACCTGGACATGGTGGTGGCATTCGCCAAACGTGCGCGGGAGATGGGCGCACGGCACTTGATCGTGATCAGCGCCTTGGGAGCCGATCGGCGATCCTCGATTTTCTACAACCGGGTTAAAGGCGAGATGGAACACGCATTGCGCGCACAGAATTGGCCGCAGCTGACCATTTGCCGGCCTTCGCTGTTGTTGGGTGATCGTGTCGAGACGCGACTGGGTGAGAAGGTCGCCGGCCCGTTGTCGCGATTGCTTCCGGGCAAGTACCACGGCATCGAAGCCTGCCAGTTGGCCCGCGCCATGTGGCGCCTGGCCCTGGAAGAGCAGGATGGCGTGCGGATTGTCGAGTCGGATGAGTTGCGCAAGTTAGGCAAGTAATTTCACCTGTGGCGAGGGGGCTTGCCGCCGTTGGGTCGCGCAGCGCCCCCCCTGTTTCTTCAATTGCACCGCGTCGCCTGGATTTGCGACTGCTTCGCAGCCGGACGGGGCGATGCGGCGTTCCGACAAGCCCCCTCGCCACAGGGGTCGCAGGTTACATTCCGCCAGTCGCTTGAAAACTTACGCCAATCACCGTCAACAACGACAGCGGCAACAGCAACGTGTCGAGCAAGGCGCTGGCCGGCAGGTCAACACCCGGATAACTCGGCGCTTCTGCACCGAATCTGTCCATGGCGCAGCACCCGCCATTCAGCGCATACAAATCCAGACGCGTCCCCGAATACACCACCGGCGCCCCAGGCTTGGCAGCATCGAGGGTGCGCGCCGTGGCGCAGCCCACCAGTTGTAAAGCCAGCAGGATGACCAGCAGCTTATTCATCGCTGCTCAAATGGTGTTCGCCCCAACGCGGCAGCATGTCTTGCGGAATGTTCAGCAGATTGAGAATCCGCGCCACGACGAAGTCGATCAAGTCGTCAATGGTCTGCGGTTGGTGATAGAAGCCCGGTGAGGCCGGCAGAATGGTCACGCCCATGTTCGACAGCTTGAGCATGTTCTCCAGATGAATGCTCGAATACGGCGCCTCGCGGGGCACCAGAATCAGCTGGCGGCGCTCCTTCAAGGTCACGTCGGCAGCCCGTTCGATCAAGTTGTTGCAGGCCCCGGTCGCGATAGCCGACAAAGTCCCGGTGGAACACGGCACCACCACCATCGCCGCTGGCGAGCCGGAGCCCGACGCCACCGGCGACATCCAGTCTTCCTTGCCGTACACCCGAATCTGCCCGGCGGCGGCGCCGGTGTACTCGGTGAGGAAGGCTTGCATCATCTGCGGCTTGGACGGCAGCGTGACATCGGTCTCGGTGGCCATCACCAGTTGCGCGGCCTTGGAAATCAGGAAGTGCACCTCGCGGTCTTCACGCACCAGGCAGTCGAGCAGGCGCAAGCCGTACTGGGCGCCCGAAGCGCCGGTCATCGCCAGCGTGATGCGTTCCGGGCCGTTGTTCATTGCAGCGCCTCGGCCAGTTTGCCGTGCAGGCCGCCGAAGCCGCCATTGCTCATGATCACCACGTGAGTGCCAGGCTGAGCCTGGCTCTTCACGCGTTCGATGATGCCTTCCAGCGAATCGCTGACAATCGACGGCACGGTGCACAACGCGGCGGTGGCGCCCAGGTCCCAACCGAGGTTGGCCGGCGAATACCAGATCACCTGATCGGCATCGACCACACTCTCCGGCAAGCCATCGCGGTGAGCGCCAAGTTTCATGGAATTGGAGCGCGGCTCGATGATCGCAATCAACGGCGCATCGCCAATGCGCTTGCGCAGACCGTCGAGGGTGGTGGCGATGGCGGTCGGGTGGTGAGCGAAGTCGTCGTAAATGGTGATGCCACGGACTTCCGCGACCTTTTCCATCCGGCGCTTCACGCTTTTGAACGCGCTCAGTGCCGCAATGCCCATCGACGGTACTACGCCGACGTGACGCGCAGCGGCCAAGGTGGCCAAGGCGTTGGCGACGTTATGCTGACCGGTCATGTCCCACTCGACCACGCCTTGAACGGCGCCTTCGAACATCACTTCGAATTTCGAACCGTCTTCACTGAGCAGTTTGACTTGCCACTGACCGCCGGCACCGGTGGTTTGCACCGGGGTCCAGCAGCCCATTTCGATGACGCGCAGCAATGCAGGTTCAGTGGTCGGATGGATCACCAGGCCTTCGCTCGGAATAGTCCGCACCAAATGGTGGAATTGTCGCTCGATGGCTGGCAGATCGGGGAAGATGTCGGCGTGATCGAACTCCAGATTATTCAGGATCGCCGTGCGTGGGCGGTAGTGAACGAACTTGGAGCGCTTGTCGAAGAACGCACTGTCGTATTCGTCGGCTTCGATCACGAAGAACGGCGTATCACCCAGACGCGCAGACACCGAGAAATTCTGCGGCACACCGCCGATCAGGAAACCCGGGCTCATGCCCGCATGCTCCAGCACCCAGGCGAGCATGCTGCTGGTAGTGGTTTTGCCGTGAGTGCCGGCCACCGCCAGCACCCAGCGGCCTTGCAATACGTGATCGGCCAGCCATTGCGGGCCGGAGACGTACGGCAGGCCTTTGTTCAGCACATATTCGACGGCCGGGTTGCCGCGGGACATGGCATTGCCGATCACCACCAGGTCCGGGGCCGGATCGAGCTGCGCCGGGTCGTAACCTTGGGTCAACTCAATGCCCTGGGCTTGCAGCTGAGTGCTCATCGGCGGATAGACGTTGGCATCGGAGCCCGTCACGTGATGGCCCAGCTCTTTGGCCAGAACCGCCATCGAACCCATGAAAGTGCCGCAAATACCAAGAATATGAATGTGCATAGTCGACCTCGTAAAACATGGCCGCAGGTTAGCGTAGGGAGGGGAAAATCGCACCTTGTGTTTCGCCAATACTGACGCCATCGCGGGCAAGCCCGCTCCCACAAGGGCAGCGCAGACCCAGTGGGAGCGGGCTTGCCCGCGATTGGCCGCGACTCGGTTTAGCGGGCGATACCGTGTTTTCGCAGTTTTCTGTAGAGGGTGTTGCGGCTAACGCCCAGCTGTTCAGCCGTGTGCGTCATGTGCCAGCGTTGCTGCTCCAGTGCGTTGAGCAACGCCAGCCGCTCGGCATCATCCAGCGGAAACTCGGACGGCTCTTCAACTGCCGACGCCGTCACCGGTCGGGCCTGGCGAATCAACGCCGGCAAATCACCCAGCCCGATCCGACCGCCATCACACAATGCCGCGAGGGTGCGCAGCACATTGCGCAACTGCCGCACGTTCCCCGGCCAGGCAAAATCCAGCAAGGCCTGCCGCGCCGGCCCGTCTATCAATACCGTTTCCCCGCCCGCCTCTTCGGCCAGCAAAAAGTCGAGCAACTGTGATTTGTCAGCGCGCTCACGTAGCGCCGGCAGTGCGACTTCCAGCCCATTGAGCCGGTAATACAAATCCTCGCGGAAACTGCCGTCCTGCACCCGCTCAAGCAGATTGCGGTGAGTGGCGCTGATGATCCGCACATTGACCGATTCCGGCTCACCGCCAATCGGCACCACCTGACGGTCTTCCAGCACCCTTAATAGACGGGTCTGCATGCTCAGCGGCATGTCACCGATTTCATCGAGGAACAACGTCCCGCCATCGGCCTGCTGCAACTTGCCGCGCATGCCTTCCTTGCGGGCGCCGGTGAAGCTGCCGCCGCGATAGCCGAACAGCTCGCTTTCGATCAGGCTTTCGGGAATCGCCGCGCAATTGAGGGCGATGAAAGATTTTTCCGAGCGTTGACTGGCCTGATGCACGGCTTTGGCGAAGGCCTCTTTGCCTGAGCCGGTCTCGCCGTTGATCAGCAACGGCACGTCTCGTTCAAACACGCGCAAAGCCTTGCGAAAATCCTCCTGCAACGCGGCATCGCCCAGGCAAATGCCTGACAAGCGCGGACGCTCGACAACCATCGGGCTTTGCACCACCGGCACCGGAATGCTGCGCGGCTGCCCGCGTAACACGGCAAACAGCCGCCGCCCGTCACGGGTGCGCAATGGCCAACTGGCGCTGGCATTAGCGCTCGCGCGGCCGAGCAATTCATCCAGCGAGCAGTCAAAAAACGCCTCCACCGGTTTGCCCAACAGCCCACCACGAATATGCCCCAGCAAATTCAGCGCACTCTGGTTCACCGCACTGATCCGCCCTTCCCCGTCGAACGCCAACAACCCTTCGCTGAACAGCCCGACGGATTCGGCCTGCAGGTGAAAACGCAGCAACCATTGATTGTCGAAGTAACGCAGGAAATAGCAGCTCTCGATCATCTTCGCCGACAGATTGACCAAAGCCATGGTGTGGAACTGGCTCTGCCGCGAAACCTCGTGACGCGCCGAAGACACGTCGAGTACCGCCAGCAGCTCGCCGTGAGGATCGAACACCGGGCTCGCCGAGCAGGTCAGGCCGGTGTGACGACCACGAAAATGTTCGTCTTGATGGATGGTCAGGGACTGGCGCTCCACCAGGCAGGTGCCGATGCCATTGGTGCCTTCGCAGGCTTCGCTCCAGTCGGCGCCCAGCCAAAGGCCGGCGCGCTCGAAAATCTTCCGTTCGGTAGGCGCGGTGACGCAGTTGAGGATCACCCCGCGGGCGTCAGTCAGCAGCACCGCGTGGCCGGCGCCGGACAGTTGCTGGTGGAGGCTGGTCATTTCGGTGCCGGCAATCTGCAGCACTTGCTGCAAGCGTTCGCGGCTTTCCAGCACGCGGCCATGTTCCAGCACCGTCGGCGCCATGGTCAGGGCCGGGTCGAGGTGATAATCCTCAAGGCAGCGCAGCCAGGAGCGGGCAATGGATGGATCGCTGCCGGGACCGTGCAGGTGGGATTTACCCTGGGTCACGGTCAGCACTTGCTGGGCATGGCGACTCAAATGGTTGTCGTGCATTTCTTATTATTCTCCCCGTGTAGAACCCATTAAGGGGCTGGCACACACTTTGTGGCGAGGGAGCTTGCTCCCGCTCGAGTGCGAAGCGCTCGCCAGAAATCATGACCGGCAGACATTTTGGGGCTGCTACGCAGCCCAGCGGGAGCAAGCTCCCTCGCCACAGGGGGATTACCTGCGGGGCAATTTGAGGCTCAGCATCCTCCAGCCATCGACGCATTGCAATGCTGGCAAGACCCGCCAGTCACAGGCTGTGCCACAAGCGGTACAAAGTGTCACATGGGTTGTACCGCAAGCGTCACAAACGCCGCCCATCCGCCCGACAAAAAACACACAAGCCCTTGATTTACCTGACCTGCAAGGCACTGGCCCGACCTTTGCTCTACGCTTAATGCAGCGCTTTAGCGCGTCCTCCCTTATAAGCACAAAAGCCAAGGAGAAACCCATCATGCGTTACGCTCACCCCGGTACTGAAGGCGCTATCGTTTCGTTCAAGAGCAAGTACGGTAACTACATCGGCGGCGAGTTCGTCGCGCCTGTCAAAGGTCAGTACTTCACCAATACCTCGCCGGTCAACGGCCAACCGATTGCCGAATTCCCACGCTCCACGGCCGAAGACATCGAAAAAGCCCTGGATGCCGCCCATGCCGCCGCCGATGCCTGGGGCGCCACGTCCGCCCAGGCACGCTCGCTGGTCCTGCTGAAAATCGCCGATCGCATCGAACAGAACCTGGAAGTGCTGGCGATCACCGAATCCTGGGACAACGGCAAGGCCGTGCGCGAAACCCTCAACGCAGACATCCCGCTGGCCGCCGACCATTTCCGCTACTTCGCCGGCTGCATCCGCGCCCAGGAAGGCAGCGCCGCCGAGATCGACGGCAACACCGTGGCCTATCACATCCATGAACCGCTCGGCGTGGTCGGGCAGATCATTCCATGGAACTTCCCGATTCTGATGGCCGCCTGGAAACTCGCCCCGGCCCTGGCCGCCGGTAACTGCGTGGTCCTCAAACCTGCCGAGCAAACCCCGCTGGGCATCACCGTGCTGATGGAACTGATCGGCGACCTGCTGCCGCCCGGCGTACTCAACGTGGTGCAAGGCTTCGGCAAAGAAGCCGGGGAAGCCCTGGCCACCAGCAAGCGCATCGCCAAGATTGCCTTCACCGGCTCGACCCCGGTCGGCTCACACATCATGAAATGCGCCGCCGAAAACATCATTCCGTCCACCGTGGAGCTGGGTGGCAAGTCGCCGAACATCTTCTTCGCCGACATCATGCAAGCCGAACCGACCTTCATCGAAAAAGCCGCCGAAGGCCTGGTGCTGGCGTTCTTCAATCAGGGCGAAGTCTGCACCTGCCCGTCCCGCGCCCTGGTGCAGGAATCGATCTACGACGAGTTCATGAAAGTGGTCATGAACAAAGTCCTGCAAATCAAACGTGGCGACCCGCTGGACACCGACACCATGGTCGGCGCCCAAGCGTCCGAGCAGCAATTCGACAAAATCCTTTCGTACCTGGAGATCGCCAAGGGCGAAGGCGCCGAGCTGCTGACCGGTGGCAAGGTAGAAAAACTCGAGGGCAGCCTGGCGACCGGGTATTACATCCAGCCGACCCTGCTCAAGGGCACCAACAAAATGCGCGTGTTCCAGGAAGAAATTTTTGGCCCGGTGGTGAGCATCACCACCTTCAAGGACGAAGCCGAAGCCCTGGCCATCGCCAACGACACCGAGTTCGGCCTGGGCGCCGGCCTCTGGACCCGCGACATCAACCGCGCCTATCGCATGGGCCGCGCCATCAAGGCCGGTCGTGTGTGGACCAACTGCTACCACCTGTACCCGGCGCACGCCGCGTTCGGCGGTTACAAAAAGTCCGGCGTTGGTCGTGAAACCCACAAAATGATGCTCGACCACTATCAGCAGACCAAAAACCTGCTGGTGAGCTACGACATCAATCCGTTGGGCTTCTTCTAAACGCCTGTCGCGAGCAAGCCACTTCCCCTGTGGGAACGGCTTGCTCGCGAAGCGGTTGAACATTCAGCAAAATGTCTAGCGTCACCCCGGCAAAAACGCCGACTAAAAAACAATAAGAACAGGTGAACCCCTATGCCTAGCGATCAAGCCAGCGCGCAGCCGGCAATCTCCTCGGTCGACTTCGAAAAAGTCGGCTCCGATTATTTCCAACAACGTGAACTGAAAAAAGGTGCGGCGGGCTGGGTCCTGCTGGTGGGTTTGGGCGTGGCCTATGTCATCTCAGGTGATTACGCCGGCTGGAACTTCGGTTTGGCCCAAGGCGGATGGGGCGGCATGTTTCTCGCCACGTTGCTGATGGCCACCATGTACTTGTGCATGTGCTTCTCCCTGGCCGAATTGTCTTCCATGATCCCGACCGCCGGCGGTGGCTACGGATTTGCCCGTAGCGCATTCGGGCCGTGGGGCGGTTTCCTCACCGGAACCGCGATCCTGATCGAATACGCCATCGCCCCAGCGGCGATCGCGGTGTTTATCGGGGCGTATTGCGAGTCGCTGTTCGGCATTGGCGGCTGGATGATTTACCTGGCGTTCTACATCATCTTTATCGCCATTCACATTTTCGGTGTCGGCGAAGCCCTGAAGCTGATGTTCGTCATCACCGCCGTCGCGGCATTGGCATTGGCAGTATTTCTGATCGCGATGGTGCCGCACTTCAACGTCGCCAATTTGCTGGACATCCCGGTGACCGAGGCCAAGGGCGCCAGCAGCTTCCTGCCTTTCGGCTATGTCGGCGTCTGGGCAGCCATTCCTTACGCAATCTGGTTCTTCCTGGCCGTCGAAGGTGTACCACTGGCGGCGGAAGAGACCAAAAACCCGAAACGCGATCTGCCCCGCGGGCTGATCGGCGCCATGCTGGTATTGGTGAGCTTTGCCTTGCTGATTCTGGTCATCGGCCCTGGCGGTGCCGGCGCCAACGCCCTGCTGACTTCCGGTAATCCGTTGGTCGAAGCGCTGGCCAAAGCCTATGGCGGCTCGACCTGGATGGGCAGTTTCGTCAATCTGGTGGGCCTGGCCGGGCTGATCGCCAGTTTCTTCTCGATCATCTACGCCTATTCGCGGCAGATCTTTGCCTTGTCCCGTGCCGGCTATCTGCCGCGCAAACTGTCCGAAACCAACAAGAGCAAGGCGCCGGTACTGGCGTTGATCATTCCCGGCATCATCGGCTTTGGTCTGTCACTGACCGGCCAGGGTGACCTGCTGATTCTGGTGGCGGTGTTCGGCGCGACCATCTCCTATGTGCTGATGATGGCCGCGCACATCACCTTGCGTATCCGTCGCCCCAAAATGGATCGTCCGTACCGTACGCCGGGCGGTATTTTCACGTCTGGCGTGGCACTGGTGTTGGCTTGCATCGCCGTAGTGGCGGGCTTTCTGGTAGATCCGCGGGTGGTGATTGGCGCCGCGATCATCTATGGAGTGTTAATTGCTTACTTTGCTTTCTACAGTCGGCATCACTTGGTAGCAGGCACGCCCGAAGAAGAGTTCGCGGCCATTCAGAAAGCTGAAGAAGCCTTGCACTAACAGCCGCAAATCCCGGCGCAGGCCCTGTCTGCGCCGTCACGGAGAATCTGTATGGCGAGTTTTGCTCACACTGTCGGCAGCCAGACCTATCGCTTCGACAGCCTCAAGGACGTCATGGCCAAGGCCAGCCCGGCGCGTTCCGGGGACTTTCTGGCCGGCGTTGCCGCCCTCAACGATGGCGAGCGCGTGGCTGCGCAAATGGCCCTGGCTGACATCCCGCTGACTCACTTCCTGCAGGAAGTACTGATTCCTTACGAGGCCGATGAAGTCACCCGGCTAATCATCGACACTCACGATAAACAGGCTTTTAAAGCAGTCAGCCACCTCACTGTCGGCGGCTTTCGCGATTGGCTGCTCAGCGACGCCGCCGACGAACAGAGCCTGCGCGCCCTCGCGCCGGGCCTGACCCCGGAAATGGCCGCCGCTGTGTCGAAGATCATGCGCGTGCAGGATCTGGTGCTGGTGGCGCAGAAAATCCGCGTGGTCACGAAATTTCGCGGCACTTTGGGCCTGCACGGCCGGCTCTCGACACGTCTGCAACCCAATCACCCCACCGACGAACCGGCCGGCATCGCCGCGAGCATTCTCGACGGCCTGCTGTACGGCAACGGTGACGCAATGATTGGCATCAACCCGGCCACCGACAGCATCGCTTCGATCTGCGCCATGCTGGAAATGCTCGATGCGATCATCCAGCGCTACGAAATTCCGACACAGGCCTGCGTGCTGACCCACGTCACCACCTCCATCGAGGCGGTCAATCGAGGTGTTCCGCTGGACCTGGTGTTCCAGTCGATCGCCGGCACGGAAGCGGCCAACGCCAGTTTCGGTATCAACCTCAACGTCTTGCAGGAAGGCTATGACGCGGGCTTGAGCCTGAATCGCGGCACGTTGGGCCAGAACCTGATGTATTTCGAGACCGGCCAGGGCAGCGCCTTGTCGGCCAACGCCCACCACGGCATCGATCAACAGACCTGCGAAACCCGCGCCTACGCCGTGGCACGCCATTTCAAACCGTTTCTGGTGAACACCGTTGTAGGCTTCATCGGCCCGGAATACCTCTACAACGGCAAACAGATCATCCGCGCCGGCCTCGAAGACCACTTCTGCGGCAAGCTGCTGGGCGTGCCCATGGGTTGCGACATCTGTTACACCAACCATGCCGAAGCCGATCAGGATGACATGGACACCCTGCTGACCCTGCTGGGCGTGGCCGGGATCAACTTCATCATGGGCATTCCCGGCTCTGACGACATCATGCTCAATTACCAGACCACGTCGTTCCACGACGCCCTCTACGCCCGAAAAACCTTGGGCCTGAAACCGGCGCCGGAGTTTGAACAGTGGCTGGCGAACATGGGCATCTTCACCCAGGCAGACGGCAAAATTCACTTCGGCGACAACCTGCCGCCGGCCTTCCGTCAGGCCATGACGCAACTGGGATGAGTATTGAGATGGATAAACCACCTGTCGATCCGCAAAACCCGTTGCTGGAGCTGCGTCGCCTGACCCCGGCACGTATTGCCCTCGGTCGCACCGGCACCAGTATGCCGACCAGCGCACAGCTGGATTTCCAGTACGCCCATGCCCAGGCCCGGGATGCGGTGCATCTGCCGTTCGACCACATGGGGCTCAGTTCGCAACTGGCCGAGCGTGGACGTGAGAGTTTGCTGCTGCACAGCGCCGCCACGGACCGGAACAGCTATCTGCAGCGCCCCGATCTGGGGCGCAAGCTGAGTGATGAGTCGGCGCAAACCCTACGCGATTACGCGCTGAGCCATCCTGGCGGGGTGGATCTGGCCATCGTAGTGGCCGATGGCCTCTCGGCATTGGCCGTTCATCGCCACACCTTACCGTTTCTGGCCCGCATGGAAGAACAGACAGCCGCTGAGGGCTGGTCCCTGTCGCCGGTAATTCTGGTGGAACAGGGCCGAGTCGCGGTGGCCGACGAGATTGGCGAGCTGCTGGGCGCAAAAATGGTGGTCATATTGATCGGCGAACGCCCAGGCTTGAGCTCGCCAGACAGCCTGGGGTTGTATTTCACCTATAATCCCAAGGTCGGACTAACGGACGCCTATCGCAACTGCATTTCGAATGTTCGGCTCGAAGGCTTGAGTTACGGCATGGCGGCACACCGCTTGCTGTATTTGATGCGCGAAGCCTGTCGGCGGCAGTTATCAGGGGTCAGTCTTAAGGACGAAGCCCAGGTTCAGACGCTGGAGTCGGACATGGGTGCGGACATGAAAGGCAATTTCCTACTGAGCCCGTCGGATGCCTGAACCGTTTCCGCATTGCGTTTCTATTCAGGTTTCAGGCAGGATCGATGCACGGCCGCCAGGGTTTCCCGTCGCCGTCACCACGTAAGACAGCCACTTGAAGACGAGACCTACCATGCGGATTATTCAAGCGACCCTCGAACACCTCGACCTGCTGACCCCGTTGTTCGTCAAATATCGTGAGTTTTACGGTTCCCTGCCCTATCCGGACTCGTCCCGGGCGTTCCTCGAGAAACGCCTGCGGCGCAAGGAATCGGTGATCTACCTGGCCCTCGCCGATGACGACAACAACAAACTGATGGGTTTCTGTCAGTTGTACCCGAGTTTTTCGTCTCTTTCGCTTAAACGCGTATGGATCCTCAACGACATCTACGTCGCCGAAGACGCCCGCCGCCAATTGGTGGCCGACAACCTGATCCGCACCGCGAAAAAAATGGCCAAGGAAACCAATGCCGTGCGCATGCGCGTTTCCACCAGCAGCAATAACGAAGTCGCGCAGAAAACCTACGAATCCATCGGGTTCAGGGAAGACACCGAGTTCAAGAACTACGTGTTGCCGATCAGTGACGGGATTTAACGCACTGGGGCCTTTGTGGCGAGGGAGCTTGCTCCCGCTCGGCTGCGCAGCAGTCGTAAACCAACCAAAGCGATTATCCTGATACACCGCGTAGTCGGACCAGGAGCGCTTCGCACTCCCAGCGGGAGCAAGCTCCCTCACCACAGAGGATTGTGCAAAGCCAGCAGACCTATGGTCGACCCATCGACATCCCCCGCTACAAACTCGACGCGTTTTTCACTTGTCACCCCGTATAATGCCCATTCTTCCGGCTCGTAAGAAAAATCACACTTAGCTGTAGTCTTACGCGAAGCCATCCGCACAGGCCTGCAGAGTCGGGCCATCACCACAGGTGCTTTCCATGGATTTCAACCCGATCGACCTTATCCTGCATCTCGATGTTTACCTCGACCTGCTGGTGACCAACTACGGGGCATGGATTTACGCCATTCTGTTTCTGGTGATCTTCTGCGAAACCGGTCTGGTGGTGATGCCATTCCTGCCGGGCGATTCCCTGCTGTTTATCGCGGGCGCCGTGGCGGCCGGTGGCGGCATGGACCCGGTGCTGCTGGGTGGCTTGCTGATGCTGGCGGCGATTCTGGGTGACAGCACCAACTACGTGATTGGCCGCACCGCTGGCGAACGGCTGTTCAGTAACCCGAACTCGAAAATTTTCCGCCGCGACTACTTGCAACAAACCCACGATTTCTACGACAAACACGGCGGCAAAACCGTAACCCTGGCGCGTTTCCTGCCGATCATCCGTACCTTTGCACCATTCGTCGCCGGTGTTGGCAAAATGCCTTATCCGCGCTTCTTTGCCTTCAGTGTCCTGGGCACCATCCTCTGGGTGGGTGGCCTGGTCACCCTCGGTTTCTTCTTCGGCAACGTACCGTTCATCAAGCAAAACCTGTCGCTGCTGGTGGTGGGCATCATCCTGCTGTCGCTGCTACCGATGATCATCGGCGTAATCCGCAACCGCCTTGCCAATGCCGCGTCCAAAGCCGAACCCCGCTGACTCGCGATGTGGTCCCTTAGCGCCTGGCGACGCCAGCGCACCCTGGCCAGGCATCCGATTGCCGACGACATGTGGCAACGGGTGCGCCATCACTTGAGTTTTCTCGATGGCCTCAGCGCAGCCGAAGACCAGTGGCTGCGGGAAGCCTGCGTGCTGTTCCTGCAAGACAAACACCTGACCGCCCTGCCCGGCGTAGAACTCCATCAGGAACAACGCCTGCTGCTCGCAGCCCAGGCCCAATTGCCGCTGCTGCATCTGGGCGATCTGAACTGGTATCAGGGCTTTCACGAAATCATCCTCTACCCCGACGATTTCCTCAGCCCCCAGCGCCATCGCGATGCCAGCGGCGTTGAACACGAATGGGAAGGCGAACACAGCGGAGAAGCCTGGCCACAAGGCCCGATCATCCTCGCCTGGCCCGGCGTGATGGCCAGCGGTGGCTGGGAAGGCTATAACCTGGTCATCCATGAACTCGCGCACAAGCTCGACATGCTCAACGGCGACGCCAATGGCCTGCCACCACTGCATGCCGATATGCGTGTCAGCGACTGGGCCAAGGTCATGCAAGAAGCCTATGACGACCTTGACCGGCAACTGGACCGCAACCCTGACGCGCAAACCGCCATCGACCCGTACGCGGCGGAAAACCCCGCCGAATTCTTCGCAGTCACCAGCGAATACTTCTTCAGCGCCCCGGATTTGCTGCACGAGGCCTATCCACAGGTCTATGAGCAGTTGAAGCTGTTTTATCGTCAGGACCCATTGGCCCGGCTGCGGCAACTTCTGGCCGAGAACCCTGTCTATCAGGCACACGACTAACGTCTACGCGACCTCTGGTCCATAGCGTCGAAGGCGGAATATGCCTATAATCGCCGCCACTTTTTGGTCAATCCGGCCAAGTGTTTTTGGTCAACTAACGGGGGCACCGCCCAATGAGCTACAGCAAGATTCCGGCTGGCAAAGACCTGCCGAACGACATCTACGTCGCGATCGAGATCCCGGCCAACCACGCGCCGATCAAATACGAAATCGACAAAGACAGCGATTGCCTGTTCGTTGACCGTTTCATGGCCACCCCGATGTTCTACCCGGCCAACTACGGTTACATCCCGAACACCCTGGCCGACGACGGTGACCCCCTCGACGTGCTGGTCGTGACCCCTTACCCGGTTGCTCCAGGTTCGGTGATCCGCGCGCGTCCAGTCGGCATCCTGAACATGACCGACGACGGCGGCGGCGATGCCAAAGTGATCGCGGTTCCACACGACAAGCTGTCCCAGCTGTACGTCGACGTGAAGGAATACACCGACCTGCCACCGCTGCTGATTCAGCAGATCGAGCACTTCTTCGCGAACTACAAAGATCTCGAAAAAGGCAAATGGGTGAAGATCGAAGGCTGGGCCGGCGCAGATGCCGCCCGCGACGCGATCACCAAGTCGGTTGCTGCCTATAAAGGCTGAGAAGCCGCGGTAAGCTTCTAGCTGCAAGCGCCAAGAAAAACCCCGGTTGATCCGGGGTTTTTTGTGGGCGCTCTGCTCAGACACTCACCTTTTTAACGGTACGTATAGCGCTTCTTGGCTTTGGTTTTTTCCTGTTTAAATTCCACTAAAAGCGTCTTACATCCAGTCTTAAATTTCCCTCGAAATTTGAACGGATCGTTTATTCAAACCCCCGTCCTGCGCCAGTAAACTCGTGTTTATGAAAAAGAACACTAGCGGCCCACGGTTCAAAGCACTCCTCGAAGCAGCGAAAATCACAACCACAGGATTTGCCGCTTTCTTCGACACGGAAGCGCAAAATATCCACAACTGGTACACCCGAGGTGTGCCCGCCTACCGCATGGAAGAGGTCGCCAGACTACTGTCTGTAAACAGCGACTGGCTGAAAACCGGCGAAGGCCCGAAAGAATCCTCACGCCTGCGCGTGCTCGACGAATCAGGCAACACCTTCGATGCCCAGGCCATCCGCGGCATCTACACGGTGATCGAGCCTATCGACGTCGAGCTGCCCTTCTACAAAGAAACAACCACCGCCCCGGGCTCCAACAAAACACACGTCGTCAAAGACCCCAGCCAATCCATCCGCCTGCCCCGCAGCCACCTGGACTCCCTGGAAATCAGCCACGCCGACGCTATTTGTACCCACATGATCGGCAACAGCATGGGCGAAAAGATTGAGGACGGTTCGACGCTTGCCATCGATCGCGGGCTGACTCAGGTCATTGACGGGGAGATTTATGCGATCGAGCATGACGGGATGTTGCGAATCAAATACCTGCATCGGATGCCGGGGAATGCGTTGCGGTTGCGCAGCTACAACAAAGCCGAGTATCCAGACGAGATCTTCAGTGCCGAGCAGATCGACAAGCAAAACATAAGGGTATTGGGGTGGGTATTCTGGTGGTCGACGCTCAATAAACGCAGACCTTCCGTGCCCTTCCTATAAGCACGCAACCCTGTAATCCCTTGTGGCGAGGGGACTTGCCCCCGCTCGACTGCGCCGCAGTCGCAAACCATCCACTGTGGCGGACAGTATGGTTACCGGGTTTACGACTGCTTCGCAGCCGAACGCAGCCTTCGGCAGCTGCTACACCTCAGCGTAATCGCTCTGTCCCGCATGCCAAGCTGGGAATTCCTCAAAAAAATCAGTATGCTGCGCCCCACATTTGCGCATCGACCCTTCTTTCAGGCTCAGATCGCACCGACAAGGCAGATGACTTTCTCGCCAAGTCCCACAGCCGGACGCAAGATCCGGGTGTACGTTTTGAAGGCTGGCGCGGTTTACCAAAAATAAGCCAAGCCAGTCCCCGAGAAGCCGGCCACAAGCCGGCTTTTTAATGCCTAAAATAAAGCCTGAACATGCTTGGACCAATTCACCTGCAGCCAAACCCACTTGTTGCGCGATTCGATCGCAGCCGCATGTGAGCAACATGCTGTCCGACAACTGGACGGTGAGCCGAATAGGCGTCATATTCGGCTCACTATATGAGCCGAATAGCATTTTTAATCGGCTCACTCATTCCAAGAGCACCGACTCCATGTCACCTCACTGGATCTGGCAGCAGCCTGATTGGCCGAATTTCCAATGGCAAGCCGAGCGCTTGACGCTACTTTTGCGCGACTGCGTTCAGGCACAGGGTCGGTTGATGGGGATGGCCAGTTCGGTCGGCAATTCGTTGAGCGCGCAAAACGAACTGGATGCGTTGTTGCAGAACATCGTGACCTCGTCCGCTATCGAGGGTGAACAACTGAATGTTGGTTCCGTACGCTCTTCTTTGGCGCGACGGTTGGGCTTGGATCTGGTCAATGGCGATAAGGTGAGTCAGCGCAGTGAGGGCCTTGCGCAATTGATGCTCGACGCGACCCGGCATTTCGCTGAGCCACTGACATTGGTGCGATTGCTGGATTGGCATAAATGGCTGTTTCTTGAGCAAGACACGGACCTCGCAGCCCGATCGATCCGTGTCGGTGCCCTGCGCGGCGATGAGCCCATGCAAGTGGTTTCGGGGCGACTCGACAGGCCGACCGTTCACTTCGAAGCACCGCCTCGCCTTGGTCTTGAACGACAACTCGAAACCTTCCTGAGCTGGTTTGAAGCCAGCCGAAATCAGGTTGGCCTCGACCCTTTGCTGCGGGCCGGCGTCGCGCACTTCTGGTTCGTGACGTTGCATCCTTTCGACGATGGCAACGGCCGCCTGACGCGAACGATCACTGATCTGGCCCTGGCTCAGGGTGAGGCTCAGGCCATCCGTTTCTATGCCATGTCGGCAAGCATTCTGGATGATCGTTCAGGCTATTACCGAGTGCTGGAAACCAGCCAGAAAGCCACGCTGGATATCACCGAGTGGCTGGAGTGGTTCCTGCAAACCTTGTTGCGCAGCTTGCAGCAAGCCATGACGCGGATCGAGTCGGTACTGGGCAAGGCGCGTTTCTGGCAGGCGCATCGGGAATCTGAACTGTCGGCCGAGCAGACCAAAGTACTGAATCGCTTGCTCGATGGCGGGGAACGAGGTTTCGATAATGGCATCAGCGCCGCTCAATACCAGGCAGTGGCAAAGGTTTCCAAAGCCACCGCGACCCGTCATCTGGCCGAACTGCTGGAGAAGGGCTGCCTGAAACGCCTGCCCGGCGGCGGGCGCAGTACTCGATATCAAATCAGCTATCCGGATAACTCACTGGGATAATCGTGATCAACACCACTACTGTGGCGAGGGAGCTTGCTCCCGCTCGACTGCGAAGCGGTCGCAAATCGCTGAATGCGGTATACCTGAAGAAACACGGACGTATGGTTTGGGGGTCGCTTCGCGCCCCAGCGGGAGCAAGCTCCCTCGCCACAAGGTTGTGTTGGCAGCCTGGAACTGCTGCTCCAACGACCCCGCTCATTTGCCCATAACCCCTATGTCTGCTAGTGTCGCGCCGGTTTAACGTCAACCGGAAATAGCCGCCATGGCCCGCAAAAAAGCTGCACTGGATTTCGAACAATCCCTCGCTGACCTGCAAACGCTGGTGGAGCGTCTGGAGAACGGCGAATTGTCGCTGGAAGACTCTCTGACCGCTTTCGAGCAGGGCATCGGTCTGACCCGCGATTGCCAGGCGGCGCTGGCTCAGGCCGAGCAGAAGGTTCAAGTGCTGCTCGAGCGTGATGGTGAGCTGGCCGAGGAACCCTTCGACGCGGATCAGCCAGAATGATTGCGGCGTATTCGGCGACCAGCCAGGCCCGCGTCAATGCGGCACTGGAAACCCTGTTCAACGCACCGAGTCCTGAACTCGCCCGCCTTTACGAAGCCATGCGCTACAGCGTGATGAACGGCGGCAAGCGGGTGCGCCCGCTGCTGGCTTACGCCGCGTGCGAGGCACTGGGCGGCAAGGCCGAGCAAGCCAATGGCGCGGCCTGTGCGGTAGAGCTGATCCATGCCTATTCGCTGGTGCACGATGATTTACCGGCCATGGACGACGACGATTTGCGTCGCGGCCAGCCGACTACGCATAAAAAATTCGATGAAGCCTGTGCAATCCTCGCCGGTGACGGCTTGCAGAGCCTGGCCTTCAGCGCCCTGCTCGACCCACGCCTGAGCAGTTGCGACGCCGAAACCCGTCTGCAGATGGTCAGCGCCCTGGCGTTGGCGGCAGGTCCGGCGGGCATGGTCGGCGGGCAAGCCATCGATCTCGGTTCGGTGGGCCTGAAGCTCGATCAAAAAGCCCTTGAATACATGCACCGGCACAAGACCGGCGCGCTGATCGAAGTCAGCGTCAAGCTCGGTGCACTGGCCAGCGGTCATGCCGCGAAGGACGAACTGAAGTCCCTGCAGAGTTATGCACAGGCCATTGGCCTCGCATTTCAGGTCCAGGACGACATTCTCGACGTCGAAAGTGACACCGAAACCCTCGGCAAACGCCAGGGCGCCGATATCGCTCGGGACAAGCCGACCTACCCGGCCCTGCTCGGTCTCGACGCGGCCAAGGCCTACGCCCTGGAACTGCGCGACCAGGCCCTGCACGCGCTGCGACCGTTTGACGCGGCGGCTGAGCCATTGCGCGATCTGGCCCGGTACATCGTCGATCGCCGCAGCTGACGGCGTATCCGCCAAAAAAAACCAACGCGTGGGCAGGGGGCGATGCATCAGGTAAACTGCCGCATCTTTTATACCTATAACGATTCGCCTGATGCCCACGACGTTTCATGAGATTCCCCGCAAGCGCCCGACCACGCCCCTGCTCGACCGTGCCAACACGCCGGACGGCCTGCGCCGGTTAGGCGAAGCCGAGCTGGAAACCCTGGCTGATGAGTTGCGCCTGGAATTGCTCTACACGGTCGGTCAGACCGGTGGGCATTTCGGTGCCGGCTTGGGCGTGATCGAGCTGACCATCGCGCTGCATTACGTCTTCGACACCCCGGACGACCGGCTGGTGTGGGACGTGGGTCATCAGGCCTACCCGCACAAAATTCTCACCGGCCGTCGCGAGCGCATGAGCACCCTGCGCCAGAAGGACGGTGTGGCGGCCTTCCCGCGTCGTTCCGAGAGCGAGTACGACACCTTTGGCGTCGGCCACTCCAGCACGTCGATCAGCGCAGCGCTGGGCATGGCGATTGCCGCCCGCCTGCAACACAGTGATCGCAAGGCGATCGCGGTGATCGGCGACGGCGCACTGACTGCCGGCATGGCCTTCGAAGCGCTGAACCATGCGCCGGAAGTGGATGCCAACATGCTGGTGATCCTCAACGACAACGACATGTCGATCTCGCGCAACGTCGGCGGGCTGTCGAACTATCTGGCGAAAATCCTTTCCAGCCGCACTTACGCGAGCATGCGCGAAGGCAGCAAAAAGGTCCTGTCGCGCCTGCCCGGCGCCTGGGAAATCGCCCGTCGTACCGAAGAATACGCCAAAGGCATGCTGGTTCCCGGCACCCTGTTCGAAGAGCTGGGCTGGAACTACATCGGCCCGATCGATGGCCACGACCTGCCGACCCTGATCGCCACTCTGCGCAACATGCGCGATCTGAAAGGCCCGCAATTCCTGCACGTGGTCACCAAGAAGGGCAAAGGCTTCGCTCCGGCGGAAGTCGACCCGATCGGTTACCACGCCATCACCAAACTCGAACCCCTGGACGCCCCGGCCAACCCGCCGAAGAAAGCCGGCGGGCCGAAGTATTCCGGTGTGTTCGGTGAATGGCTGTGCGACATGGCCGCTGCCGATCCGCGTCTGGTCGGGATCACCCCGGCGATGAAGGAAGGCTCCGACCTGGTGGCCTTCAGCGAGCGCTTCCCGGAGCGCTATTTCGACGTGGCGATTGCCGAGCAACACGCCGTGACCCTGGCGGCCGGCATGGCCTGCGAAGGCGCGAAACCGGTGGTGGCGATCTATTCGACCTTCCTGCAGCGCGCTTACGACCAGCTTGTGCATGATGTGGCGGTGCAAAACCTCGACGTGCTGTTCGCCATCGACCGCGCTGGCCTGGTGGGCGAAGACGGCCCGACGCACGCGGGTAGCTTTGACCTGTCGTTCCTGCGTTGCATCCCCGGCATGCTGGTGATGACCCCGAGCGACGAAAACGAACTGCGAAAAATGCTCAGCACCGGCCACCTGTACGACGGCCCGGCGGCGGTGCGTTATCCGCGCGGCACCGGCCCGAATGCGCCGATCGCGAAAGACCTCGAGCCGATTGAAATCGGCAAGGGTGTCGTCCGCCGTCAGGGCAGCAAAGTCGCCCTGCTGGTGTTCGGCGTGCAACTGGCCGAGGCGCTGAAAGTCGCCGAGAAGCTGGATGCGACCGTGGTCGATATGCGCTTCGTCAAACCGCTCGACGAAGCACTGGTTCGCGAAATCGCCGGCAGCCATGAACTGCTGGCGACCATCGAAGAGAACGCCATCATGGGCGGTGCCGGTGGCGCGGTCAGCGAGTTCCTTGCCCGAGAAAACATCCTCAGGTCGGTGCTGCACCTGGGCTTGCCGGACGCCTATGTGGAGCACGCCAAGCCTGCGCAAATGCTCGCCGAATGCGGGCTGGACGAGGCCGGGATCGAAGAGGCGGTGCGTCAGCGGCTGCAACTGCTGAATATCTAATCCTCTGGCTACATGCAAAACCCTGTGGGAGCGGGCTTGCCCGCGATAGCGGAATGACAGTCGACTTGTTCATTGACTGACACTCCGTCATCGCGGGCAAGCCCGCTCCCACATTGGTTTTGTGCAACCTTCAAGAATGTGTTCACTTTAAAGCGCCAACGGACTGCCCATGAAACTCCCCCGCCTCGCCCTGACGCTGACGCTTCTGCCGGCCAGCCAACTTCTGGCCGACACCTTCGAACGCGACCAAGCCCTGAAACTGCCAGACGTGCTGATCAGCGCTAACCGTCAGGTCGAAGCACGCAATGACAGCAGCGCCGCCAACACCGTGTTCACCCGCGAAGACATCGACCGCCTGCAACCGAGCAGTGTCACCGACCTGCTGCGCCGCGTGCCGGGTGTACAGATCGGGCAAACCGGGGGGCGCGGTAGTCTGCCGGGGGTCTACATTCGTGGTACCAAGTCGGCGCAAAGTCTGGTGCTGGTCGACGGCCAGCGCATCGGCAACTCGACCTCCGGCGATAGCAACCTGCAACACATCAACATCGAACAGGTCGAGCGCGTAGAAGTGCTGCGTGGTTCGCGCTCAGTGATTTACGGCAGCGATGCTATTGGCGGGGTGATCCAGATCTTCACCCGCCGTGGCGGCGAACAGGGTCTGCAACCACGCCTGCACATGGGAGTGGGCAGCAACCAGACTTGGGAGCGCAGCCTCGGATTGTCCGGCGGCAACCCGCAGACACGTTTCAATCTCGGTGCCAGCCATGATGAAACGGCAGGCATCAATCGCACCCATGAGTCCTATCCCAGCGATGGCGATCACGACGAATACCGCAATAAATCGGTCAGCTTAAGCCTGAGTCACACCCTCACCGACGACATCGAAATCGGCGCCAACTTGCTGGATAACCAGGGTAAAAGCGCATTCGATAACCCATTCGGCCGTTTCGACATGACCACCTTCGAATCGGTCCAGCAGCAACCCTACAGCGAGTTCTCTGTGAGCAGCGTCAGCAGTTACGTCGATGCGCGCATCAACGACGCTTGGAAAACCCGCGTCGAATTCGGCCACAGCGAAAACCGCGAGAAGACGCTCGACAAGCTCAGCGACGAGCGCAGCGTGTTCAATACTTATCGCGATTCGGTGAACTGGCAGAACGATCTGACCCTGGATGAGCGCAACAGCCTCATCGTCGGCGGTGACTGGTACGAAGACCGAATCAACGGCAGCACGGCGTTCGACGAGGACAGCCGCTGGAACCGTGCAGCGTTTATCCAGCATCGCTATCAGGCCGACAGTTTCTCTACCGAACTGGGCCTGCGTCGCGACCAGAACCAGCAGTTCGGCAGCCAGAACAGCTGGAGCGGCACGTTCACGCTGCCGCTGAACCCGGACAATGATGTGCTGTTGACCTACAGCGAAGGCTTCCGCGCGCCGACCTTCAACGACCTGTACTACCCGGACTTCAGCAACCCGGACCTGAAACCCGAGACCTCGAAAAGTTATGAGCTGCAATGGCGCAGTCAGCTGACGCAGAGCAGTCGCCTGGAAGTTTCGCTGTATCGCACCGATCTGGAAGACGCGATTATTTTCGGCAGCAACAACCGCCCGGCGAACGTCGCTTCGGCGCGGATCAACGGTTTTGAAGCGACCTTGAAACAGGAGCTGTTCGGCTGGCAGAGCAACCTTGGCGTGGCGATCATCGACCCACGGGATCGCGACAGCGGCCACACCCTCGCCCGCCGCGCACGGCGGACCTTGAGCCTGGACCTGGATCGACAATTCGATCGACTGGGTCTCGGTGCCAGTTGGCAAGCGGTGAGCAGCAGTTTTGACGACGAGAACAACCAGCAGCCGCTGGGCGGGTATGCGTTGTTGGGATTGCGTAGCAGCTGGGCGCTAAATCGCGAGATCAAGCTGGAATTGAAGGTCGATAACCTGCTGGACAAGGGCTACAGCCGGGCGTTGTACAGCCATGACGGCAGTCAGTATGGGTATCGCGAGGAAGGCCGGGCGTGGATGTTCGGGGTGACTTGGACGCCAGAGTTTTGACCAGAGATTGTGGCGTTTGAGCCGGCCTCATCGCGGGCAAGCCCGCTCCCACAGGGATCACACTGAACCTGTGGGAGCGGGCTTGCCCGCGATGAATGCGCCTCGGTCTTAGTGGTCAGGCGCGATCAACTGGCACAACTTGGCAGTCGCCTCGATCATCTGCCCACTCGGCCGCTCCAGGCCTTTATCGGTCACCAGCAGCAATTGCCCCTGCACCACCGCCGTCACCTGTGGCCAGGCTTTCCACGCATCGAGCTGCGCCTGATCACTGGCCAGGATCACCTCGGGATTGCGCTGCAACACCGCCTCCACACTGACCTGCGGTGCAGGCTGCGTCAGGTCGGCAAACACATTGCGCGCCCCGCAAACCTGTAGCGCATCGCTGATGATCTGCCCACCGCCCACGGTGTACAGCGGCCGATCCCAGACTTGATAAAACACCCGTAACGGCTCGTCCCTTCGATAGCGCTGGCGCAGGGAATCGAGTTGCTGACGCAGATTTTCGGCCAATGAAACGCCACGTTCCGCTCTGCCGAGTTGCGCAGCGATCACTTCAATCTGGGCGGCAAGTTGTTCGAGGTTGTGAGGTTCGGCGACATAGGTGGGAATGTTCAGCCGTTTGAGCTGCTCACGCTGCGCCGGCCCCACACTGCCCGGCCACAGCAGCAATAGATCGGGCTTGAGGCTGAGCAGTCGCTCCATGTCCAACTGGCCGTAGCTGCCAACGGAAGGAATGTCTTTGAGTTCAGCGGGACGTTCGCCAGCATCCAGCACACCGACCAGAAGGTCAGCCGAGCTCAGCTCAACGACGATTTCAGAAAGCGACGGTGCCAGACTGACAACCCGCTCAACCGCAGTGGCCGAGCCGCTGACGGCCAATAGCAACACCGCCAGCCAGATGCTGCGCATCAGCCGAGTTGTCGCGGGATACGGTAGAGGTAGAACAGCACCGTAGTCGACAGTGCCAGCAGCACCAGCGGTACGGCTTCAAGACCGACGAATACCGCCAGCGCACCGATCCAGGCGGGCAGGCCGGCGACCAGAAACGCGGCACGGCGTTTCGCGGCCAGGGCGATCCAGGCGTCGGGTTCTTCAGGGGTGTCGAGAGCTTTCTGGGTGGCGATCAGCGCGTGCTTGTAGCCGCCAAAGAATTTCAGGCTGACAAACATCGAGGCCACACCGGCGATGAACAATGGCATCGCCAGCACCGGCAGAATCGCCTCGCTTTGGCCGAATACGCCGTTGATCACGAACAGCGGCACCAAGGCCAGCACCAGGTATTGCCACCAGTTGACGGACAGTCGCCGCCGCACCTGACCGCGAGTCACGCCCGGTCAACCTCGCCCTGATGTTCATTGCCCATCATATGGTCGAGCTTGCTGGCCTTGGTCGCCAGATAGAGCTTGTTGTGCGGGTTGTGACCAGTGTGCAACGGCACGCGCTCGGCCACCACGATGCCCATGTCGGTCAAGGCTTTGACCTTGCGTGGGTTGTTGGTCATCAGACGCAGGGACTTCACGCCCAGGTGCTCCAGCATCGGCAGGCACATGGCGTAGTCGCGCTGGTCGGCGGCGAAACCCAGACGTTCGTTTGCTTCAACGGTGTCGGCACCGCCGTCCTGCAATTCATAGGCGCGGATCTTGTTCAACAAGCCAATGCCGCGACCTTCCTGACGCAAGTAGAGCAACACGCCACGGCCTTCACGGGCGATTGCCTGCAGGGCTGCCTCGAGTTGCGAACCGCAGTCGCAACGCTGGCTGAACAAGGCATCGCCGGTCAGGCATTCGGAGTGCAACCGGCCGAGTACCGGAGCACCGTCGGCGAACTCACCCAGGCTCAATACTACGTGCTCGCGCCCGTTCTCTTCATCGAGAAAGCCATGCATGGTGAATTGCGCAAAAGGCGTTGGCAGCTTGGAAGCGGCGACAAAAACGACAGGCACCGGTGTGCTCCTGATCTATAAGTACTGAAGATTCGCAGAGGCGGCATTGTAACAGCACGTTCCTGCAGACGCTTAGGCTGAATTATGGGGCATAACGATCAAAATGTTTGATCAAGAGGCCAAGCCAACGACCCTTGTGGGAGCGGGCTTGCTCGCGAAAGCGGACTCACATTCAACATATGAGTAGCCTGATATATCGCTTTCGCGAGCAAGCCCGCTCCCACATTGACCGTATTCAGTCTGTGCCAAACGGGTACGGCTGTTTCCACTTTGCGAAAATCGGTTTCAGCTGGCCATTTTTGACCAGCACTTCCATGCGCTGATCGAACAGCGCCATCAACTTGCGAGCTCCTGGTGTATCGGCGAAGCACAGGTACAGTGGCAGGTCCGCGATGTGCGTGCGGCGAAACTGCGACGGGTCCTTGGCTCGATTAACGATGTAATCGACTTCGGTCAGCGCATCGATGTAGTAGTCGACGCGATTGTGGGTCAGCATCGACAGAATTCCCGTCCGCCGCACGACTTCGTTATAGCGCTGCACATTGGGCAGATAAGCCTGGTACTTGTAGCCGCGCACCCAGGCCAATCGATAGTTGCCCAGGGTTTGCAGGGTCGGCACCGGATTGCTGGCCAGACCCAGCGCATAGATCGGATCGGTATCGAAACTCCAGCGCGGATAGAGCACACCGCTGACTTCATCCCGATAGGCACCGACACAAGCGTCCACTTCGCCACGCTGTGCAAGGCCCGTGGCGCGTGTATACGGTTCGGTTCGAATATCCAGTTTGACGCCCGCCGGCTCGAACACTTCGCGCAACACGTCCCAGCCCAACCCATGGCCATCGGCGGCGGTGAAGTCTTCCCAGGCTTCACTGGCGAGGTGAATCACGGGCGGCATTGTCGGTGCGTCCCCCGCTTGGGCGAACGAGCAGAACACTGCGAAAACCATCAGCAGCAACCCGCGTCGCGCCATCCCCGGTTCTCTCACTGGACGCTTCAGACGAAAAACCACACCAGCGCTTGCATCGCCAACCACGCAAATACGCCCGCCAGCACGTCGTCGAGCATGATCCCGACACCACCGTGCACATGCCGGTCGATCCAGTGAATCGGCCACGGCTTGAGGATGTCGAAGAAGCGGAACATCAGGAACCCCGCCAGCAACCAGTACCAGCCTTCCGGCACCAGCCACAGGGTGATCCACATCCCGACCATTTCGTCCCAGACGATGCCTTCGTGGTCATGTACGCGCAAATCGTCGGCGACCTTGCCGCACAGCCAGAAGCCGAAGAGCATGGTGATGCCGAGCATCAGCCAGTAGCCCCAGTCGGGCAGCATCTGCCACAACGGAATAAAGGGTAACGCCACTAACGAACCCCAGGTGCCCGGCGCTTTTGGCAGGGTGCCCGAGCCGAAGCCGAACGCCAGGAAATGCCACGGATTGCGCCAGACCGACGGCGGTACGAACTGCGCCGGGACCTGTTTGGGATGATCTGTCACGGTGTCTCCCGAAAATGTTGGTAACCCCGGACTGGCGGGGTGATGTCGTGTCCGTCGGCGTCCAGCAGTGTCACGCCCTGCCCTGCTACGACCCGCCCAAGCACATGGATCGGCCAGCCGTCCGCCAGCAACGATGGCAACTCGGCGGGCGGCAAGGTGAAGGCCAGCACGTAATCGTCACCGCCGCTCAGGGCGGCTTGCTCAGCGTCGGACTGGCCGAGGAAGGCCAGCAGCGCCTTCGACAACGGCAGCTTACTGCGCTCCACCTGAACCCCGACTTTCGACGCCAGGGCAATGTGTCCGCAGTCGGCGAGCAGGCCGTCGGAGATATCCAGCGCCGCAGTGGCTCTGCCGCGCAACGCCATGCCCAGCCCCAGCTGCGGTTGCGGTGACCAGTAATGGGCACGCAACGGATCAGCGATGGCCGGGTCAGCCATTCGCTGGCCGAGCACCAATGGCAATGCACCCGCGCCGTTCCCCAGCTCACCGCCCACGCAGAGCAAATCACCCGGCCGTGCGCCGCTGCGGGTCAACGCCAAACCAGCCGGCACCCGACCGAATACGGTCATGGTCAGGCTCAGCGGCCCGCGGGTAGTATCGCCCCCCACCAGCGCCACACCGCAATTTTGCGCCATGAGGTTCAAACCACGGGCGAAGGCTTCCAGCCAATCGGTGGTCACCGTCGGCAAGGTCAGGGCAAGGGTAAAGGCAATGGGAGCGGCGCCCATGGCGGCCAGATCACTGACAGCCACAGCCAGCGAGCGCTGACCGAGCAGAAACGGGTCGCAGGGGTCTGCGAAATGCACACCGGCCACGAGCGTGTCGGTGGAAATCGCCAACTGCTCCCCGGGGGGAACAGCCAGCAAGGCACAGTCGTCGCCGATCCCGAGGGCAACGCCTTCGCCGCCCTGCGCACAAGGCGCGGCGGCGAAGAAATTGCGGATCAGCTCAAACTCACCCATAGCGATTACAAGCGCCGATCAGCGCTTGAACGCCTTCACTTCAGCTTCACGCAGACGCGGGGCCAGCTTGTCGAGCACACCGTTGACGAACTTGTGGCCGTCGGTGGAACCGAAGACCTTGGCCAGTTCGATACCTTCGTTGATCACAACGCGGTACGGCACATCAACGCGCTCGAGCAGCTCCCAGGTGGACAGGCGCAGAACCGCCAGTTCAACCGGGTCCAGCTCTTCGATGGTGATGTCCAGGCATGGCGCCAGTGCGGCGTCGATCCGGTCCTTCTGTGCCGGAACCCCATGCAGGATTTCACGGAAGTAGGCGCCGTCGACATCGCTGAAATCGTTATCGACCCGGAACTGCGCTTCGATCTCGTTCAGCGACTGCTTGGCCATGTGCCATTGGTACAGCGCCTGAGTCGCGAGCTGACGGGCTTCGCGACGCTTGACGCTTTTCGATGGCTTGCCGGCATCCGCAGGCTTTGGATCGCGCGGGTTGAAACGATCGCTATCGTCGCTAATCACTTGGCCTCCAACTGCGCCAGCAGGCTGACCATTTCCAGAGCGGACAGGGCAGCTTCAGCACCTTTGTTACCGGCCTTGGTGCCGGAACGTTCGATGGCTTGTTCGATGGAATCAACTGTCAGTACGCCGAAAGCGACCGGCACGCCGAACTCCATGGACACCTGGGCCAGGCCCTTGGTGCATTCGCCCGCCACGTATTCGAAGTGCGGAGTACCGCCACGAATGACTGCGCCCAGGGCGATGATTGCCGCGAACTCGCCTTTCTGAGCGACTTTTTGCGCAACCAGCGGGATTTCGAAGGCGCCAGGCGCACGGATGATGGTGATGTCGCTTTCGCTCACGCCATGGCGAACCAGGGCATCAACTGCACCGCTGACCAGGCTTTCAACGACGAAGCTGTTGAAACGGCCCACTACCAAAGCGTAGCGGCCTTTAGGGGCGATGAAGGTACCTTCGATGGTCTTCAGGGTCATTCGTTAGATCTCTTAAAGAGCCGGGACGCGTTTTCTACGCGTCCCTCAGTGATATTTGAACCGCGAATACAGCACCGGAAATTCCGCAATGATGTTCACTTGCAAATCGTTGTGGCGAGGGAGCTTGCTCCCGCTGGGCTGCGTAGCGGCCCCTCTTGTGGGCGCTGCGCACCCAAGCGGGAGCAAGCTCCCTCGCCACAGTAAATCAAACACGCCTTAAGTGAACAATGATGCCAAATCCCGGGTCATTATTCGGAGGGCACGTATTCTACAACTTCCAGATCGAAACCGGATATCGCATTAAATTTCATCGGCGCAGACATCAGGCGCATTTTACGCACGCCCAGGTCGCGAAGGATCTGCGAACCGGCACCGACGATGCTGTAGGTGGTCGGTTTTTTCACCGCGGTGTGGTCGGCGGTTTCACGGATGTGTGCCAGCAACACGTCGCCATCGAGCGGGTGACCGAGCAACAGCACCACGCCGCTGCCAGCCTCGGCAACCGCAGCCATGGCGGCGCGCAGGCTCCAGCGGCCCGGTTGCTTGACCATCAACAGGTCACGCAGCGGGTCCATGTTGTGCACCCGGACCAGCGTCGGCTCTTCGGCACACACGGTGCCCAGGGTCAGCGCCATGTGCACATCGCCTTCCACCGAATCACGATAGGTCACCAGGTTGAACTGGCCCAATTCGCTGTCCAGCGGCTGCTCGGCAATCCGCTGAACGGTACGTTCGTGGATCATCCGGTAGTGAATCAGGTCGGCGATGGTGCCGATCTTGATGTTGTGTTCGGCGGCAAACGCTTCGAGTTCAGCGCGACGGGACATGGTGCCGTCGTCGTTCATCACTTCGCAGATCACACCGCTCGGCTCGAAACCGGCCATGCGCGCCAGGTCGCAGGCTGCTTCAGTGTGGCCGGCGCGGGCCAGGGTGCCACCGGCCTGGGCCATCAGCGGGAAGATATGGCCAGGGCTGACGATGTCTTCAGCCTTGGCGTCTTTGGCGGCAGCGGCTTGCACGGTGCGCGCACGGTCGGCCGCGGAGATACCGGTGGTCACGCCTTCGGCGGCTTCGATGGACACGGTGAACTTGGTGCCGAAGCCGGAACCGTTGCGTGGCGCCATCAACGGCAGCTTGAGCAGTTCGCAGCGCTCGCGGCTCATCGGCATGCAGATCAGGCCACGGGCGTGCTTGGCCATGAAGTTGATGTGCTCAGGCTGGCAGCACTCGGCGGCCATGATCAGGTCGCCTTCGTTCTCGCGGTCTTCGTCATCCATGAGGATGACCATCTTGCCTTGGCGGATGTCTTCAACCAGTTCTTCGATGCTATTGAGCGCCACAAGGCACCCCCCTTCTTTCAAAAATTGAGGTTCAGGAATTGAGGTAGCCGTTCTCGGCCAGAAAGCTTTCGGTAATGTTGCCGGACTTTGCAGGCTCTGCGGCCTTATCGCCCAACAACAGGCGTTCCAGATAACGGGCCAGCAAGTCGACTTCCAGGTTCACCCGGCGACCAGGCTGGTACGACGCCATGATGGTTTCGCTCAGGGTGTGCGGAATGATCGTCAGCAGGAATTCGGCGCCATCGACCGCGTTCACCGTCAGGCTGGTGCCGTCGACGGTGATCGAGCCTTTATGGGCGATGTACTTGGCCAGGTCTTTCGGGGCACGGATGCGAAATTCCACGGCGCGGGCATTGTCGGTGCGGGCAACCACTTCGCCCACGCCATCGACGTGACCGCTGACCAGATGCCCGCCGAGACGGGTGGTCGGGGTCAGGGCTTTTTCCAGATTCACCGGGCTGCCGCTTTTCAAGTCATTCATCGCGGTGCAGTCGAGGGTTTCGCGACTGACGTCCGCCGCAAAGCCATTGCCCGGCAATTCAACCGCGGTCAGGCACACGCCATTGACGGCAATGCTGTCGCCCAGCTTGACGTCGCTCAGGTCGAGCTTGCCGGTTTCTACGTAAACCCGCACATCTCCGCCTTTTGGGGTCAATGCGCGAATACTGCCGATGGATTCGATGATGCCGGTAAACATGGAGTCCTCCTCGAGAACAGAGCCAGCGCTAGAGCAATGGCCGGGAATTATACGCTCGCCAATGGCACAGGAATGGCAGTGACTCGCCAGTCATCGCCAACCGCACGAATTTCGGTGATTTTGAGCTCAGGCGCATCTTTCATCTGCGCCAGTGGCCAGTCCAGTAAGGGACGGGCCGAGGAGCCGAGAAACTTGCCGGCGATGAAGATCTGGAACTCATCCACCAGTCCGAGCTGGGCAAACGCGCCAGCCAGTCGCGGGCCGGCTTCGACCAACACTTCATTGACACCACGGTTGGCGAGCTCGACCAGCAACTGATGCAGATCGACCTGGCCATCATCGCCCGGCACGATCAGGCATTCCGGGCCGTTGGCGTACTGTTCTTCCACCGCGACACACGTGGCGACCAGTGCAGGACCCGCCTTGAAGAACGGTGCATTCAGCGGCACCCGCAGGCGACCGTCGATCAGCACGCGAAGCGGCGGACGGCTCATGGCCAACGCGGTCTGCTCAGCGTCCAGACCCAACTCGTCGGCACGCACAGTTAAACGGGCGTTGTCCGCCAGCACCGTGTCGGCGCCGGTCAGCACCACGCTGGCCTGGGCGCGCAAACGCTGTACCGCCGAACGCGCCGCGGGGCCGGTGATCCACTGGCTCTCGCCGCTTTCCATCGCCGTGCGACCGTCGAGGCTCATCGCCAACTTGACCCGCACGAACGGCAAGCCATGTTCCATGCGTTTGAGGAAGCCTTGATTGAGCGTGCGCGCCTCGCCTTCCAGCACGCCGCTTTCAGTGGCGATACCGGCCTGGGCCAGACGTTGCAGACCGCGACCGGCGACTTCCGGGTTCGGGTCCTGCATCGCCGCAACGACGCGCGCCACACCGGCATTCACCAGCGCATCGGCGCAAGGCGGCGTACGGCCGTGGTGGCTGCAAGGTTCGAGGGTCACGTAAGCCGTGGCGCCCCGCGCCTTGTCGCCAGCGGCGCGCAGGGCATGGACTTCAGCATGGGGCTCGCCGGTGCGCACATGCCAGCCTTCGCCGACAATCTGCCCGTCGCGCACTACCACGCAGCCAACCCGGGGGTTGGGATGCGTCGTGTAATGACCTTTGCGCGCCAGTTCCAGGGCTCGGGCCATGTAATGCGCGTCGAGGATGGCTTGTTCGGAAGAAGTGGTCATTCTTTCACCGGCTCACGGGCGAGGCGATCGATCTCTTCGCGGAACTCGTTGAGGTCCTGGAAGCGTCGGTACACCGAAGCGAAGCGGATATAGGCGACTTCATCAAGCTTCTTCAGCTCGGCCATCACCAGTTCGCCAACCACGAGGGATTTGACCTCGCGTTCGCCGGTGGCGCGCAGCTTGTGTTTGATGTGCACCAGCGACGATTCCAGGCGCTCGACACTCACCGGGCGCTTCTCCAGCGCCCGCTGCATGCCGGCACGGAGTTTTTCTTCGTCGAACGGCTGGCGACTGCCGTCGGTTTTGATCAGGCGCGGCAACACCAGTTCAGCGGTTTCGAACGTCGTGAAACGTTCGCCGCAGGCCAGGCATTCACGCCGGCGGCGCACCTGTTCGCCCTCGGCGACCAGACGCGAGTCGATGACCTTGGTGTCGTTGGCACCGCAGAAGGGACAGTGCATGGTGGCAGGCAACAAAAAATGGGAGGGCCATGGTAGCGCATCCCCGTGGCAAGACAAGCCATAGGGTTTGCGGTATACAGACTGGCTGTCTATGGATTTCGCTTGCTGGAGCCGCCAATGTCTTTACGACCACTCATTTTGCTCAGTCTTTTCAGCCTGTTGGTGGCCTGTGGCAGCGATGCGCCCAAGCCCCAGCCGCCAACGCCCGGCCCTGCACCGCAACAGGCGCAGAAGAAAGCCAAGGCATCGGCCGAGCTCGGTCCGCTGCCGGCTTATCAACGTGAATTGAGCGGCACCCTGCAGGGCGTGCCGGCCGGCGCCGAAGTCGAACTGGCGTTGCTGGTGATCGACGAAAAGGATCGTCCGCAACTATTGCTAGCCAGTTCCAACCTGATCGGCACCAATCAAGTGTTGCCGTTTCGTCTGCGCTTCAACCCTGAATCCTTTCCGGCCGGTGCCCGCGTCGAGCTTCGCGGCCGCGCCAGCCAGTCCGGGCAGTTGATTCTGCATCTGCCGGCGCAAATGATCACACAACCAACTACCCAGGCATTGGGTCCGCTGCAATTCGTCAAAGCGCCATGATTGCACCGCTCGACCTGCAACAAGCGTTAGCTGAACTGCTCGGCGATGCACAGCTTGTAGCCTGTGAGTTACCCGGCACCGAGCTGAAACTCTGGCTGATCGACGGCGACAACATGGACCGTGCCTTCAGCCCGGAAGAAACCCGGCGGATTCTCCACGAGCCGCCGTATTGGAGTTTCTGCTGGGCCAGTGGGCTGGCCGTGGCTCGCTATCTTGCCGAACACCCGCATTGGGTCGAAGGTAAACGGGTGCTGGATTTCGGCGCCGGTTCAGGGGTCGCCGGGATTGCGGCGGTGAAAGCCGGGGCTCTGGAAGTGGTGGCCTGTGACCTGGACCCGCTGGCGATTACCGCGTGTCGGGCGAATGCCGAACTCAATGGCGTGCAACTTAGCTACTCGACAGACTTTTTCGCCGAGGCCGATCGGTTTGATCTGATTCTGGTGGCCGATGTGTTGTACGACCGGGCAAATCTGCCCTTGCTCGACGAGTTTCTCAGCCGTGGCCGGGAAGCGTTGGTGGCGGATTCGCGCGTGAGGGATTTTCGCCATCCGTTGTATCGGCGCATCGAAATGCTGGAGGCAATGACCTTGCCGGATCTGGCCGAGCCTGAAGAGTTTCGGCATGTGAGTCTTTACCACGCCACCCGGACATGATCGTTCCCACGCTCTGCGTGGGAACGATCAGTACTCTGACTTCCGGCCACCCCCCACCAAGCCTTATAGTGACCACATCCACGCTTTTACGAGATCCCCCATGAGTCAGCAAACGCCGTACATTTTCGACGCCACGACTGCCGATTTCGACCAGTCGGTGATCGAGAACTCTTTTCACAAACCGGTGCTGGTGGATTTCTGGGCCGAATGGTGTGCGCCGTGCAAGGCCTTGATGCCGATGCTGCAAACCATCGCCGAGAGCTATCAGGGCGAGTTGCTGCTGGCCAAGGTCAATTGCGACATCGAGCAGGACATTGTTGCGCGCTTCGGCATTCGCAGCCTGCCAACGGTGGTGCTGTTCAAGGACGGTCAACCGGTGGACGGCTTTGCCGGTGCGCAACCGGAATCGGCTGTGCGCACGATGCTCGAACCCCACGTGCAAATGCCGCCGCCCGCTGCTGCCGACCCGTTCGAACAGGCTCAGGCGCTGTTTGATGATGGCCGCTACGCCGACGCCGAAGCCACGCTCAAAGTGCTGCTGGCAGAAGACAACACCAACGCCAAGGCGCTGATTCTCTACGCCCGCTGCCTCACCGAGCGCGGCGAGCTGGGTGAAGCGCAAATCGTGCTCGACGCGGTCAAGACCGATGAGCACAAGGCCGCACTGGCCGGCGCCAAGGCGCAGATCCAGTTCCTCGGTCAGGCCAGGGATTTGCCGGATGCGGCAGACCTGAAAGCCCGTCTGGCGAAAAATCCGCAGGACGATGAGGCGGTCTATCAACTGGCGATCCAGCAACTGGCCCGTCAGCAATACGACGCGGCGCTGGATGCCTTGCTGAAGCTGTTCATCCGCAATCGCAGCTACAGCGAAGGCTTGCCGCACAAGACCTTGCTGCAAGTGTTCGAACTGCTGGGCAACGATCACCCGCTGGTAACCACGTACCGTCGCAAGTTGTTTGCTGCGCTTTATTAAAATCAAAAGATCGCAGCCCGCGGCAGCGCCTACGCAGGCTTGATCCAGCTGTACAGCGGCGTATCCCCGCCGCTCACCACTTTGACGTCGGCGCAGTGGCGCAAGCGCACCAACAAGCGTTTGCCCGCCGCGGCACTGCCGGTCAGCCCTTCCAGCTGCTCCAGCAAATCCGGCCCACTCAATTGCCCGGCCTTGTGCAGCAACTCTTGGGCGATCTGCCACAGCGCATCGTCCTGATTCACCGGTTTGGCGGGCGTAGCACTCCCCTCGGGTTTTGCTGTCTGCAACTGCGCACCAAGCTGCGCCCAGTCGCCCTCATCCAGTTCCAGCGTCAAATCCACCGGCCAGTCGCCGATGCTTCCACGTATTCGCAACATTAGTCCGCTCCTGCACATACCTGACTCGCATGCTCCCATGGGTCTTGCGCAACGCCAAGCAGACGGTCAAACTCTCGGCACTTTCGTTATAAGATTACATAACAAATTTTTCATTTTACTTATCGGAGACCCGTCATGCGCCGTTTGCTGCTCGCTTTGCCGTTTGCCTTGTTGCCGCTGGCTGTCGCCCAAGCGGCTGTCGAGCATGATCACGATCATGATGAACACGGCAGCCTCAGCGCCCACGAACATGGCGTCGGTCGCCTGAACGCGGCGCTGGATGGCCAGACTCTGGAGCTGGAGCTGGAGAGCCCGGCGATGAACCTGGTGGGCTTCGAACACGCCGCCACCACCGACGCCGACAAGACCAAAGTCGCCGCCGTCCGCGCGCAGCTGGAAAAACCGCTGGCGCTGTTCAACCTGCCGAAAGCCGCCGGTTGCGTGGTCGCGACTCAGGAACTGGAAAGCCCGTTGTTCGGTGACAAACCGGATGCCGACGACCACGATGAAGATGATCACGAGGCGGCCAAGGACGGTCACGAACATCACCATGACCACAGCGAAATCCACGCCCATTACCAATTCAGCTGCTCGGCCCCAGGCGCGCTGAAGACCCTCGATCTGGCGAATATCTTCAACACATTCCCGGCCACCCAGAAAATTCAGGTACAACTGATCAGCCCGAGCGGACAGCAAGGGGTTGAAGTGACGGCCAAAACCGCCGCCCTGAAATTCTGATCCGACACCGCTCCCACAGGGTTCACCACCAACCTGACCGGTTTCACATGACCCAAGCACTCATCGAACTGTCCGACCTGGGCTTCAGTTGGCCCGGTCATCCGCCGCTGCTGGACATCCCCGCGTTTCGCCTCATGCCAGGTGAAACCCTGTTCCTCAAAGGCCCCAGCGGCAGCGGCAAGACCACCCTGCTCGGCCTGCTCGGTGGCGTGCAAAAGCCTGATCACGGCAGCATTCGCCTGCTCGGCCAGGAGCTGACCGAACTCTCCGCCGGGGCTCGCGACCACTTTCGCGTCGATCACACCGGCTACATCTTTCAGCAGTTCAACTTGCTGCCTTTTCTCTCGGTGCGCGAGAACGTTGAGCTGCCCTGCCACTTCTCCAAGCTGCGTGCCGAACGGGCGATCCAGCGCCACGGCAGCGTCGATCAAGCCGCGGCCACCCTCCTCGCCCACTTGGGCCTGATGGATGAAAACATCCTCAGCCGTCGCGCCGATTCGCTGTCCATCGGCCAGCAGCAACGGGTCGCCGCCGCGCGTGCGTTGATTGGTCAGCCGGAACTGGTGATCGCCGACGAACCGACCTCGGCGCTGGACTACGACGCCCGCGAAAACTTCATTCGCCTGCTGTTCGCCGAATGCCGCGAAGCCGGATCGAGCCTGTTGTTTGTCAGCCATGACCAGAGCCTCGCGCCGCTGTTCGATCGCCACCTGTCGCTGGCCGATCTCAATCGCGCCGCCACCCCGTCCGAGGTTTGAGATGTATTTGTTTCGTCTAGCCATGGCCAGCCTGGCTAACCGTCGCTTCACCGCGATCCTTACCGCGTTCGCCATCGCCCTGTCGGTCTGCCTGTTGCTGGCGGTGGAGCGGGTGCGCACCGAGGCCAAGGCCAGTTTCGCCAGTACCATCAGCGGCACCGACCTGATCGTCGGCGCGCGCTCCGGCTCGGTGAACCTGCTGTTGTATTCGGTGTTCCGCATCGGCAACGCCACCAATAACATCCGCTGGGACAGCTTCGAACATTTCGCCAACAACCCGAAAGTGAAGTGGGCGATCCCGATGTCCCTCGGTGATTCCCATCGCGGTTATCGGGTGATGGGTACCACCGAGGCATACTTCGAGCATTACCAGTATGGCCATCAACAACACCTGGAACTGGCCGGTGGCCGCGCCTTCGCCAGCGATCCGTTCGAAGTGGTGCTCGGTGCCGAAGTGGCCGAGGCGTTGCATTACAAACTCGACGACAAACTGGTGTTGGCCCATGGCGTGGCGGCGATCAGCCTGGTCAAGCACGACGACAAACCGTTCACCGTGGTCGGCATTCTCAAGCGCACCGGCACCCCGGTTGACCGCACGCTGCACATCAGCCTCGGCGGGATGGAAGCGATCCACATCGACTGGCACAACGGCGTGCCAGCGCGCGGTAACGGCCGAATCAGTGCCGACCAGGCGCGCAACATGGACCTGACGCCGCAAGCGATCACCGCGTTCATGCTCGGCCTCAACAGCAAGATTTCGACGTTTGCGCTGCAACGGGAGATCAACGAATTCCGTGGCGAACCGATGCTGGCGATCCTCCCGGGTGTGGCATTGCAGGAGCTGTGGAGCTTGATGAGCACGGCGGAAAAAGCCTTGTTTGTCGTCTCGCTATTCGTGGTGCTCACCGGGTTGATCGGCATGCTCACGGCGATCCTCACCAGCCTCAATGAGCGGCGCCGCGAGATGGCGATTCTGCGCTCGGTCGGCGCGCGGCCGTGGCACATCGCGACCTTGTTGGTGCTGGAAGCCTTTGCCCTGGCGTTGTCCGGAGTGACTGCCGGTGTGGCGCTGCTGTATGTGTGCATCGCTGTGGCGCAGGGGTACGTGCAGGCGAATTATGGCTTGTACTTGCCGCTGGCCTGGCCGAGCGAATATGAATGGACGCTGCTCGGTGGCATCCTGATCGCCGCGCTGCTGATGGGCAGCGTGCCGGCCTGGCGTGCTTATCGCCAATCCTTGGCCGATGGCCTGTCGATCCGCCTGTGAGGACGTTGAAGATGCCCCGTGCTGTGCTTGCGCTGTTGATGCTGGTTGCCCTTCCGCTGTGGGCAGCCGAGCCGAAAGACCTGACCTGGTCGGAAATGATCCCGCCGGATGCGGCGCCAGAAGTGCCGAACATGACGCCGCTGCATGACCTGTCGAAGATGAGCGATGCGTTGGCCGCGGAGTCGGCCCCAGCCGCCAAACAGGACATGCCAAACGCGCCGGTGGTGAAGAGCCTCGATGGCCAGAACATTCGTCTGCCGGGGTACATCGTGCCGCTGGAAGTCAGTGAAGAAGGCCGTACCACGGAGTTTCTGCTGGTGCCGTATTTCGGCGCCTGCATCCACGTACCGCCTCCACCGTCGAACCAGATCGTGCATGTCAAAAGCGAAGTCGGCGTGAAGCTGGATGAGCTGTATCAGCCGTACTGGATCGAGGGTGCGTTGCAGGTCAAGGCGTCCACCAGCGAGTTGGCGGATGCCGGGTATCAGATGGAGGCGGACAAGATTTATGTGTATGAATTGCCGGAGTGAATCCGGTGGTTATGTGTCGCCGACAAGATAGCCATCGCGGGCAAGCCCGCTCCCACAGTGTTCTCTGTTGTTCACAAATATTGCATTCACAGAAGATCCCTGTGGGAGCGGGCTTGCCCGCGATGAGGCCCTCAAAAACGCCACAAAAACCAGGCCATCACTGTTTCATTGAGCTGAATCAAAAGACCATATCAGTTGCATCCCTACCATTGGACATCGACCATTTTTAACGTCCTTTGGAGCCCCCATGCACAAGTTCGCGCTCTGCGCTTCGCTGTTCGCCCTCGCGCTCACAGCCCCGCTCGCCCATGCTCATACCGCCGGTGACATCATCGTTCGGGCCGGTGCGATCACCGTCAACCCGGAAGCCGACAGCTCCAGCGTGAAGGTCGATCAAGGCCCGCTGAAGGGTGCCGATCTGGGTGGCAAAGCCACCATGAGCAGCGACACGCAACTGGGCCTGAACTTCGCCTACATGATCACCAATAACCTGGGGATCGAATTGCTCGCGGCCTCGCCGTTCGAGCATGACGTGAAGCTCAAAGGCACCGCCCTCGGCGCCGCCAACGGCAAACTCGGCACCCTGAAACACCTGCCGCCAACCCTGAGCCTGGTCTACTACCCACTGGACGCCAAGTCCGCGTTCCAGCCTTACATCGGCGGCGGTATCAACTACACCTGGATCTACGACGAGCACGTCGGCAGCGACGCCGCCGCCAACGGCTTCAGCAACTTCAAGGCGGAAAACTCCTGGGGCCTGGCCTGGCAGGTCGGTGCCGATTACATGCTGACCGACAACGTGATGATCAACGCCCAGGTGCGCTACATTGACATCGACACCACCGCGACCGTCGAAAACAACGCCGTCGCGCCGGGCACCCGGGCCAAGGTCGACGTTGATGTGGACCCGTTCATTTACATGGTTGGTTTGGGTTACAAGTTTTAAGAAACACTTGCCCGGCTTTTGTGGCGAGGGAGCTTGCTCCCGCTGGGCTGCGAAGCAGACCCAATAATGATGGCGACTGCTGCGCAGTCGAACGGGAGCAAGCTCCCTCGCCACGGTTATTGCATCGGTCACAAAAAAAAGGCGCCTTCAAAGGCGCCTTTTTTGTGGCTGTGCAAAACCTCAGTGCCCCAGCAACCGCGCCAGGCCGACGCTCATCGGTGTCTGCTGCGGGTAGGTAAACCGCTCCAGCAAACGTCGGTTATTCGCGCGTGAATGGCGGATGTCACCGGAACGTGCCGGGCCATAGCTCACGGGCGGCAGCTTACCCACCACCGCTTCAAGGGCTTCAAGCATTTGCTTGAGGCTGGTGGCCTGATTCCAGCCGACATTGACCGCACCGACTTCGACCTGTGGCTTCACTATGGCTTGCACCAGCACGTCCACCAGGTCCTCGACATAGACAAAATCCCGAGTCTGCTCGCCATCGCCGAACACAGTAATCGGCAAGCCTTTCTGCGCGCGCTCGCTGAAAATGCTGATCACCCCGGAATACGGCGAGGACGGATCCTGTCGCGGGCCGAAGATGTTGAAGAAACGGAAAACCACCGGTTCCAGACCGTGCTGGCGACGATAGAAATCGAAGTAATGCTCGCTCGCCAACTTGTCCGCCGCGTACGGCGTCAACGGTGCCTTGGGCGTGTCTTCGTCGATCGATTCACCTTCACCGTTGTTGCCATAAACCGCGGCGCTGGATGCAAACAGCACCCGTTTGACGCCGGCTTGACGCATGGCTTCGCAGACATTCAGCGAGCCGATGAAGTTGCTCTGGTGAGTCTTCACCGGATCGTCCACCGAGGCCTGCACCGAGGCCACCGCGGCCAGATGCGCCACAGCGCTGCAACCGACCATCGCCTGCGCCACCAGCGCGGCATCGGCGACGTCGCCCACGATCAGTTCGACGAGAGGATTGTCCAGCGGCAAGTTGCTGCGTTTGCCGGTAGAGAGGTCATCGAGAATGCGCACCGAATGGCCTTTGGCAAGCAAGGCGTCGGTCAGGTGCGAACCGATGAAACCGGCACCGCCGGTGATTAAAACAGGGCTGTCAGCCATGGCGATAAAACCTATCCAGTAAGCCCGGGAGTGCCGCACGCCAGGCGCGAGGCTTGATCCCGAAAGTGTGCAGAATTTTCTTGCAGGCCAGCACCGCGTGTTGCGGTTCTTCGGCGGCGTCGGGCCGCGCAGCATGAGCCTGGGCCGTCGGCGCTTCGATGGCCAGCGGGTGCAGGGCGCGTGCTTCGGTAAGAATCGCCTGCCCCAATGCCAGCGGCGTGGTCGCCTCATGCCCGGCGTAGTGGTAAGTGCCCCACAGCGGCGCAGAGCAATCGAGTTGCTTGAGCACCGAAATGATCACCCGGGCGGCATCGTCCACCGGCGTCGGATTCCCCCGACGATCATCAGCCATCAGCAGTTCTTCAGCTTTCTCGGCCCGGGCCAGGAATCGCCCGAGGGTGCCGTCGGGGCTGTCGTCGAGCAGCCAGCCGAAACGCAGCAACACATGCTGCGGACAGGTTGCGCGTACGCTTTGCTCGATTCGCCACAAGGCCTGACCGCGCAGGCCCAGCGGTACCGGTTCGTCTTTTTCGCTGTAGGCGGTCGCCCGGGAGCCATCGAACACGCGATAACTCGACGGTTGCAGCAGCACAATGTTGTGATGCTGGCACAGCTCGGCCAGCCGCTCGATTGCTCGCTCCTGCCCGGCCAGACGCTGCTCGCTGACGGTTTCCGCCTGGAACCAGTCAAAGTAATAGGCGAGATTGATCAACGCATCCGGACGGGTATCGTCGAGCAGTTGCGTCAGGCTCGCGGCGTCCCAGCCGTCTTGCGGTGGGCGGGGGGCGAGGAAACCGATATCTTCCTCCGCACCGAGGCGAATCAGCGCCTGCCCAAGGGCATTTCCGCCGCCCAGTAACATAAGGCGCATTCGCATAGAGTCAGCAGGCCCAGTCTGATTGGAACGATGGCTTTATCGACAGCGCCCGCAGGCGATGTCCTCAATAATTGCCGGAATCGTTGCATTTTGCGGGTTTAGTGCGCAACCGTCATCCGTAAAGTGTAGTTCCCGGGGATTTGTGGTGCAGCTACTGGCCTCAGGATCAACACAGAGCCTGAGCGGTACTTGCAACTTCCCGCCCCCACCCGCATAAATTGGCTCATGAACCTGCCCATCCCCGCAGACAGCGCTCTGAACGGTTTCCACCCCGCCGTCAGCGCCTGGTTCAGCAATACCTTCGCGACGGCCACCGCCGCCCAGGCCCGGGCGTGGCCGTTGATACGCCAGCGCCGTTCGACCCTGATCGCCGCGCCCACCGGCTCCGGCAAGACCCTCACCGCGTTTCTGGCCGTGCTCGACGATCTGGTCCATCGTGGCCTGGAGAGCCCGGATGGCCTGCCGGATGAAACCCTGGTGGTCTACGTTTCGCCACTCAAGGCGCTGTCCAACGATATCCAGATCAACCTGCAAAACCCGCTGGCCGGCATCACCGAACAGTTGCGCGTGATGGGCCTGCCCGACGTGCCGATCAGCACCGCCGTGCGCACCGGCGATACGCCGCAAAAAGAGCGCTCGGCCATGCGCAAAACCGCGCCGCACATTCTGGTGACCACCCCGGAATCCCTTTACGTGCTGCTCGGCTCCGACTCCGGCCGGCAAATGCTCGGCACCATCCACACGGTGATCGTCGACGAAATCCATGCCATTGCCGCCAGCAAACGTGGCAGTCACCTGGCCCTGAGCCTGGAGCGATTGCAGGCGCTTTGCGCGCAACCGCTGGTGCGTATCGGCCTGTCCGCCACGCAAAAACCCATCGAAGCGGTGTCGCGCTTTCTGGTCGGCCGTGATCGCGACTGCGACATCATCGACATCGGCCACGCCCGCCCACGGGATCTCGATATAGAGGTGCCACCCGTGCCGTTGTCGGCGGTGATGGCCAATGACGTCTGGGAACTGGTCTATGACCGACTCGCCGCCCTCGCCCGTGAACACCGGACCACGCTGATTTTCGTCAACACCCGGCGCCTGGCCGAACGCCTGAGTCGCCACTTGAGCGAACGCCTCGGCAAGGACGCGGTTGCCGCCCACCATGGCAGCCTGGCCAAAGAGTTTCGTCTCGATGCCGAGCAACGGCTCAAGCGCGGCGAACTGCAAGTGCTGATCGCCACCGCTTCGCTGGAATTGGGGATCGATATCGGCGACGTCGACCTGGTGTGCCAGATCGCTTCGCCACGCTCGATTGCCGGGTTTCTGCAACGGGTCGGCCGCTCCGGGCACCAGGTCGGCGGCACGCCCAAGGGCCGTTTGTTTGCCACCACCCGCGACGACCTGATCGAATGCGCCGCCCTGCTCGATTGCGTACGCCGTGGTGAGCTCGACACGCTGCAAATCCCCGAGGCGCCGCTGGACGTGCTGGCCCAGCAGATCATCGCCGAGGTCAGCTGCCAGGAATGGCAGGAGCAGGCGCTGCTGGAGATGCTGCGCAACGCCTCGCCCTACGCCACGCTCGACGAAAAGCACTATCAGGCACTGCTGCAGATGCTCGCCGAGGGCTACAACGGGCGCCAGGGGATTCGCAGCGCTTACCTGCACCGGGACGCCGTAAGCCGCACCCTGCGGGGCCGTCGAGGCGCCAAGCTGACCGCCGTGACCAGCGGCGGGACGATTCCGGACAACGCCGACTACAGCGTTTTGCTGGAGCCTCAAGGGCTGAACATCGGCAGCGTCAACGAAGACTTCGCGGTGGAAAGCATCGCCGGGGATATCTTTCAGTTGGGCAATACGTCGTATCGGATCCTGCGGGTCGAAACCGGCAAGGTCCGGGTCGAAGACGCCCAGGGTCAGCCGCCGAGCATTCCGTTCTGGCTCGGTGAAGCACCGGGTCGCAGTGATGAACTGTCGTTCGCCGTGGCTCGCCTGCAAGCGCAACTCGATGAGCGACTCGGCGCCACGCCCGGCGACTTGCAACCGGCCGTCGACTGGCTGACCGACACCCTCGGTTTGAACCTCGCCAGCGCCGAGCAGTTGGTCGATTACCTGGCCCGGGCGCGCCAGACCCTCGGCGCCTTGCCATCGCAAGACACGCTGCTGATGGAGCGGTTTTTCGACGAGTCCGGCGGTACGCAGCTGATCATCCACTCACCGTTCGGCAGCCGCATCAACCGCGCCTGGGGCCTGGCCCTGCGCAAGCGTTTTTGCCGCACCTTCAACTTCGAATTACAGGCCGCCGCCAGCGAGGACGCCATCGTGCTGTCGCTGTCCACCGGCCACAGCTTCGAGCTGGAGGACGTGTGGCGTTATCTGCACAGCAACAGTGCCGAACATACCTTGATTCAAGCGGTACTCGAGGCGCCGCTGTTCGGCGTGCGCTGGCGCTGGAATGCCGGGGTCGCCCTCGCGCTGCCGCGCTACAGCGGCGGCCGCAAAGTGCCGCCGCAGATCCAGCGGATGAAAAGCGAAGACCTGATCGCCAGCGTGTTTCCCGATCAGATCGCTTGTGTGGAAAACCTCGCCGGTGAGCGCGAGATTCCTGACCATCCGCTGGTGGAACAAACCCTCGACGATTGCCTGCACGAGGCCATGGACAGCGAGGGCTGGCTGGCGTTGTTGCGGCGCATGGAACAGGGCGACATTCGCCTGATCAGCCGCGATCTGCCAGCGCCTTCGCCACTGGCGGCGGAAATCCTCAGCGCCCGCCCCTACACCTTCCTCGACGATGCGCCGCTGGAAGAGCGTCGCACTCAGGCAGTGCTCAACCGCCGCTGGAGTGATCCGCAATCTACCGATGATCTCGGTGCGCTGGACGCTGAGGCGATTACCGCCGTGCGTGATGAAGCCTGGCCAACGCCCACCGGCATTGATGAAATGCATGAAGCGCTGATGAGCCTGGCGTGCATTACCGAGGCCGAAGCCCAGGCCAATCCGAATTGGCTCGAGTGGCTGAACACCTTGGCCGACAGTGGCCGGGCGAGCCGTTTGCAAATCAATACCGAACAATCGCTATGGCTCGCGCTGGAACGACTGACCTGTCTGCGGGCCATTTATCCACAGGCCAAATTGATCCCTGCGTTGGAGGCATTGCCCGGTTTCGATGAAACCTGGGAGCCGGACGAAGCGGTGCTGGAAGTGATCCGCGCGCGGCTCAGCGCATTTGGTCCGTTACCGCTGAAGGCGATTGCCGAACCGCTTGGATTACCGGCGACTCAAGTCACTCAAGCCCTGGCGCAACTGGAGCGCGAAGGTTATGTGCTGCGTGGGCAATTCACCCCAGGCGCCCCTGATGAAGAATGGTGCGAACGGCATTTGCTGGCGCGGATTCATCGCTACACAGTCAAGCGGCTGCGAGGGGAAATCGAGCCGGTAGCGCTGCAGGATTTCATGCGTTTTCTGTTCGACTGGCAGCACCTGTCTGCCGCGAGCCAAGGCCAGGGCAGCGCAGTGTTGCCGGCGATCATCAGCCAGTTCGAAGGCTACCCCGCCGCCGCTTCGGCGTGGGACAGCGACATTCTGCCGGCGCGGCTCAAAGACTATTCAGCGAGTTGGCTGGATGATTTGTGCCGCAGCGGAAAACTGATCTGGACCCGTCTCACCGCGCGCAACAAGAGCACTAGCACGGCATTGCGCAGCACGCCGATTCTGCTGCTGCCGCGCAGTCAGGTCGGGTTGTGGAGCGGCTTGACCGAACAGACGCCGGCCAGCGAACTGTCGCCCAAAACACAAAAAGTCCATGAAGCGCTCAGCCAGCATGGCGCACTGTTTTTCGATGAGCTGATTCACGAAGCCCATCTGCTTCGCTCGGAACTGGAAATTGCCTTGCAGGAACTGGTCGGCGCCGGGCTGGTAAACGCCGACAGCTTCGCCGGGCTGCGGGCGCTGATCACGCCGGCCAGCAAACGCCAGAATCGCAGCAGCCGACGCGGACGTGGAGCGTTTGTCGGCGGCATGGACGATGCCGGGCGCTGGGCGTTGCTGCGCCGCGGTGCTGTCGCGCCGGTTGTGGATAAGCAGCGACCCGCGCCCACACCCAATGAAACCCTGGAACACATCGCCATGACCTTGCTGCGCCGTTACGGCGTGGTGTTCTGGCGCTTGCTGGAACGTGAGGCGGATTGGTTGCCGAGTTGGCGGGAATTGCTGCGCACGTTCCATCGGCTCGAGGCTCGGGGTGAGATCCGTGGCGGGCGGTTTGTCAGTGGCTTGGCCGGTGAACAATTTGCGCTGCCCGAGGCGATTCCGTTATTGCGCGAAGTCAGGCGGCGACCGCACGACGGGAGTCTGATCGCGGTGTGCGGGGTGGATCCGCTGAACCTTGCCGGTACCCTGTTGCCAGGCGCGAAAGTGCCGGCGCTGGCGAGCAATCGACTGGTGTATCGCGACGGCATACCGGCCGCCGCCGAGATCGCCGGCAAGCAGCAGTTCTGGCTGGAGCTGGATCAGCAATCGACTACAGAAGTACGCAACACACTGATCCGCCACTCCCCCCTGTAGGATCGCCGCACCGCTCGCAGGGGTTGTGTTGTCATTGGACACAATCCTCTGTGGCGAGGGAGCTTGCTCCCGCTGGGGTGCGAAGCGCCCCCAAAACCTGTAAACCAATTTCTCCCGGATGCACCGCGCTGTATGGCTTTGCGACTGCTCCGCAGCCGAACGGGAGCAAGCTCCCTCGCCACAAGGTTTAATACCAGCCGTGAGATATTTGACCTGCACGCAAATATCAAATGCCCATCTCTGTATTTTTCCGCACGACCCAAACCCCGACACTGCGCTCCATCAATCAATCCCACCGGAGTTGCAGCCATGCCCATTGCCTTGCTCGCGCTGACCCTCAGCGCTTTCGCCATCGGGACGACGGAATTCGTCATCGTCGGCCTGTTACCCACCATCGGCGCCGACCTCGGTGTCAGCCTGCCGTCCGCTGGCCTGCTGGTCAGCCTTTATGCTCTCGGTGTGGCCATTGGCGCGCCGGTGCTGACCGCCCTCACCGGCAAAGTCCCACGTAAATTGCTGCTGTTGTCGTTGATGGTGCTGTTCACGCTCGGCAACTTGTTGGCCTGGAAAGCCCCAAGCTACGAGTCGCTGATCATTGCGCGGATCGTCACGGGCCTGGCTCATGGGGTGTTTTTCTCGATCGGCTCGATCATCGCCACCAGCCTGGTGCCGAAGGAAAAAGCCGCCAGCGCGATTGCCATCATGTTCACCGGCCTGACCGTGGCGCTGGTCACCGGTGTGCCGTTGGGGACGTTTATCGGTCAACATTTTGGCTGGCGTGAAACCTTTCTCGCCGTGTCTGCATTGGGTGTGATCGCCTTTATCGGCAGCCTGCTCTACGTGCCGAAAAACATCGCCCACAGCAAACCGGCTTCGCTGTTGCAGCAATTGCAGGTGCTCAAGCAGCCGCGCTTGCTGTTGGTGTATGCCATGACGGCGGTTGGTTACGGCGGCTCGTTCATTGCCTTCACCTTTCTGGCGCCGATTCTTCAGGACATTTCCGGCTTCAGCGCCAGCACCGTCAGCCTGGTGCTGCTGGTCTATGGCATCTCGGTAGCCGTCGGCAACATCTGGGGCGGCAAACTGGCGGACAAGCGCGGGCCGATCAGTGCCTTGAAAATCATCTTCGCCCTGCTCGCCGCCGTGCTGTTCGTGCTGACCTTCACTGCCGGCAATCCATGGCTGGCACTGGCCACCGTGCTGGTTTGGGGTGCGGTGGCCTTCGGCAACGTGCCGGGCTTGCAGGTGTATGTGGTGCGTCAGGCCGAACATCACACCCCGAATGCAGTGGACGTGGCTTCGGGCCTGAACATTGCGGCGTTCAACCTCGGCATTGCCGGTGGGGCGTGGGGCGGTGGTTTGATCGTGGCGCACATGGGTCTGATTCATACCGCGTGGATCGGCGGCCTGGTGGTCTTGGTCGCACTGGCACTGACCGCCTGGAGTGGTCGCCTTGATCGGTTGGGTCCGGTGTATGCCGAACCGGCTGAGGGTTCGGCCCGTATGGCCACCGGTCACTGACGGACCCTGTGGGAGCGGGCTTGCTCGCGAAAGCGGTGTGTCATGCACCATTGATGTCGACTGGCACATCGCTTTCGCGAGCAAGCCCGCTTGTGTCTTGATGGTTTTTGCGTTTGACCGTCCGTACCCCCGTCGAAACTTTCTCGCACACCCGGCAGTCATCAAAAGACAGGGCTGTCCGAGGACGGGAGGCGACATGGCGGCGATTCATATTGGTATTTCAGGCTGGCGCTACACGCCTTGGCGGGGGGAGTTCTACCCGAAGGGGCTGACCCAGAAGCGCGAATTGCAATTCGCTTCACGGGCAGTGAACAGCATCGAAATCAATGGATCGTTCTACGCCCTGCAACGGCCCGAACGTTATGCCCAGTGGTACGACGAAACCCCGACGGGCTTCGTGTTCAGCGTCAAGGCGCCGCGTTTTATCACCCACATCAAGCGCTTGCGGGAGATTCATAAGCCGCTGGCGAATTTCTTTGCCTCCGGGGTGCTGGAACTCAGGGAAAAACTCGGCCCGATCCTCTGGCAGTTTCCACCCAACTTTAAATTCGACCCGGAATTGTTCAAAAGCTTTCTCGAACAATTACCCCACGACACGGAACAGGCCGCTGCCCTCGCCCGCCAGCATGAGCCGCGCTTGAATGGTCACGCCAGCATGAAGGCCTACGGCAAAAAGCCGCTGCGCCATGCCGTGGAAATTCGCCACGAAAGTTTCGTCGACCCCGCCTTTGTCCGCCTGCTCAAACGCTACAACACCGCGCTGGTCATCGCTGACACCGCCGGTAAATGGCCGTATCGCGAAGACATCACCAGTGATTTTGTCTATCTGCGCCTGCACGGTGCCGAAGAACTCTACGCCAGCGGTTATACCCCACAAGCGTTGAAACGCTGGGGCGACCGGATCGAGGCCTGGTACCACGGACAGCAACCGGCAGATCCGCAATTGATCGCACCCCGGCAAAAACCCAAGACACGCAGATCCCGGGAAGTGTTCTGTTATTTCGATAACGACATCAAAGTCCGGGCGCCCTTCGATGCCCGCCGCTTGCTTGAGCGTTTACATCTCGACAAAGACCTTGCCACCGTCCCTGGTGAGCCAGTTGCCGAAGGAGTGCTGCCATGAGCGTTCCCGAACCGGTCGGCACAACGGATGAACAGCAACCCATCATCAGTGCCGTGAGCCGCTTTACCGTGCTGACGGTCAACACGCACAAGGGTTTCACCGCGCTGAACCGGCGCTTCATCCTGCCCGAGTTGCGCGAAGCGGTACGTAGCGTGTCCGCCGATGTGGTGTTTTTGCAGGAGGTCCATGGCACCCACGAACATCATCCACAGCGCTACCTCAATTGGCCGGCAATGCCCCAGTACGAATTCCTTGCCGATACCCTGTGGCCGCAATTTGCTTATGGGCGCAACGCGGTCTACCCGGCGGGCGATCACGGCAATGCGCTGTTGTCGAAATTCCAGATCATTCGCCACGACAACCTGGACGTTTCCATCCACGGCCATGAGAACCGTGGAATCCTGCATTGCGTGCTGCGGATGCCCGGCGATGGCCGGGAAGTGCATGCCATTTGCGTCCATCTGGGGCTTCGCGAAAGTCACCGGACGGCACAACTTAAGCTGCTGAGCCAACGTATGGAAGAGTTGCCGGAGGATGCCCCGGTGGTCGTCGCCGGCGACTTCAACGACTGGCGCCAGCGCGCCGATGCGCTGCTCAAGCCCTGCGGTTTGCGTGAAGTGTTCGCTGAGCTGCATGGCAAACCGGCGCGTAGTTTCCCGGCGCGTTTGCCGGCGTTGCGCCTGGACCGCATCTACGTGCGCAACCTCAAGGCCAGCCATCCGAAAGTACTGGCGGTACGGCCCTGGTCCCACCTTTCCGACCATGCACCGCTATCGGTGGAGATCGAGCTATGACCGGCCCATTGATGGAAAAAACCACGATCGAACAGGTTTCCACACCTCCGCCCGTGCGTGAGCCGGTGGTCGTTGGCGTCGAATACGGCTGGCACGGTAATAACCGCGTCGAATTGCTGGAGAACGGCGAGGAATACTTTCCACGGGTGTTTGAAGCGCTGCGCCAGGCCCAGAGTGAAATCCTGCTGGAGACCTTCATTGTGTTCGAGGACAAGGTCGGCAATGAGCTTCAAAAAATCCTGATTGAAGCGGCTCAACGCGGTGTGCGTATCACCGTCAGCCTCGACGGTTTTGGCTGTGGCGAATTGAGTACGGAGTTCCTCGCCGCCTTGAGCAATGCAGGTGTGCGCCTGCAAATATTCGATCCCGCCCCGCGTCACTTCGGCATCCGCACCAACTGGTTCCGCCGCCTGCACCGCAAGATTGTGGTGGTCGACGGGACGATTGCATTCCTCGGCGGAATCAACTTTTCCGCCGACCATTTGGCCGACTTCGGCCCCGAGGCCAAACAGGATTATTCGGTTGAAGTGCAAGGCCCGGCGGTGGCTGATATTCATCATTTCGCCTTGCTGCAAAGTGGTCGCCCGGCCCGGGCCAAGTACTGGTGGCGACGCCGCAGACAGAGGCGCGCGGAACTGGCGGTCAGCGATCATGATGGCCAGGTACGGCTGGTGTATCGCGACAATGGCGAACACCCGGGCGATATCGAAGAGGAGTACTTGCAGGTCGTGCGCAATGCCCGGCATCGCGTGGTCATCGCCAATGCCTACTTCTTTCCAGGCTATCGGCTGCTGCGGGAGATCCGCAACGCGGCGCGCCGAGGGGTCGAGGTTCGCCTGATTCTTCAGGGGCAGCCGGATTTGCGGGTGGCCAGACTCGCCGCACGCATGACCTACGATTACCTGCTGCGGGCCGGGGTAGCGATTTACGAATATTGCGACCGCCCGTTGCATGGCAAAGTCGCCCTGGTCGACGAGGACTGGAGCACCGTCGGCTCAAGTAACCTCGACCCGCTGAGCCTGTCCCTGAACCTGGAAGCCAACGTGTTGATCCGCGACCGTGCCTTCAACCGCGACCTGTTCGAGCGTCTCGATGAGTTGAGCAGCAACCACTGCAAGGTCATGTCGACGGACAAGGCGCCTCGCGGGCGGATCTGGCACATGACCATCGGTTTTCTGGTGTTTCACGTCCTGCGGCATTTCCCGGCGTGGGCCGGTTGGCTGCCGGCGCATAAACCGCGCCTGAAACCCTTCATCCATCCGACCGGGAGTGATAAGGCATGAGTCATTCTGATGCGCAGCCTGCCCCTCACTCCGACACACCGCGAAAATCCCACTGGCACCGCTGGAAAAAGCCTCTGACGATGCTGTTTTTTCTGGCGTTGATCGTGCTGTTCACGATGCTCGCCCAACGTATCGAATGGGGCGAAGTGTTCGATACCCTGGCCGACTTCAAAGTGCGCACACTGATCATCGCGTCCGGGGTAACACTGATGAGTTTTCTGGTGTACGCCTGTTTCGACCTGATCGGCCGCACCTATATTCGGCAGGACCTGACCTGGCGGCAGATCCTCCCGGTGGGGATCATCAGCTATGCCTTCAACCTTAACCTGAGCGCCTGGGTCGGCGGGGTCGCCATGCGTTATCGGCTGTATTCGCGGCTCGGCGTGAGCAAAAGCAACATCGCGAAAATCCTCGGGCTGAGCCTGGCAACCAACTGGTTCGGCTACATGGTGATTGCCGGCACCGTGTTCAGCAGCGGACTGGTGCGAATGCCCCCGGGCTGGAAACTGAGCAGCGGCGCCCTGCAGGGCGTGGGCGTGTTGTTGCTGCTGTTGAGTGCGGGGTATCTGGCGGCCTGTCAGTTTTCCAGGCGCCGGGAATGGTCGATTCGCGGCGTGGAAATCAACCTGCCATCGCTGCACATGGCGGTCCTGCAACTGGCCCTCGGCGCGCTGAACTGGTCGCTGATGGCGGCGGTGATCTTCACCCTGCTACCTAGCAAACTGGACTATCCATTGGTGCTTGGCGTGTTGCTGATCAGCGCCATTGCCGGGGTCATCACTCACATTCCGGCCGGGCTTGGTGTGCTGGAGGCGGTGTTCGTGGCGTTGCTGCAACACGAGGCCTCACGAGGAAGTCTGGTGGCGGGGTTGCTCGCTTATCGGGCGATCTATTTCCTCCTGCCACTGCTGATTACCGTGGTGATGTACCTGGTGGTGGAGGCTAAGGCGAAGTCGTTGCGGATTTCGAAAAAACCTTCTTGAGCAACACGGTGACGCGGCGTCCGTCATCGCGAGAACACCGCAAATCTCAACGCGATTGAATAATGCTCAACCGCTCGCCCACCACCATTTCCGTGATCCAGCCAACGAGGATCGAGGTGTACGCCTGTTGCGAAACCGGATCGCTCAAGGCGTGATCGGCACCGTCGATGATCCGGTGGGTCAGCGAGTGGGTCTGCTGACACGCTGCGCGGTAACTCATGATGGTCGCGTGGGGCACATAGGCGTCTGTCTCGGACTCCACCAGCAACACATCCCCGGTAAACTGCGAGCAGGCATGCAGTGCGCGATTGCTGTCGGCGTGGACCCGCGTGCTGCGGTAATCGCGCAAATCGAGCGTGTCCAGCTCACGCTTGGGTGTGTGCCAAAAATCGTCGCGATACAACGCCGGCACCCGCAGCGCCAGCCAGCGCACCGGGCGCAAGGACGTCAGGATCGCCGCCAGATAACCACCATAACTGGTGCCGACTACGGCGATCGCAGACGTGTCGAGCGCAGGATGAGCGAGCAGTCGATCGTAGGCCGCCAGCAGGTCACGCAGGTTGTCTTCGCGGGTTACCCTGGACAACGGAATACCGGTCCCGCCGGTGTGGCCGCGCAAGTCGAATGTCAGGCATACGCAACCCAACCCGGCGATGCCTTTGGCGCGCTCCAGGTCGCGCTCCTGACTACCGCCCCAGCCATGAACGAAAAGCACACCCGGGACTTTCGATTTGGGGCTGAGGAAGGTTCCGCTCATCTGTTCATCATCGATGTCGATCTGAATGGTTTCGCTTCTAGCCGTCATAGGATTTGACCGTTACGTACTTGAGAAGAAAGTCACTGTGTTCCGCTGGCCCTCGGTAGACCTCAATGGCGTTGGCCGGCAGCGGTTGATCAATATAGGTTTCGACCGAAGACACGCAAATCGCGCGCAAGCCGGGGTTGTTGACGAAGCTCTGCAGTGCCGCAACTTCAGCACTGCTGGCACCGCCCAGGCGCCAGGATTGTTCAAGCACGCCGCTGCGTTGCTTGCCGTTGCAATCCAGTCCCTGGGCGATATCGTAGTTGCGCCGCGAGGCGTAGAAACCGGGATAGGCGTCATCGGCCGCACTGTCGAACACCTGCGCTTGCTGGATCGCCAACCTCGTGTCGTCCGGTAGTTCCAGCGCCAGCAGGTCCTCGTAATACCCCTGCACTACCAACAGGTTGGACCCTCCATAAACCTGCTCGCCCTGACCGTCTTCGGTCAAGTATTGATCACCGCAATAACTCAGCACCTTGTCGCCGATAAAGCTCTGACCGACGCTATGGGTGACCACCTCGGTCAAATCCTGTTCCAGCACCACACCTTCGGTGAACACTGTTTTGGCATCGGGGCGGGCGAGGATGGCGTCGAACTGGTCGAGGCTTTTGATCACTTCCTGACCGCGTCCGGCGCAGGCATGAATAGGCTTCATGCGGATCGGACCGCTGTAGAGCAGATGCTCCGCTGCCGGGCGAGCATCGTCCAGCGAGAACACGCTGAGGCCATCGAGCACGACACTGCGTACCCGTTCGGAAAACAACGACGACCAGCCTTCGGGCGCGAACGCATAGCGGTTCAATAACCCATGGCTGATGGCTTTGGTGCAGATGAAATCGTGGTCGACGTAACCGCCCCACAAATCCTGCGGGCCTTTAACGCCCAGCTGTCGGGCGGCAGCAACGCCCACCAGTGTCTGGGTCGGCAACAGATATAGATCACGGCCGCTATGCAGCTGCGGGTCGTAACTACCGCCGTATTCGAGCCCGACGACCTGCGCCAGCCACCGGGCCAACGCGCGATTGGTTTCGACTTCGTGCAGCGAGGCATTGGGTCGCACCGAATGGGCGAGCACCAGTTTCTTGCGATTTGTTGGGGTCATGCGTTCCCCTTCAATCTGCGTTTGATAAATGTAGCTGAAGGAAGTGCAGAGATCAGGCCAACGGCGGCTGGAGAGAAACGGGTTTCAAATCAGTTGTTTGCGAAATACGCGATAGCACAAGGCCTGTTTTATTCTGCACGACACCATTCAATGCTCCCGGCATTTTGCACGACTCAAACCTGCCGCCTAACCCATGTGGGAGCGAGCCTTTGTGGGAGCCGGGCTTGCCTGCGATGGCATCAACTCGGTTCAACGTTAAACCGAGTCGCCTGCATCGCGGGCAAGCCCGGCTCCCACAAAGGCTCGCTCCCACATTATCGGATTGGATCTGACCTACCGAGCCACTGCTGCAGTCGCAGACGCCCCAAACCGCGCCCGATAGTCACTCGGCGCCAGCCCGGTAATCTTTTTGAACGTGGCCCGAAACGCACTCGGGTCCTGGTAACCCACGGTCCAGGCAATGTGATCAATGGTGCCGTTGGTGAATTCGAGCATTTCCCGCGCCTTGCCGACTCGCAGGTGCTGGCAGTATTCGGTGGGTTTCAACCCGGTTGCCGCACGAAAACGCCGCAGGAAGGTGCGCTCTTCCAGCCCTGCCCGCTCGGCCATCGCCGCCAATGAGACATCGGTCGCCCCGGTGCTTTGCAGCCAATGCTGGACCTTGAGAATCGACGCATCGCCATGGCTGAGAATCGGTGAAAAATTACTGCCGCACTCGCTCGCGCTGTCGCTGTGTTCCACCACCAGAAACCGCGCTGTGCCGGTCGCAATGCTCGGCCCGAGCAAGCGGTTCACCAACCGCAATCCCAGCTCTGACCAGGCCATTAACCCGGCAGTAGTGATCAGGTCACCATCGTCGACAATGGGCGTGTCAGCCTTGAGCTTGATCGCCGGGAAACGCTCGGCGAAAGCCTTGGCCGAGGTCCAGTGGGTGGTGGCGCTACGACCATCGAGCAGACCGCTTTCGGCCAACAGAATAGAACCCACGCAGACCCCACCGAGGGTCGCACCGTTGGCATGTTGCTGACGAAGCCAGTGAGTTAGCCCTTGGGGCGCCTGCCCCTCGGAAAAACCTCCGATCGAGGGCGGGATCAACACGGCGACCAATGCGCCGGCCGGGCCAGGATGAGTGTCATAGGCCCGCTCGGGCGCTTGATCGCCCTCGACCTGCCAGTGACTGACCCGCAGCAATGGTAGCTGCGCCGCCTGATGCTCGGCGGCGATCCGGTTGGCCACACCGAACAGGTCCGTCAGCCCATGCACTGCCGCCATCTGTGCACCGGGATAGATCAGCACTCCCAGTTCGGCGACTGCCCTTTCTACACCCATTGTCAGTTTTCCCCCTTCTATTGTCGGTGCGGCCAATCCTCAAGCCGCCCGCTAAACCCAATACTTGATTCCACACCCGACACACACTTAGAGGAAACAGTCATGGCCAAGCAAGCACTCATCGTAGTCGATATCCAGAACGACTACTTCCCTCAGGGCAAGTGGCCGCTGGTGGGCGCCGACGCCGCAGCGGACAACGCCGCGCGGTTAATTCAGGCGTTTCGCGAAGCCGGTGATCCGGTGGTGCATATCCGCCATGAATTCACCTCCGACGCCGCACCGTTCTTCACGCCGGGCTCCGACGGCGCGAGGTTGCACCCCAAAGTCCTCAACCGCGCCGACGAGCCGGTGGTGCTCAAGCATTTCGTCAACTCGTTCCGCGAGACCGAACTGGAGTCCATCCTCGACCAGCAAGGCATCGAGCACCTGGTGGTGGTCGGGAGCATGAGCCATATGTGCATCGACGGCATCACCCGCGCCGCGGCCGACCTGGGCTACACCGTTACCGTCGTCCACGATGCCTGCGCCACCCTTGACCTGGAGTTCAACGGTGTCACTGTCCCGGCCGCCCACGTTCACGCCGCCTTCATGTCAGCCCTGGGTTTTGCCTATGCCAACGTGGTGTCCACTGACGACTTTCTGGCTGGTTAAATGAGTAACCTGTGGGAGCGGGCTTGCTCGCGAAAGCGGTGTATCAGGCAACATCAATGTTGACTGTCTCGCCGCCTTCGCGAGCAAGCCCGCTCCCACATGACCTTCTATTGTCATACCCTGTGCAACAGTCAAAAAATCTCACGCGTGAGCTATTGAGGTCCGCAAAAATTGCCTGTAGTGTTTCTCACGCGTGAGTTTTTCACAACGGGGTCAGCATCATGAAAAGCAGCTCTCCAGCAGATCCGCCTACCGGGTCTGTTACCGATTCAGCGAGCCAAAAGGGAGAGCGCTCAAAACCGTCCGCGAAAAAACCATCCAGCTTCTACATGAAGCAGATGCGTGCGGGCCTGGGTGCCGCCGGTTATGTGAAACACGAGACTTGGGTGCTTCCCGAAAACCGAAGCCTGCTCAAGCAGATGGAGAAACAGCTACGCCAACCGATTCTGGCTGGCTCATTCATGTCGGAGAATTACATGAGCGCAGGTAATAACTGGAACATCGATCGCCTCTACAGCGCCCTTCAGGCCCTCGACGAAGTGGTTTCGAACGACATCACCCTCTCCCTCGTTCAAGGCTCCGAGTCCAGCATCAAGCTGGAAATGAACGATTTCGGTGGCTTGCCGATTTACATCGCCGTGGTTGGTGATCAGGTCATCGTGGACACCGTTCTGGTCGATGTCGAGTCCATCAACGACGTACCGGCATTCAATGATGCCGTTCTGCGCAGCCGGGAAATGTTCCCGCTGTCCTCGATCGGTATCGAGTCCATGCCCAACGGGCAGGTCGTTTACAACATGTTCGGCGCGTTGAGCTCCGACTCCAGCCTGACCAACGTCGTGACCGAGGTCAAAACCCTCGTCGACAACGTCCAGCGCGCCAGCGAAGCCTTTGAACGTTTCTTCATCTAATTTTTCGGGAACAGGAAATATCCAATGACTCAGTCCATCTGGAGCAAATTGTTCACCGCGCTGCGTGGCGGTGCCAACGAAGTCGGCGAATCGATCGTCGACCAACAAGCCCTGCGCATCCTCGACCAGGAAATTCGTGATGCTGACAGCGCGCTGGCCAACGCCAAGCGTGAGCTGGTCACCATCATGGCCAAGCACAAACTGTCGGCTGACCGCGTCAGCGAGTACAACGCCAAGATCAAGGATCTGGAATCCAAGGCCCTGGCCGCGATCCAGGCCAACCGCGAAGACCTGGCACTGGAAGTGGCCGAAGCCATTTCGACCCTGACCAATGAACTGGATGTCGAGCAAAAGCAGGCCACCGAATTCGGCGGTTACGCGGACAACATGCGCAAAGACATAACCAAGGCTGAAAGCCGCATCAAAAGCCTGCGTCAGCAAGTGGACATGGCCAAGGCGCGCGAAAGCGTACAGAAAGCCCAGGTCAGCGCTTCGATCGCCAGTGGCGGTGCCAACGGCAAACTGGAAACCGCCGTCGGCACTCTGAACCGCCTGCAGGCCAAGCAGCAGCAACGCGCCGCTGAACTGGAAGCCCAGGACCAACTGGCCGATGCGTCGACCGGCACCGACCTGGAGCGCAAGCTGCGTGAAGCCGGCATCACGCCGAACGAAGGCAGCGCCAATGCGATTCTGGAACGCCTGAAGAAAAAATCGGCTGAGTAACCCGGTCACTGCGCGGAAGGAAGGGCATTCATTGCCCTGATGCCAGTCAGTCAAGCGCACTGAACCTGTGGCGAGGGAGCTTGCTCCCGCTGGGCCGCGAAGCGGCTCCAAAAAAAGGACTGCTGCGCAGTCCAGCGGGAGCAAGCTCCCTCGCCACAATTTTACTCAGCGCTCGCTCTATCTCTTAACTGACAGGCATTCATTCGATGCCCTTCTTTTGTCGACTCGAGGTCACGGATGGATACCCTGAAGGGTTTCAAGACAATCGCAGGCGTGGCCATCTTCATGGTCGCGCTGCAACTGCTCAATGTGGCGACCGGCTACAGTCTTATTGCCTTCGGCCTGGTGCCGAGAACACTGCAGGGACTGGTCGGCATCATCACCTCGCCTTTCTTGCACGGGTCCTTTGCGCACCTGAGCACCAACCTGATTGCCTTTTTGATCCTCGGTACCCTGGTCATTGCCGAAGGGCTCAGCCGGTTCGTGGTCGTCAGCGCCATCATTATTCTGCTGGGCGGTACGCTGGTCTGGCTGTTCGGTTTCGCAGGCGTACACATCGGTGCCAGCGGATGGGTATTCGGGCTGTGGGCGTACCTCCTGTCGCGCGCCTGGTTCCAGAGGAGCTGGAGCAACCTGATCACGGCCAGTGTCGTGGCTCTGCTCTATGGCGGCCTGATCTTTGGCTTCTTTCCCCGCCAGGGCATGTCCTTCGAAGGGCATATTTTTGGTGCGATCGCCGGATTTATTGCAGCCAAGGTACTGTTATCTACGCCGCGCAGCAGGTTTAATGCCGCCCGGTAACCGCATTTGAGCACTCAGACGCCAGAGCGATTACGTCGCCAGGAATAAGCCCCCCACGGAGTCAGGGATGTAATGTCGATTTTCCTTTTATTGCGCACGTACGCCTCGTCCTTCTTCCATCGGTTCGGCTGGGCAGGCCTGGCCATTGCGCTGGGCATCCATCTGAGCACGGCCTATATCGGCCTGGTGCTTCTGGGCGAACAACACCTCACCGCCCCCGCCACGTTTACCTACTTCTATCTCACCACCACACTCACCGTCGGCTATGGCGATCTCGCGCCGCAGACATCGGCGGGACGAATTTTCGTGGCTACCTGGGTCATGCTCGGGGGCATTGCGCTGCTGACGGCAGCCATCGGCAAAACCACCAGCAGCGTCATCGATGTATGGAGAAAAGGCATGAAGGGCAAAGGCGATTTCACCGGCAAGGTCGGCCATACGGTTCTCATCGGCTGGGAAGGCGCGTCCAGCGAGCGGGTCATTGAGTTACTGCTGCAGGACGAAACGTCCAATGACAACCTGATCGTCATTTGCGATTGCGACCTCGACGAAAACCCCATGCCGGGCAAAGCGTCCTTCATCAAAGGCGAAAGCCTGTCTTCCAGTGCATTGTTGTTGCGCGCTGGCGTTCCCGGCGCCGAGCGCGTGCTGGTGCGAACCCATTCAGACGACCTGACCCTGGCCACGGTGCTGGCGGTCAATCAACTGGGCCCTGCCGGGCATGTGGTCGCCCACTTCAATGAAAGTGAAATCGCTGCACTCGCCAGCGCCTACGCGCCCAGCCTGGAATGCACTTCAAGCATGGCCATCGAGATGCTGGTGCGTGCCTCTCAGGATCCGGGTTCATCCGTGGTCATCAATGAATTACTGTGCGTGGGTCAAGGCGCCACCCAGTACCTGATGAAACTACCCGAGACCTTTGAAGCAACGTTCGGCGATCTGTACGCACAGATGAAAGAACGCCACAACGCGACGCTTATCGGCTACCGCGCCAAAGGCGCCCGACAACCTTCGATCAACCCGCCCGGCGCCACCCGCGTTGAGGGCGGCGAACTCTTCTACATCGCCTCCACTCGCCTCAAGGAAATCACCAATGGGATGGTTTAAACAGTTGATGGGGCTTGAGGCCCCGAACGCGAGCAAGAACACCGACTCGAAATGGACAGCCAACGACAGCCCACCGGTCACCGGCCCGCTGGGCCTGGCATTGGGCAAGGGCGTGATGTTCGACACGACCCTGAAGTTGTTGCTCGACGAAAAAACCGCCGTGGTCATCCCTGGCTCCCAACAGATCTGGAGCGCTGGCACCATTGATCTCGGGCAGTCGACCTGGCTGTCGCGTTATTACATGAACGACGAAGACCATTGGCTGCAAGTGCACACCAGCGGCGACATCGCCGGTCAGGTCGAGTCAGTGATCCTGTTCAATTACCTCAGCTACATCACCATCAACAGTGAATCGGAGCTGCGTCGGCTGGCCGGCCCTCAAAGCCTGATCGGCCTGCCGACCTACACTCACAACGGGGTCGAATACACCCGTGAATGGGGCACCGAGGACGGCCAGACGGAACTGGTGGCGTTGAGCGAACACCTGAAAAATCCGGATGAGTCTTACAGCATCGAGCACCGCTCGATGCTGTACGCCCGCGAAACCGGCCTGACCGATCGCCGGGAATTCCTGCTTTTTTCCGTCGAAGAAGACGCCGAAGGCACTATCAGCTTGAGCACTTCGCTAGGCATTTCGCTGTACACCACTGACCTGAACACTTTTTAAAAAGGAAGAAGTCCATGCTTGAAGCGCTCTCCATCTCCCTGAACAAAGCCGCCGTGCTCGGGTTTGTCTTGTACATCCTTGGCGCCGCCGTGCTGTTCGCGCTGTTCCAGTTCATCTACACCCGAATCACACCGCACCGTGAATTCGAACTGATCCGTTCGGGCAATGTTGCGGCCGCGATCGCGCTGGGGGGCGCCATCATCGGCTTCGCCATTCCGGCCAGTAATGTGATTGCCTTCTCGATCAGCATTCTGGATTTCGTCGTCTGGGCCGTGATCGCCGCTTTCGTACAACTGCTGGCGTTCCTGGTGACCAGCCTGGTGCTAAAAGGCGCCTCTGAACGGATCAAAAAAGGCGAAATCGCTGCGGGTATCTATGTCGCGGCAGTGGCCATCAGCGTCGGCATGTTGAACGCCGCGTGCATGACTCCTTCCCAGTACTGATTACGCCACGGAGATTGCGATGAAACGAAGCAAGTACGTTCAGCTCTCGCTGGCAGCGTCGGTCGCCATGGCGATATCAGGCTGCGGGCAGGCGGAAAAAACCTACCCGGTGCAGAAGAAATACAACTTCCAGTCCGTTCAGCAATGTGCCGATGAAAAACTTCCGGTAGACGTCTGCTCTGACGCCTACATGAGCGCCATGGCTGAGCATCGCCGCATCGCGCCGGTGTACGACACCCAGGCCGATTGCGATGCCGACTTTGTCGCCGACTGGTGCCAGCAGGATTCCGCCGGCAAGTTCATCCCCAAGCTGGGTGGTTTCGAACTGACCGCCGATGGCGAGGTGACGCAATCCCAGGTGGACGCGGCCAAGGCTCAATTGCCCGCCTCGGAAGCGAACAGTGGAGGCTCCGGGTTCTCCGGCACCAGCCTCCTGACCGGACTGCTGATCGGCAACATGCTGAGCAGCAACCGCAACAGCTATTACTCCCAGCCGGTCTACCGCTACCGCGATGATCGCGGTAACTACGGCTCCTCAACGCTTGGTCAACGGATTGCGAAAGGCTCGACCTTTACCAAGTCCAATCAGGCGAGGTACGGCAGCAGCTACACCGACTCGATCCGCACCTCCGCCAGCAAGCCGATGTCCGTGGACTCGTCCACCTCCCGTGGCGGCTTCGGCAGCAAAGCCAGTGCCCGCAGCGGTTGGGGCGGTTCGAGCAGCGCTGGCCGATCGAGCAGTTAAGGAACGAGCACCATGAAGAAGATCCTCTGCGCAGAGCGTCATGACTGGAAACAGACGGCCGAAAGTCTTGGCTTTCTGTTCCATACCATCGACGACGAACCCTATTGGGACGAGAGCGCGTATTACCAGTTCACGCTCAAACAGATCGAGAACGATCTCGAAGACCCGACCACCGAGATTCATGAGATGTGCATGGATCTGGTGGCCCGCGTGGTTCAGAGCGAGGAGTTGCTGGAGCGCCTGAGCATTCCCGCGCCCTTCTACGACATGGTTCGCACTTCATGGCTCGAAGGCCACCCGCACCTGTATGGGCGCATGGATTTCTCCTACAACGGCAGCGGGCCGGCCAAGTTGCTGGAACTCAACTACGACACGCCGACCAGCCTGTATGAGGCCGCTGCGTTTCAGTGGGGCTGGCTGGAGCAATGCATCGAACGCGGCTTGCTGCCCAAGCATGCCGACCAGTTCAACAGCATCGACACCAAGCTGCATCAGGCCTTTGCCCAACTGCAGCTCAAACAGCCCTTCTATTTCGCCTCGATGAAAGACTCGGTCGAAGACAAGGGCACCACCGATTACCTGCGCCTGGTTGCGGAAAAGGTCGGCATCGAATCACGGCACATCGATATCGAGGACATCGGTCTCACCAGTGATGGACGCTTCGTCGACCTCGAAGATCGCTGGATCCCTCACCTGTTCAAGCTGCATGCCTGGGAGTTCATCTTCCACGAGCCCTTTGGTGCAGCGATTGCCCAGAGCGATACACAGTTTTTCGAACCAGCCTGGAAATCGATCATCTCCAACAAGGGCATCCTGCCGCTGCTGTGGGAGTTCAACAAAGGTCACCCGAACCTGCTCGCGGCACATCTGGATGCTGACCCGGGCAAAGCGGTGCCCAAAGGCTGGGTGCGCAAACCGTTCTTTTCTCGAGAAGGCGCCAACATCGAGCTGCAAACCGCTGACGGGCTGATCGTTAAAGAGGACGGCCCCTACACCGACGCGCCATTTATCCTTCAGGAGTTCGCCCCGCTGCCGAAGTTTGGCGACAGCTTTACGCTGGTGGGTTCATGGGTGATTGGCGATCAGGCGGCCGGTATTGGCGTGCGGGAAGACAACAGCTTGATCACCAAGGATTCGAGCCGGTTCTTGCCGCATCTGATACTCGACTGACCCATCCATCGCCGGTGTGGACATAAATAAGATGCCCGCAAGACTTACGGCTGAAATACCGGATAATGGCGGCCAAATCGTCTAGCCCGTTATTCTGGTAATCCCCCATGGAAATCAAGGTCAACTTTCTCGACAACCTTCGGCTTGAAGCCAAGTTCGATGACTTCACGGTGGTGGCCGATCAACCTATCCGCTACAAGGGCGATGGCTCGGCACCAGGTCCGTTCGATTACTTTCTGGCTTCGTCGGCGTTGTGTGCGGCTTATTTCGTGAAGTTGTACTGCGACACTCGCAGCATTCCCACCGATAATATCCGCCTGTCGCAGAACAATATTGTTGATCCGGAAAACCGCTACAACCAGATTTTCAAGATCCAGGTCGAGTTGCCGGCGGACATCTCCGACAAGGACCGTCAAGGCATCCTGCGTTCCATCGACCGTTGCACCGTGAAAAAAGTGGTGCAAGCCGGGCCTGAGTTTGTGATCGAAGAGGTCGAAAACCTCGACGCCGATGCCCAGGCGTTGCTAATGCCTGCGTCTGGTTCAGACGCGAGCACTTACATCGTGGGCAAGGATCTGCCGCTGGAGCAAACCATCGCCAATATGTCAGCCATTCTGGCGGACCTGGGCATGAAGATTGAAATCGCCTCCTGGCGCAATATCGTGCCCAATGTGTGGTCGCTGCATATCCGCGATGCGCACTCGCCGATGTGCTTTACCAACGGCAAGGGTGCGACCAAGGAAGGCGCGTTGGCGTCTGCGTTGGGCGAGTTTATCGAGCGACTCAACTGCAACTTCTTCTACAACGACCAGTTCTGGGGCGAAGACATCGCCAACGCGGCGTTTGTGCACTACCCGGACGAACGCTGGTTCAAGCCTGGCCGAAAAGATGAGCTGCCAACTGAAATTCTCGACGAGTACTGCCTGAAGATTTACAACCGCGACGGCGAGTTGCGTGGCTCCCATCTGATCGATACCAACTCGGGCAATGAAGAGCGCGGCATCTGCTCGCTGCCGTACGTGCGCCAGTCGGACGGCGAGGTGGTGTATTTCCCGTCCAACCTGATTGAAAACCTGTTCCTGAGCAACGGCATGAGTGCCGGTAATACGCTGGCCGAAGCCCAGGTGCAGTGTTTGTCGGAGATCTTCGAGCGCGCGGTAAAACGCGAAATCATCGAAGGTGAATTTGCACTGCCGGATGTGCCAGCCCACGTGCTGGCGAAGTACCCCGGGATACTGGCCGGTATTCAGGCGCTGGAAGCACAGGGGTTCCCCGTGTTGGTGAAGGATGCGTCCCTGGGCGGTGAATTCCCTGTGATGTGCGTCACGTTGATGAACCCGCGTACCGGCGGTGTGTTCGCCTCGTTCGGCGCGCATCCGAGCCTGGAAGTGGCGCTGGAACGCAGCCTGACCGAATTGCTGCAGGGCCGTAGTTTCGAAGGCCTCAACGACTTGCCCCAGCCGACTTTTGAAGGTCATGCGGTGACCGAGCCAAATAACTTCGTCGAGCACTTTATCGACTCCAGCGGCGTGGTGTCGTGGCGATTCTTCAGTGCCAAGTCGGATTACGAATTCGTGGAATGGGACTTCTCCGGCCAGGGTGAAAACTCGAACGCCGAGGAAGCCGCGACCTTGTTCGGCATTCTCGAAGGCATGGGCAAGGAAGTGTACATGGCGGTCTACGAGCATATCGGCGCGAAGGCGTGCCGCATCCTGGTGCCGAACTATTCGGAAATCTATCCCGCGGACGATCTGATCTGGGATAACACCAACAAAGCGCTGTTCTTCCGCACCGACATCCTGAACCTGCATCGCCTGGACGAAGACGAACTGCAAGCGCTGGTTGAGCGTCTGGTGGAAAGTGAGCTGGACGACTACACCGACATCACCACCTTGATCGGCATCGAATTTGACGACAATACGGCCTGGGGTCAGCTGACGATCCTGGAATTGAAGCTGCTGATCTATCTCGCCTTGCAGCAATTTGAAGAGGCGAAAGAGGCGGTGGAAATGTTCCTGCAGTACAACGACAACACGGTTGAGCGCGGCTTGTTCTATCAGGCCGTGAATGTGGTGCTGGAGATGAAACTGGACGAAGACCTGGAACTGGAAGACTACGAGGCCAATTTCCGCCGGATGTTTGGCAACGAGCGGACGGATGCAGCGATCGGATCGGTGGACGGCAGCGTGCGCTTCCATGGCTTGACGCCGACCAGCATGAAACTGGAGGGGCTCGACCGGCACCTGCGGTTGATCGATAGCTACAAGAAACTGCACTCGGCACGGGCCAATGTGACCCCTTTATTCAGTTAACAGCGCCCACAAAAAAGCGAAGCCAGATCACTGGCTTCGCTTTTTTTATTGCTGACTGGATAGCTGCTTTTTAGAACGGGATATCGTCATCAAAGCTGTCGAAATCCGGAGCCGGCTGAGGAGCGGCCTGCTGCTGTGGAGCCGGACGCGACTGTTGCGGTGCCGACTGCTGCGGACGCGGAGCCTGTTGGCGTGGGGCCGGGGCGGACTGCTGGTAGTTATTGCCCCCGCCTTGTTGGTCGCCCTGCTGTGGACGGCCGCCCAGCAGTTGCATGGTGCCTTGCATGTCGACCACGATTTCAGTGGTGTAACGCTTGATACCGTCTTTTTCCCATTCGCGGGTCTGCAGCTTGCCTTCGATGTACACCTGCGAACCTTTGCGCAGGTATTCGCCGGCAATTTCGGCAACCTTGCCGAACATCGAAACACGGTGCCATTCGGTCTTCTCGACCTTCTGACCGGTTTGCTTGTCGGTCCACTGTTCGCTGGTCGCCAGACTCAGGTTGGTCACGGCGTTACCGTTAGGCAAGTAGCGAACTTCGGGATCCTGGCCGCAAGTGCCGACCAATATGACTTTGTTAACCCCACGGGCCATAACGTTCTCCTAGGCTTCGCACGCTGTCGCGGTCGGGTTGTTCACCAGACGCTCGAGGGTGGTGCGATCCAATAATTCGGTGTCCAGTTTGATGTAAATCGCCGCTTCATCGGCAACCACGATTGCATCGGTTACTCCAACGACGGCCTTAAGGCGCTCGATCAGGCCAGCTTCACGAATCGCTTCGGGCGACAACGGCAAGCGCAGGCTCGTCACATACGGAGGTTCCCGCATGGTAACAGCAAAGGCAAGCCAGAGGGCAGCCAGACCCGCGCATCCGAGGAACACAACCGACAAACCGCCGTGCTGGAACATCCAGCCGCCGAGGATCCCGCCCAGCGCCGAACCGAGGAACTGGCTGGTGGAATAAACCCCCATCGCCGTGCCCTTGCCGCCCGCCGGTGAAACCTTGCTGATCAGCGATGGCAAGGAGGCTTCCAGCAGGTTGAACGCGGTGAAGAACACCACCGTACCAATCACCAGAGCCCGCAAGCTATCGCCGAACTGCCAGAAGAATAGCTCAGTGAGCATCAGCGTCAGCACTGCGCCCAATAAAACTCGTTTCATTTTGCGTTTCTTCTCGCCATAGATAATGAACGGGATCATGGCGAAGAAGGAGATCAGTAGCGCGGTCAGGTACACCCACCAGTGCTGCTCTTTGGGCAGCCCGGCTTTTTCGACCAGGGCCAGGGGCAATGCAACGAAGCTCGACATCAACATCGCGTGCAACACAAAAATGCCCAGGTCCAGGCGCAGCAGGTCCGGGTGCTTGAGTGTCGGTATCAGCGCCTGGCGCGCGACGCCGGACTCGCGGTGCTGCAACGGCCCGGTTGCGCGCGGCACCATGAACATCACGATGACGATGCCGACCAGCGCCATGCCACCGGTGGCGAAGAACAACCCGGACAGGCCAAAGACACGGGTCAGCAATGGTCCTACAACCATGGCGACCGCGAACGACAGACCAATCGTCATGCCGATCATGGCCATGGCTTTGGTCCGATGCTGTTCCCGGGTCAGGTCTGACAGCAACGCCATGACCGCCGCGGAAATCGCCCCGGCGCCTTGCAGGATGCGTCCGGCGATGACGCCCCAGATCGAATCGGCATTGGCCGCCAGCACACTCCCCAGGGCGAAGATGATCAGCCCCAGATAAATCACCGGACGACGACCGATGCGGTCGGAAATGAAGCCAAAAGGAATCTGAAAGATCGCCTGGGTCAGGCCGTAAGCGCCAATCGCCAACCCGATGAGGGCCGGGGTCGCTCCTGCCAGGTCCATCCCATAGGTCGCCAGAACCGGCAACACCATGAACATGCCAAGCATACGGAAGGCGAACACCAGGGCCAGACCGCTTGCTGCGCGGGTCTCACTGCCACTCATGCGTTCGCTGTGGGGATCGTGCATGGAAAAACCTCATGTGAACCGGCGGCGATTCTACCAGTCCCATCGATTGACGGGGTATATCGCGACGCTGTGACGCGCACAGATGACACAGTCTTCATGCAAGGCTGCGCACTCCGCATTTGATAGTGTGCATCCATCCAGTATTTGGCCGTATACTCCTACGTTTTCGACGCCCGCCGAGCGAGGCCACTTTGGACAAGATCCTGATTCGTGGGGCCCGAACCCACAACTTGAAGAACATCGACCTGACCCTGCCACGGGACAAACTGATCGTCATCACCGGCCTGTCCGGATCCGGCAAGTCGTCCCTGGCCTTCGACACTCTGTACGCCGAAGGCCAGCGCCGTTATGTCGAATCGCTGTCGGCCTACGCCCGGCAGTTCCTGTCGATGATGGAAAAACCTGACGTCGACACCATTGAAGGTCTGTCGCCAGCGATCTCCATTGAACAGAAGTCGACCTCGCACAACCCGCGTTCGACGGTTGGCACCATTACCGAAATCTACGACTACCTGCGTCTGCTCTACGCTCGCGTCGGTATTCCCCGCTGCCCCGACCACGACATTCCGCTGGAAGCCCAGACCGTCAGCCAGATGGTTGACCTGGTGCTGGCACAACCGGAGGGCAGCAAACTGATGCTGCTGGCCCCGGTGATCCGCGAACGTAAGGGCGAGCACCTCTCGGTCTTCGAAGAACTGCGCGCTCAGGGTTTTGTGCGGGCCCGGGTCAACGGCAGGCTCTGCGAGCTGGACGAATTGCCGAAGCTGGATAAACAGAAGAAGCACTCGATCGATGTCGTGGTCGACCGCTTCAAAGTCCGCGCCGATCTGCAACAGCGTTTGGCTGAGTCGTTCGAGACTGCATTGAAACTGGCGGACGGCATTGCACTGGTCGCACCAATGGACGACGAGCCCGGCGAAGAAATCATCTTCTCCGCGCGCTTCGCCTGCCCGATCTGCGGCCACGCCATCAGTGAGCTGGAACCCAAACTGTTCTCCTTCAACAACCCGGCCGGCGCCTGCCCGACCTGCGATGGTCTGGGGGTTAAACAGTTCTTCGACACCAAACGACTGGTGAACGGTGAACTGACCCTGGCCGAAGGCGCGATTCGCGGCTGGGACCGGCGCAACGTCTATTACTTCCAGATGCTTGGCTCGCTGGCTTCGCACTACAAGTTCAGCCTCGAAGTGCCGTTCAATGACCTTCCGGCCGATCAGCAGAAGTTCATCCTGCATGGCAGTGGCTCGCAGAACGTCGACTTCAAATACCTGAACGACCGTGGCGACATCGTCAAACGTTCGCACCCGTTCGAAGGCATCGTGCCGAACCTGGAACGCCGCTACCGCGAAACCGAATCGGCTTCGGTCCGTGAAGAACTGGCAAAATTCCTCAGCACCCAACCCTGCCCGGATTGCCGCGGCACCCGTCTGCGTCGCGAGGCGCGGCACGTGTGGGTTGGCGAGAAGACTTTGCCGGCGGTGACCAATCTGCCGATCGGCGACGCCTGTGAATATTTCGGCGTGCTGAAACTGACCGGTCGCCGTGGCGAGATTGCCGACAAGATTCTCAAGGAAATCCGCGAGCGACTGCAGTTTCTGGTCAACGTCGGCCTGGACTATCTGTCACTGGATCGCAGTGCCGACACACTGTCCGGCGGCGAAGCCCAGCGGATCCGCCTGGCCAGTCAGATTGGCGCCGGTCTGGTGGGGGTCCTGTACATCCTCGATGAGCCGTCGATCGGCCTGCATCAACGGGACAACGACCGGTTGCTGGGCACCCTCAAGCACCTGCGCGACATCGGCAACACGGTGATCGTGGTCGAGCACGACGAAGACGCGATTCGTCTGGCCGACTATGTGGTGGATATCGGCCCGGGCGCGGGTGTACACGGTGGGCATATCGTCGCCGAAGGCACGCCGGCCGAGGTCATGGCTCACCCGGATTCGCTGACCGGCAAGTACTTGTCGGGGCGGGTAAAGATCGCAGTTCCAGCCAAGCGCACGCCGCGCAACAAGAAGTTGTCGCTATCCCTCAAGGGCGCTCGCGGCAACAATCTGCGCAACGTCGATCTGGAGATTCCGATCGGTCTGCTGACCTGCGTGACCGGTGTGTCCGGCTCGGGCAAATCGACGCTGATCAACAACACACTGTTTCCTTTGAGCGCTACCGCACTCAATGGAGCAACGACCCTGGAAGCGGCTGCTCACGAGAGCATCAAAGGCTTGGAACATCTGGACAAGGTTGTAGACATCGATCAGAGCCCGATCGGTCGCACGCCGCGCTCCAACCCGGCGACCTACACCGGGCTGTTCACGCCGATTCGCGAACTGTTCGCCGGTGTGCCGGAATCCCGTTCCCGCGGTTATGGGCCGGGGCGCTTCTCCTTCAACGTGAAGGGCGGGCGCTGCGAAGCTTGTCAGGGCGACGGCTTGATCAAGGTGGAAATGCACTTTCTGCCGGACATCTATGTCCCGTGCGACGTCTGCAAGAGCAAGCGTTACAACCGCGAAACGCTGGAGATCAAGTACAAGGGCAAGAGCATCCACGAAACTCTCGAGATGACCATCGAGGAAGCCCGGGTCTTCTTCGATGCCGTTCCAGCCTTGGCGCGCAAGCTTCAGACGCTGATGGACGTAGGCCTTTCCTACATCAAGCTGGGGCAATCGGCGACGACGCTGTCCGGCGGTGAAGCTCAGCGGGTAAAGCTGTCTCGCGAACTGTCCAAGCGCGATACCGGCAAGACGCTGTACATCCTCGATGAGCCGACCACGGGCCTGCACTTTGCGGATATCCAGCAACTGCTCGACGTGTTGCATCGACTGCGCGACCACGGCAATACCGTGGTAGTGATCGAGCACAACCTGGACGTGATCAAGACCGCCGACTGGTTGGTGGACCTGGGGCCGGAAGGTGGTTCCAAAGGTGGGCAGATCATTGCCGTCGGCACACCGGAGGAAGTATCCGAGATGAAGCAGTCTCATACTGGCTTCTATCTCAAACCGCTGCTGGCTCGCGACAGGGCCTGAGCCGGGCCCACGAAAAAGCCCCTGTCACTTCATCAGTGGCAGGGGCTTTTTTGTGCGTTTCTGTAGGAGCGCGGCATCAGAACTGCGATTGCAGGTAATTCTCCAGACCGATCAGCTTGATCAGACCCAGCTGCTTCTTGAGCCAGTAGGTGTGATCTTCTTCGGTATCGGCCAGCTGAATGCGCAGGATCTCGCGGCTGACGTAATCCTTGTGCAGCTCGCAAAGCTCGATGCCCTTGCACAGAGCTGCGCTAACTTTGTATTCCAGACGCAGGTCAGCGGCGAGCATGTCCGGCACAGTGGTGCCGACATCGAGATCGTCCGGACGCATACGCGGTGTGCCTTCGAGCATCAGGATCCGACGCATCAGCGCATCAGCGTGTTGCGCCTCTTCTTCCATCTCGTGGTTGATACGTTCGTAAAGCTCGGTGAACCCCCAGTCCTCGTACATCCGCGAATGGATGAAATATTGATCACGCGCTGCCAGTTCGCCTGTCAGCAGCGTGTTGAGGTAATCGATTACGTCTGGGTGACCTTGCATCGCCCTACATCTCCCTGCTTGAAAGTCTGTAGTTTGAACCAACCTGACCGGAAGGTCACTCGCACGACGCTATAAAAGCGAAGAAATTCTGAGAAAAGCGGTTTAAATAACGCAAAAACCGCCCAAATGAGGGCGGTTCTGCTTATCGTTTAGACTTAGTTAAGCTGTACGTTGAGTGCCTTTGCGATTGCTTCTCCATACGCCGGGTCGGCCTTGAAGAAATGCTGCAATTGGCGATCAACCACATCGCTGGAAACACCAGCCATTGCGCCGGCAATGTTGTTGACCAGCAGATTTTTCTGCTCATCACTCATCAGGCGGAACAGCGCACCAGCGTGGCTGTAGTAGTCGGTGTCTTCGCGATGATCGTAACGATCAGCCGCGCCGCTCAGGGCCAAAGCAGGTTCCGCGTAGCGCGGTGCCTGTTTCGGTGATTCTACGTAGCTGTTCGGCTCGTAGTTCGGTGCTGCACCACCATTGGCACCAAACGCCATGGAGCCATCGCGCTGGTAAGTGTTGACCGGGCTGCGAGGCGCATTCACCGGCAGTTGCTGGTGATTGGTCCCCACACGGTAACGGTGGGCATCAGCGTAAGCGAACACGCGACCTTGCAACATGCGGTCAGGCGACAGACCAACACCCGGGACCATATTGCTCGGACCGAACGCCGCCTGCTCGACTTCAGCGAAGTAGTTCAGCGGATTGCGGTTGAGCTCCAGCTCGCCCACTTCGATCAGCGGAAACTCCTTCTGCGACCAGGTTTTGGTTACGTCGAACGGATTCTCGTAATGAGCCTCGGCTTGGGCCTCGGTCATGATCTGGATATTGACACTCCATTTCGGGAAATCACCGCGCTCAATGGCGCCGAACAGGTCACGCTGTGCGTAATCCGGATCGGTACCCGCCAGGCGTGCTGCTTCTGCTGGAGCGAGGTTCTTGATCCCCTGTTTGGTTTTGTAGTGCCACTTCACCCAGTGACGCTCGCCATTGGCGTTGATCAGGCTGTAGGTGTGGCTGCCGAAGCCATGCATATGGCGATAGCCGTCAGGGATGCCGCGATCCGAGAACAAAATGGTGATCTGGTGCAACGCCTCAGGCGAATGCGACCAGAAATCCCACATCATTTGCGCACTTTTCAGGTTGCTTTGCGGCAGACGTTTCTGGGTATGGATAAAGTCAGGGAATTTCAGCGGATCACGGATGAAGAACACCGGCGTATTGTTACCGACGATGTCCCAGTTGCCTTCTTCGGTGTAGAACTTCAGGGCAAAACCGCGTGGATCACGCTCGGTGTCGGCAGAACCGCGTTCGCCGCCCACAGTAGAGAATCGCAGGAAGGTCGGAGTTTGTTTGCCGACGGATTCAAACAGCTTGGCACTGGTGTACTGAGTGATATCGCGAGTTACGGTGAACGTACCGTAAGCCCCCGAACCTTTGGCGTGTACACGACGCTCAGGGATGTTTTCACGATTGAAGTGCGCAAGCTTCTCGATCAGATGGAAATCGTCGAGGAGCAAAGGGCCACGAGGGCCGGCAGAGCGGGAATTCTGGTTGTCGGCGACAGGAGCGCCACCGGCGGTCGTAAGCGTGCTGTTTTGGCTCATGCGATCTCATCCTTTGTCAGTTTGGAACTGCCGGCTAATCGGCGTGGGAAGGAGTATTGACCATCAATCATGGCACCTACAAATTCATTAATTTGTAGACTCCAATAGAAAAATACTACCAACAATCCCGCTCATATAGTGAAGGCATGAACCGCTAGGACGCTTGTACGAACGGCGCGTTTCTTACACGCACAAAAAACCGGGCACTAGGCCCGGTTTTTTGTTTCAGACTGACGTCTTACTCAGCGGATACAGCTTCACCGCCGACAGCACGATCAACCAACTCGACGTACGCCATAGGCGCGTTGTCGCCAGCGCGGAAACCGCACTTGAGGATGCGCAGGTAGCCACCCTCACGGGTAGCGTAACGCTTGCCCAGGTCGTTGAAGAGCTTACCAACGATAGCTTTCGAACGAGTACGGTCGAAAGCCAGACGGCGGTTAGCCAGACTGTCTGTCTTGGCCAAAGTGATCAGCGGCTCAGCAACGCGGCGCAGTTCTTTGGCTTTTGGCAGTGTAGTTTTGATCAGCTCGTGCTCGAACAGCGACACCGCCATGTTTTGAAACATGGCCTTGCGGTGCGAGCTGGTGCGGCTCAGGTGACGACCACTTTTACGATGACGCATGGTTCATTCCTTACCAAACACAACGTTCGGTGATTACGACGATCAGGCAGTCGCCTTGTCGTCCTTCTTAAGACTTGCAGGCGGCCAGTTGTCGAGGCGCATGCCGAGGGACAGACCGCGGGAGGCCAGAACGTCCTTGATTTCAGTCAAGGATTTCTTGCCAAGGTTCGGAGTCTTCAACAGCTCTACTTCGGTACGCTGAATCAGGTCACCGATGTAGTAGATGTTTTCCGCCTTAAGGCAGTTAGCCGAACGTACAGTCAGTTCCAGATCGTCAACCGGGCGAAGCAGGATCGGATCGATCTCGTCTTCCTGCTCGACAACCACTGGCTCACTGTCACCTTTGAGATCGACGAACGCAGCCAACTGCTGTTGCAGAATGGTTGCAGCACGGCGGATAGCCTCTTCAGGATCCAGGGTACCGTTGGTTTCCAGATCAATAACCAGCTTGTCCAGGTTAGTACGCTGTTCGACACGGGCGTTTTCCACCACGTATGCGATACGGCGAACCGGGCTGAACGAAGAGTCAAGCTGCAAGCGACCGATGCTGCGGCTTTCGTCTTCATCGCTCTGACGCGAGTCTGCCGGTTCATAACCACGACCACGAGCTACGGTGAGCTTCATGTTCAGGGCGCCGTTAGACGCCAGGTTAGCGATTACGTGATCGGGGTTAACGATCTCGACATCATGATCCAGCTGAATATCGGCAGCGGTAACCACCCCCGAACCCTTCTTCGACAAGGTCAGCGTAACTTCGTCTCGACCGTGCAGCTTGATAGCCAGACCTTTAAGGTTCAACAGGATTTCAATTACGTCTTCCTGTACACCTTCGATGGCGCTGTACTCGTGGAGCACACCGTCAATCTCGGCCTCGACTACTGCACAGCCGGGCATTGAGGACAACAGGATGCGGCGCAGCGCGTTGCCCAGGGTGTGGCCGAAACCACGCTCGAGAGGCTCGAGAGTGATCTTGGCGCGGGTTGGACTGACAACCTGCACATCAATATGGCGGGGTGTCAGGAACTCATTTACCGAAATCTGCATGGATGCACCTATTTTCTAGCCCTTACTTGGAGTAGAGCTCGACAATCAGGCTTTCGTTGATGTCGGCGGACAGATCACTGCGAGCAGGAACGTTCTTGAAAACGCCCGACTTCTTCTCAGTGTCTACTTCTACCCATTCTACGCGGCCACGTTGGGCACACAGATCGAGAGCTTGGACAATGCGAAGTTGGTTCTTTGCTTTCTCGCGAACTGCGACCACGTCACCAGCACGAACCTGGTAAGACGGAACGTTTACGGTCTGACCGTTAACGCTGATCGACTTGTGCGATACCAGCTGACGGGATTCGGCACGAGTAGAGCCAAAACCCATACGGTATACAACGTTGTCCAGACGGCATTCGAGCAGCTGCAACAGGTTTTCGCCAGTTGCGCCTTTCTTGCCAGCAGCTTCTTTGTAGTAGCCGCTGAATTGACGCTCGAGAACGCCGTAGATACGACGGACCTTCTGCTTTTCACGCAGTTGGGTGCCGTAATCGGACTGGCGACCGCGGCGTTGGCCGTGGATACCAGGTGCTGCTTCGATGTTGCACTTCGATTCGATCGCGCGCACGCCGCTCTTCAGAAAGAGATCGGTGCCTTCGCGACGAGCGAGTTTGCATTTTGGACCAATGTAACGAGCCATTCTTTACAATCTCCTGGATTACACGCGGCGCTTCTTCGGCGGACGGCACCCGTTGTGCGGGATTGGCGTCACGTCGGTGATGCTGGCGATCTTGTAGCCACAGCCGTTCAAAGCGCGGACTGCAGATTCACGACCTGGGCCTGGACCTTTGACGTTAACGTCGAGGTTTTTCAGGCCGTATTCCAGCGCAGCTTGACCAGCACGTTCAGCAGCTACTTGAGCAGCGAACGGGGTGGACTTGCGGGAACCGCGGAAACCCGAACCACCAGAGGTAGCCCAGGAAAGAGCGTTGCCTTGACGGTCGGTGATGGTCACGATTGTGTTGTTAAAAGAAGCATGGATGTGGGCGATGCCATCAACCACTGTCTTTTTAACTTTTTTACGAGGACGAGCAGCAGGTTTAGCCATGATTAATTTCCTGTCGATTCGCTGGGGCGATTACTTGCGGATCGGCTTACGCGGACCTTTACGGGTACGCGCGTTAGTCTTGGTACGCTGACCGCGCACTGGAAGACCACGACGATGACGCAGACCGCGATAGCAACCGAGGTCCATCAAACGCTTGATTTTCATGTTGATTTCGCGACGCAGGTCACCTTCAGTGGTGAACTTCGCCACTTCGCCACGCAGCTGTTCAATCTGCTCGTCGCTCAGATCTTTGATCTTTGCGGCTGGGTTTACCCCAGTCACTGCACAAATTTTCTGTGCAGTAGTGCGACCAACACCATAGATGTAGGTCAGCGAGATAACAGTATGCTTGTTATCTGGAATGTTAACGCCTGCAATACGGGCCATTCAGTGGGACTCCAATTGACAGCTACCTACGCCCCGGAAGCCAAGAAATAGGGCGCGAGATAATATCGCTGTAATAACAAATAATCAACCCGGCAGCGCACTAGCTGCCGGGCTTGAAGCACAATCACACTCAGCCTTGGCGCTGTTTGTGACGCGGTTCCGCGCTGCAAATTACTCGAACAACACCTTCGCGGCGAATAATCTTGCAGTTACGGCACAGCTTTTTCACCGATGCACGAACTTTCATCACCAACTCCTCGAACCTTATGGGTACTCAGCGCAACATGCCGCTGCCGTAACCCTTCAGGTTGGCTTTCTTCATCAGGGATTCGTACTGGTGCGAAACGAGGTGCGATTGTACTTGAGACATGAAGTCCATCACAACCACGACCACGATCAGCAACGAGGTCCCGCCAAGGTAGAACGGAACGTTTGCTGCAACCACCAGGAACTGGGGCAACAGGCACACGGCCGTCATATATAGAGCACCGAACAGGGTCAAACGAGTCAGAACGCCATCAATGTAGCGCGCAGACTGCTCACCTGGACGGATGCCCGGAATAAAGGCACCGGACTTCTTCAGGTTTTCCGCTACGTCTTTCGGATTGAACATCAACGCCGTATAGAAGAAGCAGAAGAAAATAATCCCTGCACTAAACAGCAGAATATTCAACGGCTGACCAGGAGCGATCGACTGCGAGATGTCCTGCAGCCAGCCCATACCTTCAGACTGACCAAACCAGGTACCCAACGAAGCCGGGAACAGCAAAATGCTGCTCGCGAAAATGGCTGGAATAACACCGGCCATGTTCACCTTCAACGGCAAGTGGCTAGTCTGCGCAGCAAACACCTTACGGCCCTGCTGACGCTTGGCGTAATGAACAGCAATACGACGCTGACCACGCTCAATGAACACCACGAAACCGATAATCGCTACTGCCAGCAAACCGATGGCAACCAAGGCAAAAATGTTGATATCACCCTGACGCGCAGACTCGAAAGACTGCCCGATCGCTCTCGGAAGACCGGCGACGATACCTGCGAAAATCAACATCGAGATACCGTTGCCAACACCACGCTCAGTAATCTGCTCACCCAGCCACATCATGAACATCGCACCAGCCACAAAAGTGGATACCGCGACGAAATGGAAGCCAAAGTCACCAGTGAACGCAACGCCCTGCCCTGCCAGACCAATGGACATGCCAATTGCCTGAACGAGAGCGAGGACGACAGTGCCGTAGCGGGTGTACTGAGCGATCTTGCGACGCCCAGCTTCACCTTCCTTCTTCAACTGTTCCAGCTGCGGGCTGACGGCGGTCATCAGTTGCATGATGATCGATGCCGAAATGTACGGCATGATCCCCAGAGCAAAGATGCTCATCCGTTCCAGCGCGCCGCCGGAAAACATGTTGAACAAGCTAAGAATGGTCCCCTCATTCTGTCGAAACAGGTCCGCGAGTCGGTCCGGGTTGATACCTGGAACCGGGATGTGTGCGCCTATTCGGTAGACGATAATCGCCAAGAATAGAAAACGCAGACGAGCCCAGAGTTCAGACATACCGCCTTTGCCGAGCGCAGAGAGAGCACCTTGCTTAGCCATTTATTCCTCGAACTTGCCGCCAGCTGCTTCGATAGCCGCACGCGCACCTTTGGTGGCGCCGATTCCCTTTCCGATGGTAACAGCGCGAGTAACTTCGCCGGACAGCATGATTTTCACACGCTGTACGTTGACGTTGATCACGTTGGCATCTTTCAGGGACTGCACGGTGACGATGTCGCCTTCCACTTTAGCCAGCTCGGACAAACGCACTTCTGCGCGGTCCATGGCCTTCAGGGAAACGAAACCGAACTTCGGCAGGCGACGATGCAGCGGCTGTTGACCGCCTTCAAAGCCTGGAGCAATGGTGCCACCGGAGCGGGAGGACTGACCTTTGTGGCCACGGCCACCGGTCTTGCCCAAACCACTACCGATACCACGGCCCGGACGATGCTTTTCGCGACGGGAACCCGGCGCTGGACTCAGATCATTGAGTTTCATCGATTAACCCTCGACACGCAGCATGTAGTAAGCCTTGTTGATCATCCCGCGATTCTCGGGAGTATCAAGTACTTCTACAGTGTGACCGATGCGACGCAGACCCAGACCCTTAACGCACAGTTTGTGGTTAGGGATGCGGCCGGTCATGCTTTTGATCAGCGTAACTTTAACGGTAGCCATGATCAGAAGATCTCCTTGACGCTTTTGCCACGCTTGGCGGCAATGGATTCAGGAGACTGCATAGCTTTCAAACCTTTGAAAGTGGCGTGAACCACGTTTACCGGGTTAGTCGAGCCGTAGCACTTGGCCAGAACGTTCTGAACGCCAGCAACTTCGAGGACAGCACGCATAGCGCCGCCAGCGATGATACCGGTACCTTCAGAAGCAGGCTGCATGTACACCTTCGAAGCGCCATGGGCGGACTTCATTGCGTACTGCAGAGTGGTGCCGTTCAGATCAACTTGGATCATGTTGCGGCGAGCAGCTTCCATTGCCTTCTGGATCGCAGCAGGCACTTCACGCGACTTGCCACGGCCGAAGCCAACACGCCCTTTACCATCACCAACCACGGTCAACGCGGTGAAAGTGAAGATACGGCCGCCTTTAACGGTTTTGGCTACGCGGTTAACTTGAACCAGCTTCTCGATGTAGCCTTCGTCGCGCTTTTGGTCGTTATTTGACATAACTTAGAACTCCAGCCCAGCTTCACGAGCAGCATCAGCCAGCGCCTTGACGCGGCCGTGGTACTTGAAGCCAGAGCGGTCGAAAGCCACCTGCGAGACGCCAGCGGCTTTAGCACGCGTAGCGACCAGCTGGCCAACCTTAGTGGCCGCGTCGATGTTGCCAGTGGCGCCATCACGCAGTTCTTTATCCAAAGTCGAGGCACTTGCCAGGACTTTGTTGCCGTCGGCCGAAATGACCTGGGCGTAGATGTGCTGCGACGAGCGGAACACGCAGAGACGCACGACTTCGAGTTCGTGCATTTTCAGGCGTGCTTTGCGAGCGCGACGCAGTCGAGTAACTTTTTTGTCGGTCATTTGCTATGCCCTACTTCTTCTTGGCTTCTTTACGACGGACGACTTCGTCCGCGTAGCGCACACCTTTGCCTTTGTACGGCTCTGGTGGACGGAAGTCGCGGATCTCGGCGGCCACTTGACCTACCAGCTGCTTATCGATGCCCTTGATCAGGATATCGGTCTGGCTAGGAGTCTCAGCGGTGATGCCTTCCGGCAGTTCATAATCCACTGGGTGCGAGAAGCCAAGAGCCAGGTTCAGCACTGTGCCTTTTGCTTGCGCTTTGTAACCAACACCGACCAGCTGGAGCTTGCGCTCGAAGCCTTGGCTTACGCCTTGGACCATGTTGTTAACCAACGCACGAGTGGTACCAGCCATTGCGCGAGTTTGTTGATCGCCATTGCGAGCAGCGAAACGCAGCTCACCAGCTTCTTCAACGATCTCAACGGACGAATGGATGTTCAGTTCGAGAGTACCCTTGGCACCCTTCACCGAAAGCTGTTGGCCTGCGAATTTGACTTCGACACCGGCTGGCAGCTTAACGGGGTTCTTAGCGACGCGTGACATGCTTATCCCCCCTTAGAACACAGTGCAAAGAACTTCGCCGCCGACACCGGCAGCGCGCGCAGCACGATCCGTCATCACACCTTTGTTGGTGGAGACGATAGACACACCGAGACCGCCACGAACTTTTGGCAGATCATCGACGGACTTGTACTGACGCAGGCCTGGACGGCTAACGCGCTTCACTTCCTCGATGACCGGACGGCCTTCGAAGTACTTCAGCTCGATGGACAGCAGTGGTTTGATTTCGCTGCTGATCTGATAACCCGCAATGTAACCTTCGTCCTTCAGGACTTTGGCAACAGCTACCTTCAAAGTAGAAGATGGCATGCTTACGACGGACTTTTCAGCCATCTGGGCATTACGGATTCGAGTTAGCATGTCCGCTAACGGGTCCTGCATACTCATGGGCTAGACGCTCCTAATACACAAAAAATTAGCCTTGCGGCTACTACGTGTCGCCGAGTACATCCGCGCGAAAAAAGCACGGGCTCAGGCGAGCCGGGTATTCTAGACACACCCCACAAATGAATCAAGCCCCAATAGGGGCTTGATTCAAGTTCAAGGTCACCGATGGTCAGGATCTTGCGATCCCGAACACCGAGACTTTGACAGTGCTTACCAGCTGGCTTTAACCAGACCAGGTACGTCACCACGCATTGCAGCTTCACGCAGTTTGTTACGGCCGAGGCCGAACTTGCGGTAAACGCCGTGTGGACGACCGGTCAGGCGGCAGCGGTTACGCATGCGCGAAGCGCTTGCGTCACGTGGCTGCTTCTGCAGAGCTACTGTAGCTTCCCAACGCGCTTCTGGACTTGCGTTCAGATCAACGATGATAGCTTTCAGTGCTGCACGCTTTTTGGCGTACTTGGCAACCGTGAGCTGACGCTTCAGCTCGCGGTTTTTCATGCTCATCTTGGCCATTTTCCTACTCCAATCAGTTGCGGAACGGGAATTTGAAAGCGCGCAGCAGAGCGCGACCTTCATCATCGTTCTTGGCAGTGGTGGTCAGGGTAATGTCCAGACCGCGGAGAGCATCGATCTTGTCGTAGTCGATTTCCGGGAAGATGATCTGCTCTTTAACGCCCATGCTGTAGTTACCACGACCATCGAAGGACTTGGCATTCAGGCCGCGGAAGTCGCGAACCCGAGGCAGGGAGATCGACAGCAGACGATCCAGGAATTCATACATACGCTCACGGCGCAGAGTCACTTTGACGCCGATCGGCCAACCTTCACGGACTTTAAAGCCAGCGATGGATTTCCGAGCGTAAGTCACAACGACTTTCTGACCGGTGATCTTTTCCAGGTCGGCAACAGCGTGCTCGATGACTTTTTTGTCACCGACTGCTTCGCCCAGACCCATGTTCAGGGTGATTTTGGTAACGCGTGGAACTTCCATCACGTTCGAAAGCTTAAGTTCTTCCTTAAGCTTCGGTGCGATTTCCTTCCAGTAAATCTCTTTTAGTCGTGCCATGGTCTTCTACCTAGCAGTGTTCAAGCATCAACCGCTTTTTGGGTCGACTTGAAGACACGAATTTTCTTGCCGTCTTCTACTTTAAAACCAACGCGGTCAGCCTTGTTGGTTTCGCCGTTGAAAATGGCGACGTTAGAAGCATCCAGCGGAGCTTCTTTTTCGACGATACCGCCCTGCACGCCCGACATCGGGTTAGGCTTGGTATGACGCTTAACCAGGTTCAGACCGCCAATAACCAAACGGTTGTTAGCGAGAACCTTAAGCACCTTACCGCGCTTACCTTTGTCTTTGCCGGCGATCACGATGATCTCGTCGTCACGACGAATCTTTTGCATGTCGGATCTCCTTACAGCACTTCTGGGGCGAGCGAGACGATCTTCATGAACTTCTCAGTACGAAGTTCACGGGTCACTGGCCCAAAGATACGGGTGCCGATCGGCTCTTGCTTATTGTTCAGAAGAACAGCAGCGTTGCCATCAAAGCGGATAATGGAGCCATCAGCACGGCGAACGCCGTGGCGAGTGCGGACTACTACAGCAGTCATCACTTGGCCTTTTTTCACTTTACCGCGAGGAATTGCTTCCTTCACGGTAACTTTGATGATGTCACCGATACCAGCGTAACGACGATGGGAGCCACCCAGCACCTTGATGCACATAACACGGCGAGCGCCGCTGTTATCGGCCACATCGAGCATGGATTGAGTCTGAATCATATAATTTCTCCGACCCCTAGTCCTTAGACTTCCACAGCGCGTTCGAGAACATCAACCAGCGCCCAAGACTTGGTCTTGGCCAAAGGACGAGTTTCACGAATAGTGACTTTGTCGCCGATGTGGCACTGATTGGTTTCGTCGTGCGCGTGCAGCTTAGTCGAACGCTTAACGTATTTACCGTAGATCGGGTGCTTAACGCGACGCTCGATCAGAACGGTGATGGTTTTGTCCATCTTGTCGCTGACAACACGGCCAGTCAGCGTACGGACAGTTTTTTCGGCTTCAGCCATGATTACTTACCTGCCTGCTGGTTAAGCACAGTCTTCACGCGAGCGATGTCACGCTTAACTTGCGAGAGCAGATGAGACTGCCCCAACTGGCCAGTTGCTTTCTGCATACGCAGATTGAACTGGTCGCGCAGCAAGCCGAGCAGTTGCTCGTTCAGCTGCTGTGCGGATTTTTCACGAAGTTCATTCGCTTTCATCACATCACCGTCCGTTTAACAAAGGCGGTGGCGAGCGGCAGCTTTGCAGCAGCCAGGGCAAAAGCCTCACGCGCCAGCTCTTCAGAAACACCCTCGATTTCATACAGGACTTTGCCTGGCTGAATCTGGGCAACCCAGTACTCCACACTACCCTTACCTTTACCCATCCGAACTTCGAGGGGCTTTTTGGAAATAGGCTTGTCCGGGAATACACGGATCCAGATCTTGCCGCCACGTTTAACGTGACGGGTCAGAGCACGACGCGCTGACTCGATCTGACGAGCGGTGAGACGACCACGAGCTACAGACTTCAGCGCGAACTCGCCGAAGCTGACTTTGCTACCGCGCTGAGCCAGACCACGGTTGTGGCCTGTCATCTGCTTGCGGAACTTCGTACGCTTTGGTTGCAACATTTGGCGTACCCCTTACTTAGCAGCTTTTTTACGAGGCGCTGGTGCTTGTGGTTTCAGTTCTTCTTGGCGACCACCAATTACTTCGCCCTTGAAGATCCAAACCTTTACACCGATCACACCGTAAGTGGTGTGAGCTTCGTAGTTGGCATAGTCGATGTCGGCACGCAGGGTGTGCAGTGGCACACGACCTTCGCGATACCATTCAGTACGTGCGATTTCAGCACCGCCGAGACGACCGCTCACTTGGATTTTGATGCCTTTGGCACCAATGCGCATGGCGTTCTGAACAGCGCGCTTCATAGCGCGGCGGAACATTACGCGACGCTCCAGCTGCTGAGCTACGCTCTGCGCAACCAGCATACCGTCGAGCTCCGGCTTGCGGATCTCTTCGATATTGATGTGCACAGGCACACCCATTTGCTTGGTCAGGTCCTGACGCAGTTTCTCAACATCTTCACCTTTCTTCCCGATAACGATACCTGGACGAGCGGTGTGGATGGTGATACGTGCAGTCTGAGCCGGACGATGGATATCGATACGGCTTACGGACGCGCTTTTTAGTTTGTCTTGGAGATACTCACGCACCTTCAGATCAGCGAACAAATAGTCCGCATAAGTCCGACCGTCTGCGTACCAGACGGAGGTGTGCTCCTTGACGATTCCCAGGCGAATGCCAATGGGATGTACTTTCTGACCCATCTCTTCGACTCCGTTACTTGTCAGCAACCTTGACAGTGATATGGCAAGACCGCTTGACGATGCGATCAGCACGGCCTTTGGCACGTGGCATGATTCGCTTCAGCGAACGCCCTTCGTTGACGAAAACGGTGCTGACCTTCAGGTCATCAACGTCTGCGCCTTCGTTATGCTCGGCGTTGGCTACGGCCGACTCCAGCACTTTCTTCATGATCTCGGCGGCTTTCTTACTGCTGAAAGCCAACAGGTTGAGCGCTTCGCCCACCTTCTTCCCGCGGATCTGGTCGGCGACCAAGCGGGCTTTCTGGGCGGAGATTCGAGCGCCCGACAACTTAGCGGCTACTTCCATCGTTCCTTACCCCTTAACGCTTGGCTTTCTTGTCTGCCACGTGCCCACGATATGTGCGGGTACCGGCAAACTCGCCCAGTTTGTGGCCGACCATGTCTTCGTTCACGAGAACTGGAACATGTTGACGACCGTTATGCACTGCAATGGTCAGACCGACCATTTGTGGCAGGATCATCGAACGACGCGACCAGGTCTTAACTGGTTTGCGATCGTTCTTTTCCGCCGCCACTTCGATCTTCTTCAGTAGGTGAAGATCAATAAAAGGACCTTTTTTCAGAGAACGTGGCACTGTCGTATCCCTCTATTTACTTGCGACGACGGACGATCATTTTGTCGGTACGCTTATTACCACGAGTCTTCGCGCCCTTAGTCGGGAAGCCCCATGGCGATACCGGATGACGACCACCAGAGGTACGACCTTCACCACCACCATGTGGGTGGTCAACCGGGTTCATGGCAACACCACGAACGGTTGGGCGAACGCCACGCCAGCGTTTGGCACCAGCTTTACCCAGCGAACGCAGGCTGTGCTCGGAGTTCGAGACTTCACCCAGGGTCGCGCGGCATTCAGCCAGCACTTTACGCATCTCACCAGAACGCAGACGCAGGGTCACGTAGACACCTTCACGAGCGATCAGCTGAGCCGAAGCACCAGCGGAACGAGCGATTTGCGCGCCTTTACCTGGCTTCAATTCGATGCCGTGTACGGTGCTACCAACTGGAATGTTACGCAGTTGCAGAGCGTTGCCCGGCTTGATCGGTGCCAAAGCACCTGCGATCAGCTGGTCACCAGCACTCACGCCTTTAGGGGCAATGATGTAGCGACGCTCGCCATCTGCGTACAGCAGCAGAGCGATGTGAGCAGTACGGTTTGGATCGTATTCAATACGCTCGACAGTGGCAGCGATGCCATCTTTGTCGTTGCGACGGAAATCGACCAGACGATAATGCTGCTTATGGCCACCACCGATGTGACGAGTGGTAATACGACCATTGTTGTTACGACCACCAGTCTTCGATTTTTTCTCGAGCAGCGGTGCGTGAGGAGCGCCTTTATGCAGCTCCTGGTTGACCACCTTGACCACAAAACGGCGGCCAGGGGAAGTCGGTTTGCATTTAACGATTGCCATGATGCACCCCTTCCTTACTCAGCACTGCTGCTGAAATCGAGATCTTGGCCTGGCTGAAGGGAGATAACTGCCTTCTTCCAGTCATTACGCTTGCCCAGACCGCGAGCAGTACGCTTGCTCTTACCCAGAACATTCAGGGTAGTAACACGCTCTACTTTCACGCTGAACAGGCTTTCGACGGCCTTCTTGATTTCCAGCTTGGTTGCGTCAGTCGCAACCTTGAAAACGAACTGGCCTTTCTTGTCAGCCAGAACCGTAGCCTTCTCGGAAACGTGCGGGCCAAGCAGAACTTTAAATACGCGTTCCTGGTTCATCCCAGCAGCTCCTCGAATTTCTTCACGGCCGACACGGTGATCAACACCTTGTCGTATGCGATCAGACTAACTGGATCGGAACCTTGCACGTCACGTACATCAACGTGTGGCAGGTTGCGAGCAGCCAGGTACAGGTTCTGATCAACCACTTCAGACACGATCAAGACATCAGTCAGACCCATGCCGGTCAGTTTGTTCAGCAGATCTTTGGTCTTCGGTGCATCAACAGCGAAGTCCTGAACCACAACCAGACGATCAGTACGCACCAGCTCAGCAAGGATGGAACGCATTGCTGCGCGATACATCTTCTTGTTCAGCTTCTGGGTGTGATCCTGAGGACGAGCTGCGAAAGTGGTACCGCCGCCACGCCAGATTGGGCTACGGATAGTACCGGCACGAGCACGGCCAGTACCTTTCTGACGCCATGGGCGCTTACCGCCACCACGAACGTCGGAACGGGTCTTTTGCTGCTTGCTACCTTGACGGCCGCCGGCCATGTAGGCCACGACTGCTTGGTGAACCAGCGTCTCGTTGAATTCGCCGCCAAATGTCAGTTCGGAAACTTCGATCGCTTGAGCGTCATTTACATTTAATTGCATGTCAGCTTCCCCTTAACCGCGAGCCTTGGCTGCTGGACGTACAACCAAGTTGCCGCCAGTAGCGCCAGGAACAGCACCCTTGACCAACAACAGATTGCGTTCAGCGTCCACGCGCACTACTTCGAGGGACTGCACGGTCACGCGCTCAGCGCCCATATGACCGGACATTTTTTTGCCCTTGAATACACGACCAGGAGTCTGGCACTGGCCGATAGAGCCTGGAACGCGGTGGGACACGGAGTTACCGTGGGTATTATCTTGCCCGCGGAAGTTCCAACGCTTGATCGTACCCTGGAAGCCCTTACCTTTGGACTGACCGGTTACATCAACCAGTTGACCAGCAGCGAAGATTTCAGCATTGATCAGATCGCCGGCCTGGTACTCGCCTTCTTCAAGGCGGAATTCCATTACGGTACGACCAGCGGCAACGTTCGCCTTAGCGAAGTGGCCAGCCTGAGCAGCTGTAACACGCGAAGCACGACGCTCGCCTACAGTGACTTGCACTGCACGATAGCCATCGGTCTCTTCAGTTTTGAACTGGGTGACGCGATTCGGCTCGATCTCAATGACCGTGACCGGAATGGAGACACCTTCTTCGGTGAAAATACGGGTCATACCGCATTTACGACCGACTACACCAATAGTCATGTTGTAAACCTCATGAGTGTACGGGGCTTTCACCCGCTATGGCCGCCCATTTCAGAGCGTTACACGACTAAGACCGAGTCTTAGCCGAGGCTGATCTGCACTTCCACACCGGCCGCAAGATCAAGCTTCATAAGTGCATCAACGGTTTTATCCGTTGGCTGGACGATGTCCAGAACGCGCTTATGAGTACGGATCTCGTACTGGTCACGCGCGTCTTTGTTGACGTGCGGGGAGACCAGAACGGTGAACCGCTCTTTACGGGTAGGCAGTGGAATTGGACCACGCACTTGAGCACCAGTACGTTTCGCGGTTTCCACGATTTCCTGGGTGGATTGGTCGATCAGGCGATGGTCAAAAGCCTTCAACCTGATACGGATTTGCTGATTTTGCATTGGATTTCAGACTCCGGCTGCTATTCCCACCGAGCGCAATACGCCCGTTAAAAGGAGGCGCAATTCTATAGACGCCCCATATAGGTGTCAACCCAATAAAAAAGCCCCCGCTAAGCGGGGGCTTTTTCAACTCATCAAAGCTTACTCAAAAAAGAGCTTACTCGATGATTTTGGCTACGACGCCAGCGCCGACGGTACGACCGCCTTCACGGATAGCGAAACGCAGACCGTCTTCCATTGCGATGGTTTTGATCAGGGTAACAGTCATCTGAATGTTGTCACCTGGCATTACCATTTCAACGCCTTCTGGCAGCTCGCAGTTACCAGTCACGTCAGTAGTACGGAAGTAGAACTGTGGACGGTAGCCTTTGAAGAACGGAGTGTGACGACCGCCTTCTTCCTTGCTCAGAACGTAAACTTCTGCGGTGAACTTGGTGTGCGGCTTAACCGAACCCGGCTTAACCAGAACCTGGCCACGCTCAACGTCGTCACGCTTGGTGCCACGCAACAGAACGCCGCAGTTCTCGCCAGCACGACCTTCGTCGAGCAGCTTACGGAACATTTCAACACCGGTGCAGGTGGTGACGGTGGTGTCACGCAGACCAACGATTTCCAGTGGATCCTGAACGCGAACGATACCGCGCTCGATACGACCAGTCACAACTGTACCGCGACCGGAGATCGAGAATACGTCTTCGATTGGCATCAGGAACGGCTTGTCGGTCAGACGAACTGGTTCTGGGATGTAGCTGTCCAGAGTTTCCACCAGCTTCTTAACAGCAGTGGTGCCCATTTCGTTATCGTCAAGACCTTCAAGAGCCATACGAGCAGAACCGATGATGATCGGAGTGTCGTCGCCCGGGAAGTCGTAAGTGCTCAGCAGATCGCGCACTTCCATTTCAACCAGTTCCAGCAGCTCAGCGTCGTCTACCAGGTCAGCCTTGTTCAGGAAAACCACGATGTACGGAACGCCTACCTGACGGGACAGCAGGATGTGCTCACGGGTTTGTGGCATCGGACCATCAGCGGCCGAGCAAACCAGAATAGCGCCGTCCATTTGAGCAGCACCGGTGATCATGTTCTTCACATAGTCAGCGTGACCTGGGCAGTCAACGTGAGCGTAGTGACGGATCTTCGAGTTGTACTCAACGTGAGCGGTGTTGATGGTGATACCGCGAGCCTTCTCTTCTGGTGCGCTGTCGATCTTGTCGAAGTCAACACGAGCCGAACCGAAAACTTCGGAGCAGACGCGAGTCAGAGCAGCGGTCAGCGTGGTTTTACCGTGGTCAACGTGACCGATGGTGCCAACGTTGACGTGCGGAAGGGAACGATCAAATTTTTCTTTAGCCACGACAATTAACTCCTAGCCTAAAGGGGCTGAATCAGCCTTGTTTTTTGGTAACAGTTTCGACGATATGCGACGGAGCTGTATTGTATTTTTTGAATTCCATAGAGTAGCTTGCGCGACCTTGGGACATGGAGCGAACGTCGGTTGCGTAACCGAACATCTCACCCAACGGAACCTCGGCACGAATTACTTTGCCGGAGACCGTGTCTTCCATACCCAGGATCATGCCGCGACGACGGTTAAGGTCGCCCATCACGTCACCCATATAGTCTTCAGGCGTAACAACCTCTACCGCCATGATCGGCTCAAGCAACTCACCACCGCCCTTCTGGGCCAGTTGCTTGGTTGCCATGGAAGCAGCCACTTTAAACGCCATCTCGTTGGAGTCGACGTCGTGGTAGGAACCATCAAACACGGTAGCCTTCAGGCCGATCAGCGGATAGCCGGCAACAACGCCGTTCTTCATCTGCTCTTCGATACCCTTCTGGATAGCCGGGATGTATTCCTTAGGAACCACACCACCCACCACTTCGTTCAGGAACTGCAAACCTTCCTGACCTTCGTCAGCAGGAGCAAAACGAATCCAGCAGTGACCGAACTGGCCACGACCGCCGGACTGACGAACGAACTTGCCTTCAATTTCGCAGCTCTTCGTGATGCGCTCACGGTACGAAACTTGAGGCTTACCGATGTTGGCTTCGACGTTGAACTCACGGCGCATCCGGTCAACCAGGATGTCCAGGTGCAACTCGCCCATGCCGGAGATGATCGTTTGACCAGTCTCTTCATCAGTCTTGACGCGGAAAGACGGATCTTCCTGAGCAAGCTTGCCCAGAGCGATACCCATTTTTTCCTGGTCGTCCTTGGTCTTAGGCTCTACGGCAACCGAAATAACCGGCTCCGGGAAGTCCATGCGAACGAGGATGATTGGCTTGTCAGCGTTGCACAAAGTTTCACCAGTGGTGACGTCCTTCATGCCGATCAAGGCCGCGATGTCACCAGCGCGCACTTCCTTGATTTCTTCACGGGCGTTTGCGTGCATTTGCACCATACGACCCACACGCTCTTTCTTGCCTTTAACCGAGTTGATCACGCCGTCGCCGGAGGCCAACACGCCCGAGTAAACTCGAACAAAGGTCAAGGTCCCCACGAATGGGTCGGTAGCGATCTTGAACGCCAGAGCCGAGAACGGCTCGCTGTCGTCTGCGTGACGCTCCATTTCCTTGGTCTCGTCATCCGGGTCAGTACCCTTGATGGCAGGAATGTCGGTAGGAGCAGGCAGGTAGTCGATAACGGCGTCGAGAACCAGGGGAACACCCTTGTTCTTGAAGGAAGAACCGCAAACAGCCAGAACGATCTCGCCGGCGATAGTACGCTGACGCAGAGCGGCCTTGATTTCCGCGTTGGTGAGCTCTTCACCTTCGAGGTACTTGTTCATCAGCTCTTCGCTAGCTTCGGCTGCAGCTTCAATCATGTTGCTGCGCCACTCGTCAGCCAGCTCCTGCAGCTCAGCAGGGATAGGCTTGCGAACTGGAACCATACCTTTGTCAGCGTCATTCCAGTAAACAGCTTCCATGGACATCAGGTCGATCTGACCCTGGAAGTTGTCTTCGGAACCGATAGCCAACTGGATTGGGACCGGGGTGTGACCCAGACGCTGCTTGATCTGACCGATCACGCGCAGGAAGTTCGCACCAGCACGGTCCATCTTGTTTACGTAAACAAGACGTGGAACGCCGTACTTGTTGGCTTGACGCCATACGGTTTCCGACTGAGGCTCAACACCCGAGGTGCCGCAGAACACAACAACCGCGCCGTCGAGAACACGCAGGGAACGCTCAACTTCAATAGTGAAGTCAACGTGGCCCGGGGTGTCGATGACGTTGAAGCGGTATTGGTCCTTGTGCTGCTTCTCGGAACCCTGCCAGAAGGCGGTAATGGCAGCAGAAGTAATGGTAATACCACGCTCCTGCTCCTGCACCATCCAGTCTGTGGTCGCGGCGCCGTCATGCACCTCGCCCATTTTGTGACTTTTGCCAGTGTAAAAAAGGACGCGCTCGGTGGTGGTGGTTTTACCAGCATCCACGTGAGCAACGATACCAATGTTACGGTAGCGGTTAATCGGTGTAGTACGAGCCATAAAGCCCTCGCAAAATTAGTGACGCTAAAATTAGAAGCGGTAGTGCGAGAAAGCCTTGTTGGCTTCAGCCATACGGTGCACGTCTTCACGCTTCTTAACTGCAGCACCTTTGCCTTCGGCAGCGTCCAACAGTTCGCCAGCCAAACGCAGAGCCATAGACTTCTCGCCGCGCTTACGGGCGAAGTCTACCAACCAGCGCATTGCCAGAGCGTTACGACGGGACGGACGAACTTCGACCGGAACCTGGTAAGTAGCACCGCCTACACGGCGCGACTTTACTTCGACCAGCGGAGCGATGGCGTCGAGAGCTTTCTCGAAGATTTCCAGGGGATCGCTGTTCTTGCGTTCTTTAACCTTTTCCAGCGCGCCATAAACGATACGCTCGGCAACGGCTTTCTTGCCGCTTTCCATTACGTGGTTCATGAACTTGGCCAGGATCTGGCTGCCGTATTTTGGATCGTCAAGCACTTCGCGCTTGGCTGCTACGCGTCTTCTTGGCATGGATAAGCCCTCAAACGGTCTTCAGGTTCGCTCGGAATCGGTGCCCTTTCGGGACGCCTCCGACCTTACTCTTATCGACTCAGAAAAATAGAAAATCAGTTTTTACAAAAAGCCACTACTACTTAGGCTTCTTGGTACCGTACTTCGAACGACCCTGGTTACGACCTTTAACGCCGGAAGTATCCAAAGAACCGCGTACGGTGTGGTAACGAACACCTGGCAAGTCTTTTACACGACCGCCGCGGATCAGTACCACGCTGTGCTCTTGCAGGTTGTGGCCTTCACCGCCGATGTACGAGGAAACCTCGAAACCGTTGGTCAGACGCACACGGCATACTTTACGCAGTGCCGAGTTAGGTTTTTTCGGCGTGGTGGTATACACACGGGTGCATACGCCACGACGTTGCGGGCAGTTCTGCAGCGCAGGCACGTCGGATTTCTCGACGATACGCTTACGCGGCTGACGTACCAGCTGGTTGATAGTTGCCATCTACTAGCTCCACTGTTGTCTTGCGACGCTATTGTCTTGCAAGAAAAGCAAAATGGCAGGAACGAATTCCCGCCAAATTTAGGGGTACAAGAGTCTAAAGAGGATCTTGCCCCCAGTCAAGGCAAGGCCCCGACCTCCCCACTCATCCAACCTCGACAAATCGTCTCGATTCGATGAACGGAACGGCCAGGGCCTTACGCTCATTTATCGCAGAACTCAGTTACCGCTTGAGTTCAGCGCTTCGGTCAGTGCAGCTTCCACTTCACTGGCGCTTACGCGCAACGGTTTGTCAGCATCACGGCGGCGCTTACGCTCGCTGTGATAAGCCAGACCGGTACCCGCCGGGATCAAACGACCCACGACTACGTTTTCTTTCAGGCCGCGCAGGTAATCGCGCTTGCCGGTTACCGCCGCTTCGGTCAGTACGCGAGTGGTTTCCTGGAAGGAAGCCGCCGAGATGAACGATTCGGTGGACAACGACGCCTTGGTGATACCCAGCAGTACGCGAGTGAACTTGGAAACGAATTTCTCGTCGCCAGCCAGACGCTCGTTCTCTACCAGAACGTGAGTCAATTCCATCTGGTCGCCCTTGATGAAACTGGAATCGCCGGATTCAGCGATTTCAACTTTACGCAGCATCTGACGCAGGATGGTCTCGATGTGCTTATCGTTGATCTTCACGCCTTGCAGACGATAAACGTCCTGGATCTCGTTCACGATGTACTTGGCCAGCGCACTCACACCCAGCAGACGCAGGATGTCGTGTGGATCGCTCGGGCCGTCGGAGATAACTTCGCCGCGGTTTACCTGTTCGCCTTCGAAGACGTTCAGGTGACGCCACTTCGGAATCAGCTCTTCGTACGGATCGCTACCGTCGTTCGGGGTGATAACCAGACGGCGCTTGCCCTTGGTCTCTTTACCGAACGCGATGGTGCCGCTGACTTCAGCCAGAATCGAGGCTTCTTTCGGACGACGGGCTTCGAACAAGTCGGCAACACGCGGCAGACCACCGGTGATGTCACGGGTCTTCGAAGTCTCTTGCGGAATACGAGCGATAACATCACCGATCGCGATTTTCGCACCGTCCGCTACACCAACCAGGGCGTTAGCAGGCAGGAAGTACTGAGCAATTACGTCGGTGCCCGGCAGCAAGAGATCCTTGCCATTGTCATCAACCATCTTCACAGCTGGACGGATATCTTTACCGGCAGCTGGACGGTCTTTGGCGTCGAGTACTTCAATGTTGGTCATACCGGTCAATTCGTCAGTCTGACGCTTGATCGTGATGCCTTCTTCCATGCCCACGTAGGTCACGGTACCTTTCATTTCGGTAACGATTGGGTGAGTGTGCGGATCCCACTTGGCCACGATTGCGCCAGCGTCGACCTTGTCACCTTCTTTAACCGAAATCACAGCACCGTACGGCAGCTTGTAGCGCTCGCGCTCACGACCGAAGTCATCAGCGATTGCCAGCTCACCGGAACGGGACACAGCAACCAGGCAACCGTCCACTCGCTCAACGTGCTTCAGGTTATGCAGACGGACGGTACCGCCATTTTTCACCTGAACGCTGTCGGCTGCAGAGGTCCGGCTTGCCGCACCACCGATGTGGAACGTACGCATGGTCAGCTGGGTACCCGGCTCACCGATGGACTGGGCAGCGATAACGCCGACCGCTTCACCGATGTTCACCTGGTGACCACGAGCCAAGTCACGGCCGTAGCACTTGGCGCAAATGCCGTAGCGGGTTTCGCAACTGATCGGCGAACGCACGATCACTTCGTCGATGCTGTTCAGCTCGATGAATTCGACCCACTTCTCATCTACCAGAGTGCCGGCAGGAACGATAACTTCCTCGGTACCCGGCTTGAATACGTCACGGGCAATGACACGACCCAATACGCGCTCACCCAACGGCTCAACAACGTCACCGCCTTCAATGTGCGGAGTCATTACCAGGCCATGTTCGGTGCCGCAATCGATCTCGGTCACAACCAGATCCTGCGCCACGTCTACCAGACGACGAGTCAGGTAACCGGAGTTCGCAGTTTTCAACGCGGTATCCGCCAAACCTTTACGAGCACCGTGAGTGGAGATGAAGTACTGAAGTACGCTCAAACCTTCACGGAAGTTCGCAGTAATCGGCGTTTCGATGATGGAACCGTCCGGCTTGGCCATCAGGCCACGCATACCGGCGAGCTGACGGATCTGCGCAGCAGAACCCCGTGCACCCGAGTCGGCCATCATGTACATCGAGTTGAAAGACTCTTGGTCGACTTCGACGCCATGACGGTCGATGACTTTCTCTTTCGAGAGGTTGGCCATCATCGCCTTGGAAACTTCGTCGTTCGCCTTGGACCAAAGGTCGATCACTTTGTTGTACTTCTCGCCCTGGGTTACCAGGCCGGAGGCGTACTGACTTTCGATCTCTTTCACTTCGTCGGTGGCTGCACCGATGATGCGGGCTTTTTCATCCGGGATAACGAAGTCGTTAACACCGATGGAAACGCCGGAGATGGTCGAATAAGCAAAACCGGTGTACATCAACTGGTCAGCGAAGATCACGGTCTCTTTCAAACCAACCACGCGATAGCACTGGTTGATCAGCTTGGAGATCGCCTTTTTCTTCATCGGCTGGTTGACGACGTCGTACGACAGGCCAGGTGGAACAACCTGGAACAACAGCGCACGGCCGACAGTGGTGTCGACGATACGGGTGTTCTTGACGCTGCCACCATCACGATCGTTGACGGTTTCGTTGATCCGCACTTTAACCTTGGCGTGCAGTGCAGCTTCGCCGGCACGGAACACACGGTCAACTTCCTGCAGATCCGCGAACACACGACCTTCGCCCTTGGCGTTGATCGCTTCACGAGTCATGTAGTACAGACCCAATACAACGTCCTGCGACGGAACGATGATTGGCTCACCGTTGGCTGGCGACAGAATGTTGTTGGTCGACATCATCAACGCACGCGCTTCCAACTGGGCTTCCAGTGTCAGCGGTACGTGCACGGCCATTTGGTCGCCGTCGAAGTCGGCGTTGTACGCAGCACAGACCAGAGGGTGCAGCTGGATAGCCTTACCTTCGATCAATACCGGTTCAAACGCCTGGATACCCAGACGGTGAAGGGTCGGTGCACGGTTGAGGAGAACCGGGTGTTCGCGAATCACTTCAGCGAGAACGTCCCAAACCTCTGGCAGCTCGCGCTCGACCATCTTCTTGGCAGCTTTGATGGTGGTAGCAAGACCACGCATTTCCAGCTTGCCGAAAATGAAGGGTTTGAACAGCTCGAGAGCCATCTTCTTCGGCAAACCGCACTGGTGCAGACGCAGGGTCGGACCAACGGTAATTACCGAACGACCGGAGTAGTCAACACGCTTACCGAGCAAGTTCTGACGGAAACGACCCTGCTTACCCTTGATCATGTCAGCCAGGGACTTCAGAGGACGCTTGTTGGAGCCGGTGATAGCGCGACCACGACGACCGTTGTCGAGCAGTGCGTCGACAGCTTCCTGCAACATGCGCTTTTCGTTGCGCACGATGATGTCCGGAGCGGACAGATCGAGCAGACGCTTCAAGCGGTTGTTACGGTTGATCACTCGACGATACAGATCGTTGAGGTCGGAAGTCGCGAAACGACCGCCATCCAGCGGGACCAGCGGACGCAGATCTGGCGGCAGAACCGGCAGAACGGTCAGCACCATCCACTCTGGCAGGTTGCCGGAACCCTGGAAGGCTTCCATCAACTTCAGACGCTTGGACAGCTTCTTGATTTTGGTTTCGGAGTTGGTTTGCGGAATTTCTTCACGCAGGCGGCCAATCTCGTGCTCCAGGTCGATAGCGTGCAGCAGTTCACGGACAGCCTCGGCACCCATGCGGGCATCGAAATCGTCGCCGAACTCTTCCAGCGCTTCGAAGTACTGCTCGTCGTTCAGCAGCTGACCTTTTTCAAGGGTGGTCATGCCTGGATCGATAACGACATAGCTCTCGAAGTAGAGAACGCGTTCGATATCACGCAGGGTCATGTCCATCAGCAAGCCGATACGCGACGGCAGCGATTTCAGGAACCAGATGTGGGCAACTGGCGAGGCCAGTTCGATGTGCGCCATGCGCTCACGACGAACTTTTGCCAGCGCGACTTCAACGCCGCACTTCTCGCAGATCACACCACGGTGCTTCAAGCGCTTGTACTTACCGCACAGGCACTCGTAATCCTTTACCGGGCCAAAGATCTTGGCGCAGAACAGGCCGTCGCGCTCAGGTTTGAACGTACGGTAGTTGATGGTTTCCGGCTTTTTAACTTCACCGAACGACCACGAACGGATCATCTCAGGCGATGCCAATCCAATACGGATGGCGTCGAACTCTTCGACTTGACCCTGGTTTTTCAGCAAATTCAGTAGGTCTTTCAAGGCCTTTCCTCCTGGCGGAGCAGAGAGCGGGCAATCCTGCCCCGCTCTCGATTCGCGTCACGTGTTATTCGGTTTCCAGATCGATATCGATGCCGAGGGAACGAATTTCTTTGATCAACACGTTGAAGGACTCGGGCATGCCCGGCTCCATACGGTGATCGCCGTCCACGATGTTTTTGTACATCTTGGTCCGACCGTTCACATCGTCCGACTTCACTGTGAGCATTTCTTGCAGAGTGTAAGCAGCACCGTATGCTTCCAGTGCCCAGACCTCCATCTCCCCGAAACGCTGACCACCGAACTGTGCCTTACCACCCAGCGGCTGCTGGGTAACCAGGCTGTACGAACCGGTAGAACGAGCGTGCATCTTGTCGTCTACCAAGTGGTTCAGCTTCAGCATGTACATGTAGCCAACAGTAACCGGGCGCTCGAACTTGTTGCCGGTACGGCCGTCGGTCAGCTGCATCTGGCCGCTTTCTGGCAGGTCTGCCAGTTTCAGCATGGCCTTGATTTCGCTTTCCTTGGCGCCGTCAAACACTGGGGTGGCCATTGGTACGCCGCCACGCAGGTTCTTCGCCAGATCCAGGATTTCCTGGTCGGAGAAGCTATCCAGATCTTCGTTACGACCGCCGATCTGGTTGTAGATCTCGTCCAGGAAGGTGCGAAGTTCAGCAACTTTACGCTGCTCTTCGACCATCCGGTTGATCTTCTCGCCCAGACCTTTGGCCGCGAGGCCCAGGTGGGTTTCAAGGATCTGACCAACGTTCATACGCGAAGGTACGCCCAACGGGTTGAGGACGACGTCGACCGGGGTGCCATTGGCATCGTGCGGCATGTCTTCAACCGGCATGATCACGGAGACCACACCTTTGTTACCGTGACGACCGGCCATCTTGTCGCCCGGCTGGATGCGACGACGGATTGCCAGGTAAACCTTGACGATTTTCAGCACGCCTGGAGCCAGGTCATCGCCCTGCTGCAGTTTGCGCTTCTTGTCTTCGAACTTGTCGTCCAGCAGACGACGGCGATCAACGATGTAGGCCTGAGCCTTCTCGAGCTGCTCGTTCAGAGCATCTTCAGCCATGCGCAGTTTGAACCACTGACCATGCTCAAGACCGTCGAGAACTTCGTCGGTGATTTCCTGACCTTTCTTCAGACCGGCGCCGCCTTCGGCTTTGTGGCCGACCAGAGCAGAACGCAGACGTTCGAAAGTGGCGCCTTCAACGATACGGAACTCTTCGTTCAGGTCCTTGCGGATCTCGTCGAGTTGAGTCTTCTCGATCGACAGTGCACGAGCATCACGCTCAACGCCGTCACGGGTGAAGACCTGCACGTCGATGACAGTACCCTTGGTGCCTGTAGGCACGCGCAGGGAAGTGTCTTTAACGTCGCTGGCTTTTTCACCGAAGATGGCACGCAGCAGTTTTTCTTCCGGAGTCAGTTGGGTCTCGCCTTTCGGAGTGACCTTACCGACCAGGATGTCGCCTGCGCCAACTTCAGCACCTACGTAAACGATACCGGCTTCGTCCAGCTTGTTCAGTGCAGCTTCACCCACGTTCGGGATGTCTGCAGTGATTTCCTCTGGCCCAAGCTTGGTGTCACGCGCCACACAGGTCAGTTCCTGAATGTGGATCGTGGTGAAACGGTCTTCCTGAACAACACGCTCGGACAGGCAGATGGAGTCTTCGAAGTTGAAGCCGTTCCATGCCATGAACGCAATGCGCATGTTCTGACCCAGAGCCAGTTCACCCATATCGGTGGACGGACCGTCGGCCATGATGTCGCTGCGCTGAACCCGATCACCCTTGCTCACCAGCGGACGCTGGTTGATGCAGGTGTTCTGGTTGGAGCGGGTGTACTTGGTCAGGTTGTAGATGTCGACACCAGCTTCGCCGGTTTCAACTTCATCATCAGCAACACGAACCACGATACGGCTGGCGTCGACGGAGTCGATCACGCCGCCACGACGAGCCACGACGCAAACGCCGGAGTCACGGGCTACGTTACGCTCCATACCGGTACCGACCAGCGGCTTGTCAGCGCGCAGGGTTGGTACAGCTTGACGCTGCATGTTCGAACCCATCAACGCGCGGTTGGCGTCGTCGTGCTCGAGGAACGGGATCAGCGACGCTGCAACCGAAACTACCTGCTTCGGCGATACGTCCATCAAGGTCACGTCTTCCGGCGCCTTGACGGTGAACTCGTTCAAGTGACGAACAGCTACCAGCTCGTCGATCAGGACTTTCTTGTCGTTCATCGTGGCCGAAGCCTGAGCGATCACGTGATCAGCTTCTTCGATGGCGGACAGGAACACGATCTCGTCGGTGACCAGAGCGTCTTTCACCACACGGTACGGGCTCTCGAGGAAGCCGTACTGGTTGGTGCGCGCATAGGCAGCCAAGGAGTTGATCAGACCGATGTTCGGACCTTCCGGCGTTTCAATCGGGCATACACGACCGTAGTGAGTCGGGTGTACGTCACGCACTTCAAAGCCAGCACGCTCACGAGTCAAACCGCCAGGGCCGAGTGCAGAGACACGACGCTTGTGGGTGATCTCGGACAGCGGGTTGTTCTGGTCCATGAACTGGGAAAGCTGGCTGGAACCGAAGAACTCTTTCACCGCCGCAGCCACAGGCTTGGCGTTGATCAGGTCTTGCGGCATCAGGCCTTCGCTTTCAGCCATCGACAGACGCTCTTTGACCGCACGCTCAACACGTACCAGGCCAACGCGGAACTGGTTCTCGGCCATTTCGCCTACGCAGCGAACACGACGGTTACCCAGGTGGTCGATGTCATCGACGATGCCTTTGCCGTTACGGATGTCGACCAGAGTCTTCAGTACCGCGACGATGTCTTCTTTGCACAACACGCCCGAACCTTCGATCTCGGTACGACCGATACGACGGTTGAACTTCATCCGGCCGACCGCAGACAGGTCATAGCGCTCAGGACTGAAGAACAGGTTGTTGAACAGGGTTTCGGCAGCGTCTTTGGTTGGCGGCTCACCAGGACGCATCATGCGATAGATCTCGACCAGCGCTTCCAATTGGTTGCTGGTGGAGTCGATCTTCAGAGTGTCGGAGACGAACGGACCGCAGTCGATATCGTTGGTGTACAGAGTTTCGATGCGAACAACCTGAGCCTTGGCGATTTTTGCCAGGATTTCGGTGTTCAGCTCGGTGTTGCACTCCGCCAGGATTTCGCCGGTTGCCGGATGCACGATGACCTTGGCGGTAGTGCGACCCAGGACGTAGTCCAGAGGCACTTGCAGCTCTTTGATCCCTGCTTTTTCCAGCTGGTTGATGTGGCGAGCAGTGATACGACGACCTTGCTCGACAATAACCTTGCCTTTGTCATCCAGGATATCCAGGACAGCAATTTCACCACGCAGGCGCTGAGGCACCAGTTCCAGGCTGAGGTTTTCACCTTGCACGTGGAAGACGTTGGTGGTGTAGAACGCGTCCAGCACTTCTTCAGTGGTATAGCCCAGCGCGCGCAGCAGTACCGATGCAGGCAGCTTGCGACGACGGTCGATACGCACGAACACGCAGTCTTTCGGGTCGAACTCGAAGTCCAGCCACGAACCGCGGTAAGGAATGATGCGCGCGGAGTACAGCAGTTTGCCGGAGCTGTGCGTCTTGCCACGGTCGTGGTCGAAGAACACGCCCGGGGAACGGTGCAGCTGGGAAACGATTACACGCTCGGTACCGTTGATTACGAAGGTACCGTTTTCAGTCATCAGGGGGATTTCACCCATGTAGACTTCTTGCTCTTTGATGTCCTTGATCGCTTTGTTCGACGATTCTTTGTCGAAAATGATCAGGCGCACTTTTACCCGCAAAGGTACGGCGTAAGTTACACCGCGCAATACGCATTCTTTGACATCAAATGCCGGTTCGCCCAGGCGATAACCGACGTACTCCAGCGCAGCATTGCCGGAGTAGCTGATGATCGGGAAAACGGATTTGAAGGCCGCATGCAGGCCCACGTCGCGGAACTGATCTTTAGTCGCTCCCGCTTGCAAGAATTCACGATACGAATCCAGCTGGATGGCCAGGAGGTACGGCACATCCATGACGTCCGGCAACTTGCTAAAGTCCTTGCGGATACGTTTTTTCTCAGTATATGAGTAAGCCATCAGCGTTCCCCAGCTTGGTCACCTGCTTGTTTGGCCCCTCCCGACGGGAGCAGCCAGAAAATCGTGCAAACCCCATGGTTTGCGCCACCGCATCGGGTGGTTACAGCTCGTTACCAGCACCGACCCAGTCGGCTGCCAATAACGGAAAAAGGCCGGTGGCAAGAGCCACCAGCCATCAGCCTTTCGCTTAACGCTCGGGCTGGAGGTGCAAAGTCGATGCTTACTTCAGCTCGACTTTAGCGCCTGCTTCTTCCAGAGTTGCTTTGGCTTTGTCAGCTGCGTCTTTCGAAACAGCTTCCAGAACCATGGCAGGAGCGCCGTCAACTACAGCCTTGGCTTCTTTCAGGCCCAGACCGGTCAGTTCACGTACTGCCTTGATCACGTTAACTTTCTTCTCGCCAGCTTCGGTCAGCATGACGTTGAATTCAGTTTGTTCTTCAACAACAGCGGCAGCAGCAGCTGGACCAGCAGCAGCAACAGCAGCGGTAACGCCGAAGGTTTCTTCCATTGCTTTGATCAGCTCAACAACTTCCAGAACGGTTTTCTGGCCGATTGCTTCGATGATTTGCTCGTTAGTCAGAGACATGACTATAAATTCCTGTATTGGGGTGACAGCCTACGCAGCCATCAAATTAAACATATGATTTTGAAAGGGCTTGCAGTGCCTTAGGCAGCGGCAGCTTCTTTCTGGTCGCGAACGGCCGCCAGAGTACGAGCCAGCTTGCTGGTAGCGCCTTGAATCACGCTCATCAGCTTTGCAATGGCTTCGTCGCGAGTTGGCAGCGAAGCCAACACATCGATCTGGTTTGCTGCGAGGAACTTGCCCTCGAACGCAGCTGCCTTGATTTCGAACTTATCCTGACCTTTTGCGAATTCTTTGAAGATACGAGCAGCAGCGCCCGGATGCTCTTTCGAAAATGCAATCAAGGTCGGGCCAGTGAACACGTCGTTGAGCACGTCATATTGAGTGCCAGCAACGGCGCGCTTGAGCAGGGTGTTACGTACAACACGCACGTAAACGCCAGCCTCACGAGCCTCTTTACGGAGTCCGGTCATAGCGCCAACTGTCACGCCGCGGGCATCAGCCACAACAGCAGACAGGGCAACATTGGCAGCCTCGTTGACTTCAGCGACGATGGCCTTCTTGTCTTCGAGTTTAATTGCCACGGGTTTAACTCCTGCTTGTTACCGTTTCATCCAGCCGAAGCCGGATGTCGTTTTGGTGTCTGATTCGGTAAGGAACCGGGAGCACCATCTGCGTAGGCTTGTGGTTTAAGACTTGCGTCGCCTACGGTCTTGGATAGCCCCCGCCAGGCAGGGACCCCAATCTTTCAATTGGCGCAATCGCTTGCGCCAACCTGTGTCTTACGCGTCGAGCGAGCCTTGGTCGATGACCAGACCTGGCCCCATGGTGGTGCTCAGGGTAACGCGCTTGACGTAAATACCTTTCGAGGAAGCTGGCTTGATACGCTTCAGATCAGCGATCAGGGCTTCAACGTTTTCCTTCAGCTTGACGGCATCGAAACCGACTTTGCCAACGGAGGTGTGGATGATGCCGTTTTTGTCGGTGCGATAACGAACCTGACCAGCCTTGGCGTTTTTAACCGCGGTAGCGACGTCTGGAGTTACAGTGCCGACTTTAGGGTTAGGCATCAGGCCGCGCGGGCCGAGGATCTGACCCAACTGACCAACAACGCGCATGGCATCCGGGGATGCGATAACTACGTCATAGTTCAGGTCGCCGCCTTTCATTTCGGCAGCCAGGTCGTCCATACCTACACGGTCAGCGCCGGCAGCCAGAGCGGCCTCGGCAGCTGGACCCTGGGTGAACACAGCAACGCGAACAGTCTTGCCAGTGCCGTGTGGCAGCACGGTAGCGCTACGAACGACCTGGTCGGATTTACGCGGGTCAACACCCAGGTTCACAGCAACGTCGAACGACTCGCTGAACTTGACAGTCGACAGCTCAGCCAGCAGAGCAGCAGCGTCTACAAAGTTGTAAGACTTGCCTGCTTCGATTTTGCCGGCGATAGCCTTTTGACGCTTGGTCAACTTAGCCATTACACACCCTCCACGTTAAGGCCCATGCTACGAGCAGAACCGGCGATAGTACGCACGGCTGCTTCCATATCAGCTGCAGTCAGATCCGCGTTTTTGGTTTTCGCGATTTCTTCCAGCTGAGCACGAGTCACGGTGCCAACCTTAACGGTGTTCGGACGAGCGGAACCGCTAGTCAGACCAGCAGCCTTCTTCAGCAGAACCGAAGCAGGTGTGGATTTGGTTTCGAAAGTGAAGCTACGGTCGCTGTAGACAGTGATGATCACTGGAGTCGGCAGACCTGGCTCAATACCCTGAGTACGGGCGTTGAAAGCCTTGCAGAATTCCATGATGTTCACGCCGTGCTGACCCAGAGCAGGACCAACAGGTGGGCTTGGGTTAGCCTGAGCGGCCTTCACTTGCAGCTTGATGTAAGCGGTAATCTTCTTGGCCATGAGGCACTCCAATTACGGGTTCGAACGCCTCGAAAGGCTCCCCGGTTACTTGCGCGTTTATCCCAGTGACGACAAAACCCCACAGCCTAGGGCTGCGGGGTTGGGATGTTTGCTCAGCTAGACCTTTTCGACCTGGCTGAACTCTAGCTCTACCGGAGTAGAGCGACCGAAAATGAGCACTGCCACTTGGATCCGGCTCTTCTCGTAATTAACTTCTTCAACCGTGCCAGTAAAATCAGCAAACGGCCCGTCATTGACGCGCACCGACTCGCCCGGCTCGAACAGTGTCTTCGGCTTCGGCTTGTCGCTACCATCAGCAACGCGACGCAGAATCGCTTCTGCCTCTTTATCCGTGATCGGTGCAGGCTTATCAGCAGTACCGCCGATGAAACCCATCACCCGAGGAGTATCCTTGACCAAGTGCCAAGTACCCTCGTTCATGTCCATCTGGACCAGCACATAACCAGGGAAGAACTTGCGCTCGCTTTTGCGTTTCTGGCCATTACGCATTTCAACCACTTCTTCAGTGGGAACCAGAATTTCGCCAAAGCCATCTTCCATGCCAGCCAGCTTTACGCGCTCTACCAACGAGCGCATGACATGCTTCTCGTAACCGGAGTAAGCATGCACAACGTACCAACGCTTAGCCACGGGACACCCTTAGCCGACAATCAAGGAAACAAGCCAGCCGAGCAGGGAATCTAGCCCCCACAACAGCAACGCCATAACCAGAACAACAGCCACAACAATCAGTGTGGTCTGCGTGGTTTCTTGGCGAGTTGGCCATACGACTTTACGAATCTCGGTGCGAGCTTCCTTAACCAGTACAAAGAAAGACTTGCCCTTGACTGTCTGCAGACCTACAAAGGCAGCTACAGCAGCAATGACAAGCAAAGCAAGTACGCGGTACAGGATCGGCGAAGCAGAGTAATACTGATTGCCAACAACGCCAACAACCACCAAAGCGACTACCACTAGCCACTTGAGCAGATCGAAGCGAGAGCCTTGAGCTTCAGCTTTAGGAGTCATCTATGAAGATCCTGTGAAAAGAAAGCCAGACACACCAAGTGAATCTGGCAGGTCAGGAGGGAATCGAACCCCCAACCTACGGTTTTGGAGACCGTCGCTCTGCCAATTGAGCTACTGACCTAAAACAAAATCAGGCCGACCATTATGCCGGCCCGAAAAAGACATTACAACAACTTACTCGATGACTTTTGCTACGACACCAGCGCCGACGGTACGACCGCCCTCACGGATAGCGAAACGCAGACCATCTTCCATCGCGATGGTTTTGATCAGGGTAACGGTCATTTGAACGTTGTCACCCGGCATCACCATTTCAACACCTTCTGGCAGCTCGCAGTTACCAGTCACGTCAGTCGTACGGAAGTAGAACTGTGGACGGTAGCCTTTGAAGAACGGCGTATGACGACCACCTTCCTCCTTGCTCAGAACGTAAACCTCAGCAGTGAACTTGGTATGCGGCTTGACAGTGCCGGGCTTGACCAGAACCTGGCCACGCTCAACATCATCACGCTTGGTACCACGCAGCAGAACGCCGCAGTTCTCACCTGCACGACCTTCATCGAGCAGCTTGCGGAACATTTCAACACCAGTACAAGTAGTTTTGACAGTGTCACGAAGACCAACAATCTCAACCTCTTCCTGAATGCGGACAATGCCACGCTCAACACGACCAGTCACAACAGTACCGCGACCAGAGATCGAGAACACGTCCTCGATCGGCATCAGGAACGGCTTATCGATAGCACGCTCAGGCTGCGGAATATAGCTATCCAGAGTCTCGACCAACTTCTTGACGGCGGTAGTACCCATCTCGTTGTCGTCTTGACCATTCAGCGCCATCAGAGCCGAACCAATGATGATCGGAGTGTCATCACCTGGGAAATCGTAAGTGCTCAGAAGATCGCGCACTTCCATCTCAACCAGCTCCAGCAGCTCAGCATCGTCAACCATGTCAGCCTTGTTCAGGAAGACAACAATGTACGGAACGCCAACCTGACGGGACAACAGGATATGCTCACGGGTTTGCGGCATCGGACCATCAGCGGCCGAGCAAACCAGAATCGCACCATCCATCTGCGCAGCACCGGTGATCATGTTTTTTACGTAGTCAGCGTGACCTGGACAGTCAACGTGTGCGTAGTGACGCACAGCCGAATCGTACTCAACGTGAGCGGTGTTAATGGTAATGCCACGAGCTTTTTCTTCTGGGGCGCTATCGATCTTGTCGAAGTCAACCTTTGCCGAACCGAACACTTCGGAGCAGACACGGGTCAGAGCGGCGGTCAAAGTCGTCTTGCCGTGGTCTACGTGACCAATGGTTCCAACGTTGACGTGCGGCTTGTTACGCTCGAACTTTTCCTTAGCCATCGAAATCACCCCTAGCAGAAGAATTAAGCAAGTACTATCAACCATTAAAACAAAGGCAGATATTTTCATATCTGCCTTGTTATATGGAGCTCTTGAGCGGATTTGAACCGCTGACCTCACCCTTACCAAGGGTGTGCTCTACCAACTGAGCTACAAGAGCGTGACACTTTGCAGGACCTGCAAACTTGGAGCGGGTAGCGGGAATCGAACCCGCATCATCAGCTTGGAAGGCTGAGGTTCTACCACTAAACTATACCCGCGGAGCTTGCAGCTCTCGCTAAAAATGGTGGAGGGGGAAGGATTCGAACCTTCGAAGTCGTAGACGTCAGATTTACAGTCTGATCCCTTTGGCCGCTCGGGAACCCCTCCTAAGCGAGCCGGCATTCTATATCATGCCAGCCTTCTGTCAAGCATTTTCTCATTAAAAACCTGAGGTTAGCTGCGTTGACCTCGCTTCACACTGCTAACCGTTAAAGGTCTTCACTGCGAAGCGGGCGCCATTCTATGCAAACTATTCGGCGGGTGCAACCCCCTCGCACGGCATTATTTTATGTTTTAACTCATTGAATTCTTTGGAAAGGTTTTTTAGCTGCGAGTCATCTAGCCAACGCCGGCTTTCTGGTGCCACACGCACCCAGTAACCATCAGACCCAGCAGGGGCCCTCAGCAAGGACTCGAACTTGATTTCCATGCCACTCAATCGCCGCTCAACCGCCTGAGCCGCTTCCTGACGAGTAAAACCGCCAAGATAGAGGCATCCATCGTCTGCCTGGGCAGACTTTCCTTTATCACGAGCCGCTTCAGTCGCTTCACTTAACAAACGAATGTCCTGCTGCGAACCCCGATACAAACTCAAAGGGGTTACATCTTTCGCGCGAAGCGGAGCCTCCTGTTGGTGCCAGACGTAATAGAACACATTGAGAACAAACAACAACAGGAACAACCAACGCATAAAAACCTCAGGACAAGGGGCACGCCATCGCCAAACCTACAAATACCAGGTCTGGAACCACCCTGGCCTCAGGCACAATCTCAGAGACCAGATCAGCATCCCCTCCAGTCAGAAAGACTGCGAAATCATCTCCCCAATAGCTGCGCGCCAACTCTAGCTGAGTCAGGACAAATCCTCTCAACATTAACAAACAACCTCGCTCGACCGCCTCGACGGTTGTGCGCCCAGGAACAAGACTCTCCAAAGCGCGCTCGGCAGCAAGATCTCCATAACGAATTCTACGGGTATGAGTACGCAGCTGGTTGCGCATCAAAGGCATCCCCGGACAGATAAATCCCCCGAGATGCTCACCATCCCCCGCAATAAAGTCAGCCGTAACAGCCGTACCAAAGTCGAGCACCAGACAAGCACCCGAAGCCAGATGAAATCCTCCAAGCATTGCAAGCCAGCGATCAAGCCCTAGCCGCTCGAACTCCTCATAGCCATTTCGAACCCCGGACATCTCCCGAGCCGGTGCCGCGCACACTACGGAAACACCGAAAGCCTCGGTCAGCAGAGAAATCAGCGCACTGGTTTCTTCGGCGGTTCTGACACTGACCAAACGACAATGTGTGAGAGCGAGCCCCTTGAGCCCTTTCAAGCCCTCCAGCAATGCGAGATCTGAATCAACGACTCCCTCGCCAACCACCCGCCGGACATCCTCGCCGAGCACACGCCACTTGATGAAACTGTTTCCACAATCGAGCTCAAGAATCATCACGTAACCTCAGGCTGAGCTCGCCACCACTAAAGACCTTCTCCACACCATTCACCTTCAAGCGCAAGGCACCCTGACCATCGATACCCAGCACCTCTCCATCTATTTGACTCACACCGGCAATCAACGACACCGCCCGCCCCTGCCATAGATGATTTTGCTCCCACTCCGCCTGGATAGCCGGAAATCCTCCGGCCTGGTGTCGACTTAAATAGGCCTGGAGCATCAACCCTAACTCCGCAACCAGATAATTGCGATCAACTGCCTTACCCGACTCAAGCCGCATGGACGTCCACTGCTGATCAACCTCATCGGTCATCTGCATGTTTACATTGATTCCGACACCGATTACCACGTGACACACGTCAGCAGGATCCCCCACTAACTCGAGCAGTATTCCTGCAATCTTTTGCTGACCCACCAGAACATCATTCGGCCACTTCAACCCCACAGCTGAAATACCAAGCCCTCGCAAGGCTTGCATTACGGCAAGCCCGACGACAAGACTCAAGCCTTCCAGCTGACGCATACCACCATCAATGCGCAGCACCAGACTGTAATAAACGTTTTCCGCGAACGGGCTCACCCATTTGCGTCCACGCCGCCCGCGACCGGCCGTCTGTCGCTCAGCGAGCACCAGAAATGGCGCAGGCTGGCCACGCTCGATAGCGCGTAAGGCTTCAGCGTTGGTAGAGTCAATTGAATCGAAGACTAGAATGGGCCACTCGCAAGAAGGCGCCCGCGCGCTTATTTCCGCAGGATCAAGTAGCGTCAATGGCGCAGCCAGTTGATAGCCGCGACCGCGCACTTTGTGAATGGATAAACCGAGCTCAGCTTCCAAGTGCTGAAGCTGCTTCCATACAGCGCTACGACTGACGCCCAAGGCAGCACCCAGGGCTTGGCCCGAATGGAATCGACCATCCTTAAGAAGCTTTAACAACGTCAGCATGCAAGTCTCGCCTCACAATGAGGCCCGCATGATAGCCATGCCCCGGGCTGTTGCATAGAAACCCTACAAGCGAGATTTTCCTGCGGACAAAACAAAACCCCTACCTGCATACGCAGATAGGGGTTTCGGAATTTAATCTTGACGATGACCTACTCTCACATGGGGAAACCCCACACTACCATCGGCGATGCATCGTTTCACTGCTGAGTTCGGGATGGGATCAGGTGGTTCCAATGCTCTATGGTCGTCAAGAAATTCGGTAGCCAGCTCGTGTTCTCTTGCGAGGTCACGCTCCAGCGAATGGGTATGCGATAGTTTGTGTGTTTGTTTCTCGAACTTTCGGTTCGTTTCGTCTTCACACACCGCAATCTGGTGCCTCTTCAGGTCAGCAAATTGCTTGGGTGTTATATGGTCAAGCCTCACGGGCAATTAGTATTGGTTAGCTCAACGCCTCACAGCGCTTACACACCCAACCTATCAACGTCGTAGTCTTCGACGGCCCTTCAGGGGACTCAAGGTCCCAGTGAGATCTCATCTTGAGGCTAGTTTCCCGCTTAGATGCTTTCAGCGGTTATCTATTCCGAACATAGCTACCCGGCAATGCCACTGGCGTGACAACCGGAACACCAGAGGTTCGTCCACTCCGGTCCTCTCGTACTAGGAGCAGCCCCTCTCAAATCTCAAACGTCCACGGCAGATAGGGACCGAACTGTCTCACGACGTTCTAAACCCAGCTCGCGTACCACTTTAAATGGCGAACAGCCATACCCTTGGGACCGGCTTCAGCCCCAGGATGTGATGAGCCGACATCGAGGTGCCAAACACCGCCGTCGATATGAACTCTTGGGCGGTATCAGCCTGTTATCCCCGGAGTACCTTTTATCCGTTGAGCGATGGCCCTTCCATACAGAACCACCGGATCACTAAGACCTACTTTCGTACCTGCTCGACGTGTCTGTCTCGCAGTCAAGCGCGCTTTTGCCTTTATACTCTACGACCGATTTCCGACCGGTCTGAGCGCACCTTCGTACTCCTCCGTTACTCTTTAGGAGGAGACCGCCCCAGTCAAACTACCCACCATACACTGTCCTCGATCCGGATAACGGACCTGAGTTAGAACCTCAAAGTTGCCAGGGTGGTATTTCAAGGTTGGCTCCACGCGAACTGGCGTCCACGCTTCAAAGCCTCCCACCTATCCTACACAAGCAAATTCAAAGTCCAGTGCAAAGCTATAGTAAAGGTTCACGGGGTCTTTCCGTCTAGCCGCGGATACACTGCATCTTCACAGCGATTTCAATTTCACTGAGTCTCGGGTGGAGACAGCGCCGCCATCGTTACGCCATTCGTGCAGGTCGGAACTTACCCGAGAATTTCGCTACCTTAGGACCGTTATAGTTACGGCCGCCGTTTACCGGGGCTTCGATCAAGAGCTTCGCGTTAGCTAACCCCATCAATTAACCTTCCGGCACCGGGCAGGCGTCACACCCTATACGTCCACTTTCGTGTTTGCAGAGTGCTGTGTTTTTAATAAACAGTCGCAGCGGCCTGGTATCTTCGACCGGCGTGGGCTTACGCAGTAAATGCTTCACCCTCACCGGCGCACCTTCTCCCGAAGTTACGGTGCCATTTTGCCTAGTTCCTTCACCCGAGTTCTCTCAAGCGCCTTGGTATTCTCTACCCAACCACCTGTGTCGGTTTGGGGTACGGTTCCTGGTTACCTGAAGCTTAGAAGCTTTTCTTGGAAGCATGGCATCAACCACTTCGTGTTCTAAAAGAACACTCGTCATCAGCTCTCGGCCTTAGAATCCCGGATTTACCTAAGATTCCAGCCTACCACCTTAAACTTGGACAACCAACGCCAAGCTGGCCTAGCCTTCTCCGTCCCTCCATCGCAATAACCAGAAGTACAGGAATATTAACCTGTTTTCCATCGACTACGCTTTTCAGCCTCGCCTTAGGGACCGACTAACCCTGCGTCGATTAACGTTGCGCAGGAAACCTTGGTCTTTCGGCGTGGGTGTTTTTCACACCCATTGTCGTTACTCATGTCAGCATTCGCACTTCTGATACCTCCAGCAAGCTTCTCAACTCACCTTCACAGGCTTACAGAACGCTCCTCTACCGCATCACCTAAGTGATACCCGTAGCTTCGGTGTATGGTTTGAGCCCCGTTACATCTTCCGCGCAGGCCGACTCGACTAGTGAGCTATTACGCTTTCTTTAAAGGGTGGCTGCTTCTAAGCCAACCTCCTAGCTGTCTAAGCCTTCCCACATCGTTTCCCACTTAACCATAACTTTGGGACCTTAGCTGACGGTCTGGGTTGTTTCCCTTTTCACGACGGACGTTAGCACCCGCCGTGTGTCTCCCATGCTCGGCACTTGTAGGTATTCGGAGTTTGCATCGGTTTGGTAAGTCGGGATGACCCCCTAGCCGAAACAGTGCTCTACCCCCTACAGTGATACATGAGGCGCTACCTAAATAGCTTTCAGGAGAACCAGCTATCTCCGAGCTTGATTAGCCTTTCACTCCGATCCACAGGTCATCCGCTAACTTTCACGGTAGTCGGTTCGGTCCTCCAGTTAGTGTTACCCAACCTTCAACCTGCCCATGGATAGATCGCCCGGTTTCGGGTCTATTCCCAGCGACTAGACGCCCTATTAAGACTCGCTTTCGCTACGCCTCCCCTATTCGGTTAAGCTCGCCACTGAAAATAAGTCGCTGACCCATTATACAAAAGGTACGCAGTCACCCAACAAGTGGGCTCCCACTGCTTGTACGCATACGGTTTCAGGATCTATTTCACTCCCCTCTCCGGGGTTCTTTTCGCCTTTCCCTCACGGTACTAGTTCACTATCGGTCAGTCAGTAGTATTTAGCCTTGGAGGATGGTCCCCCCATATTCAGACAAAGTTTCTCGTGCTCCGTCCTACTCGATTTCATGGCCAAGAGATTTTCGCGTACAGGGCTATCACCCACTATGGCCGCACTTTCCAGAGCGTTCCGCTAATCTCAAAGCCACTTAAGGGCTAGTCCCCGTTCGCTCGCCACTACTAAGGGAATCTCGGTTGATTTCTTTTCCTCAGGGTACTTAGATGTTTCAGTTCCCCTGGTTCGCTTCTTAAGCCTATGTATTCAGCTTAAGATACCTAACTTATGTTAGGTGGGTTCCCCCATTCAGACATCTCCGGATCAAAGTCTGTTTGCCGACTCCCCGAAGCTTTTCGCAGGCTACCACGTCTTTCATCGCCTCTGACTGCCAAGGCATCCACCGTATGCGTTCTTCACTTGACCATATAACCCCAAGCAATCTGGTTATACTGTGAAGACGACATTCGCCGAAAATTCGCGATTAAACTCACAAATTTTACCTTAGCCTGATCACCACCAGTGAAAGTGGCCATCAGTCTATCTTTCTATCACATACCCAAATTTTTAAAGAACGATCTAATCAAAGACTAGAAATCAACATTCACACCGATATTCATTTCTAACTCTCAAACGTTTCGAAGCAGTATGGTGGAGCCAAACGGGATCGAACCGTTGACCTCCTGCGTGCAAGGCAGGCGCTCTCCCAGCTGAGCTATGGCCCCATACAAAATTGGTGGGTCTGGGCAGATTCGAACTGCCGACCTCACCCTTATCAGGGGTGCGCTCTAACCAACTGAGCTACAGACCCAATTTCGAGCGCGTAACTGTTAGCGTTGAGCTATCAGCTTGGAGCTTAAAGCTGCTTCTATCGTCTTCTTCAATGAATCAAGCAATTCGTGTGGGAACTTATGGAGCAGCTGATGTCGTCGATTAAGGAGGTGATCCAGCCGCAGGTTCCCCTACGGCTACCTTGTTACGACTTCACCCCAGTCATGAATCACACCGTGGTAACCGTCCTCCCGAAGGTTAGACTAGCTACTTCTGGTGCAACCCACTCCCATGGTGTGACGGGCGGTGTGTACAAGGCCCGGGAACGTATTCACCGCGACATTCTGATTCGCGATTACTAGCGATTCCGACTTCACGCAGTCGAGTTGCAGACTGCGATCCGGACTACGATCGGTTTTATGGGATTAGCTCCACCTCGCGGCTTGGCAACCCTCTGTACCGACCATTGTAGCACGTGTGTAGCCCAGGCCGTAAGGGCCATGATGACTTGACGTCATCCCCACCTTCCTCCGGTTTGTCACCGGCAGTCTCCTTAGAGTGCCCACCATTACGTGCTGGTAACTAAGGACAAGGGTTGCGCTCGTTACGGGACTTAACCCAACATCTCACGACACGAGCTGACGACAGCCATGCAGCACCTGTCTCAATGTTCCCGAAGGCACCAATCCATCTCTGGAAAGTTCATTGGATGTCAAGGCCTGGTAAGGTTCTTCGCGTTGCTTCGAATTAAACCACATGCTCCACCGCTTGTGCGGGCCCCCGTCAATTCATTTGAGTTTTAACCTTGCGGCCGTACTCCCCAGGCGGTCAACTTAATGCGTTAGCTGCGCCACTAAGAGCTCAAGGCTCCCAACGGCTAGTTGACATCGTTTACGGCGTGGACTACCAGGGTATCTAATCCTGTTTGCTCCCCACGCTTTCGCACCTCAGTGTCAGTATCAGTCCAGGTGGTCGCCTTCGCCACTGGTGTTCCTTCCTATATCTACGCATTTCACCGCTACACAGGAAATTCCACCACCCTCTACCATACTCTAGCTCGTCAGTTTTGAATGCAGTTCCCAGGTTGAGCCCGGGGATTTCACATCCAACTTAACGAACCACCTACGCGCGCTTTACGCCCAGTAATTCCGATTAACGCTTGCACCCTCTGTATTACCGCGGCTGCTGGCACAGAGTTAGCCGGTGCTTATTCTGTCGGTAACGTCAAAACAATTACGTATTAGGTAACTGCCCTTCCTCCCAACTTAAAGTGCTTTACAATCCGAAGACCTTCTTCACACACGCGGCATGGCTGGATCAGGCTTTCGCCCATTGTCCAATATTCCCCACTGCTGCCTCCCGTAGGAGTCTGGACCGTGTCTCAGTTCCAGTGTGACTGATCATCCTCTCAGACCAGTTACGGATCGTCGCCTTGGTGAGCCATTACCTCACCAACTAGCTAATCCGACCTAGGCTCATCTGATAGCGCAAGGCCCGAAGGTCCCCTGCTTTCTCCCGTAGGACGTATGCGGTATTAGCGTCCGTTTCCGAGCGTTATCCCCCACTACCAGGCAGATTCCTAGGCATTACTCACCCGTCCGCCGCTCGCCACCAGGTACAAGTACCCGTGCTGCCGCTCGACTTGCATGTGTTAGGCCTGCCGCCAGCGTTCAATCTGAGCCATGATCAAACTCTTCAGTTCAAACATCTTTGGGTTTTTAAGAAACCCTAAACTTGGCTCAGCAATCGTTGGTTACATCTTTGATTTCTCGCGGAGTAACTTGTGATGCTGATAATCTTGTTGACTATCAGTCTGACTCCACAAGCACCCACACGAATTGCTTGATTCAGTTGTTAAAGAGCGGTTGGTTAAGATCTTTCGTCTCAACCGAGGCGCGCATTCTACAGCAGCCTCTGTTGCTGTCAAGCGGTTATTTTCAGAAGCTTTCAAAGTTTCCTTTGCAACTTCAACCACTTGCGCTTCCGATCTCTCGTTAGCGGGAGGCGAATTCTACAGCGTTACTCGCTGCTGTCAACACCTCTTTTTCTCCGCTTTCGACCGAGAAGATCGAACCGTCGATAAGGCGAAAACATACTGCCCTACCAACTCCTTCTGGCTTCGATGAACTGAAGCGTAACCACTGCCGAAAACCGCGTAACTCTTTGTTTACCAAGGAGTTTTCCGTTTCGACTGCGCCGGAAGTGGGGCGAATTATAGACTTCCAGAATCTGCCGTCAACCCCTGATTTCAGCTTTATTCGGATTTGAGCGTAATACGCGCAAATGCCTTCTTCCCAGCCTGGCAAACATGGGTTGCGCCCAGTACGTATATAAAGGTGCGATCGACAACCTCACCATCTATACGCACACCACCAGAGCCCAGAAGATCGCGCGCCACGGCAGAGTTCTTCACCAGCCCTGCTTTATTAAGGACGGCAGCGATCGGCATATCCTCAGCAGCAGTCAACTCGATCTCTGGCAGATCATCCGGCAGCTCACCATCCTTCATACGGTTACCCGCCGCACGGTGAGCATTGGCCGCCGCCTCTTCACCATGGAAGCGCGCAACGATCTCTTCGGCCAGCTTGATCTTGATGTCACGCGGATTCGCGCCCGCCTCGACGTCAGCCCGGAAAGCATTGATCTCTTCCATGGAACGGAAGCTGAGCAGTTCGAAGTAACGCCACATCAGCACATCTGGAATAGAAACCAGCTTGCCGTACATGACACCCGGCGCTTCCTGGATACCGACGTAGTTGCCCAACGACTTGGACATTTTCTTCACGCCATCCAGACCTTCGAGCAACGGCATAGTCAGAATGCATTGAGCCTCCTGACCATAGCTACGTTGCAGTTCACGCCCCATCAGCAGATTGAACTTCTGATCGGTACCGCCCAACTCGACATCCGCGCGCAACGCGACCGAGTCATAACCCTGAACCAGCGGATAGAGGAACTCATGAATGGCGATGGGTTGATTGGTGGTGTAGCGCTTGTCGAAGTCGTCACGCTCGAGCATGCGAGCCACGGTGTATTGCGAAGTCAGGCGAATGAAGTCGGCCGGCCCCATCTGATCCATCCAGGTGGAGTTGAACGCCACTTCGGTCTTGGCCGGATCAAGAATCTTGAAGACCTGCGTCTTGTAGGTCTCGGCATTCTCGAGAACCTGCTCACGGGTCAGCGGAGGACGTGTCGCGCTCTTGCCGCTCGGATCACCAATCATCCCGGTGAAGTCACCGATAAGGAAGATCACCTGATGCCCCAGATCCTGGAACTGGCGCAGCTTATTAATAAGCACGGTGTGACCCAGGTGCAAATCCGGCGCGGTCGGATCGAAGCCTGCCTTAATACGCAGCGGCTGGCCACGCTTGAGTTTCTCGATCAGCTCGGACTCGACCAACAGTTCTTCTGCACCACGTTTGATCAGCGCTAGCTGCTCTTCAACCGACTTCATAACAGACCCGCAAGGCTCAGATTCAAAGGGGAACAACCATACAAGATCGCGCACCAAATACAAGTTTTGCCCGGCGCACGGACGCCAATCCACGGACAGAGCGTTCGCAGACTTGCTTCAGAGATGATTTGGTTATATTTTATACAGTTATTTCGTCTTCATCATGTCATTCATCTTTTCCAATTCATCTTTTCAAAGTCAAAATTACCTATGACCACAGAACCGTCTAAAGCGCCGCCGCTTTACCCGAAGACCCACCTGCTCGCAGCAAGTGGCATCGCCGCCCTTCTCAGCCTGGCGCTTCTGGTATTCCCTTCCAGTGATGTTGAAGCCAAAAAGACGACCCTGAGTCTTGAACTGGAAAGCCCTGCAGAACAACTGACACAAGATCAAGACGCCGCCGACGCCATCCAGGCCACAAATGAGCCGGCAGCCTCCCCCTTCGCGCAGATCGAAAACAGCGCCGAAGACACTCAGGAAACCGCCCAGGCCGCCCCCGTCCCTGCTCCCGCACCAGTCGTCGAAGAGAAGAAAGCGCCAGGCCATAAGGAAGTGATCGTTAGCAAAGGCGACACGCTCTCGACGCTGTTCGAAAAAGTCGGCCTTCCAGCCGCTTCGGTGCATGAAGTACTGGCCAGCGACAAGCAGGCCAAGCAGTTCAGCCAACTCAAACATGGCCAGAAGCTTGAGTTCGAACTGAGCCCGGCTGGCCAACTGACCAACTTGCACAGCAAAGTCAGCGATCTGGAAAGCATCAGCCTGACCAAGAATGACAAGGGTTATACGTTCAACCGCATTACCTCCAAGCCCACCGTTCGCTCCGCCTATGTTCATGGCGTGATTAACAGTTCGCTGTCGCAATCCGCCGCCCGAGCCGGTTTGTCCCACAGCCTGACCATGGATATGGCCAGTGTGTTCGGCTATGACGTCGACTTCGCCCAGGATATTCGCCAAGGTGACGAGTTCGATGTGATCTATGAACAGAAGGTCGTCAACGGCAAAGCTGTCGGCAACGGCCCGATCCTCTCCGCACGCTTCACCAACCGTGGCAAGACCTACACCGCGGTGCGCTACACCAACAAGCAAGGCAACAGCAGCTACTACACGGCTGACGGCAATAGCATGCGCAAGGCGTTTATCCGTACCCCGGTAGACTTCGCCCGCATCAGCTCGAAATTCTCCATGGGCCGCAAGCACCCGATCCTGAACAAGATCCGCGCCCACAAGGGCGTCGATTACGCCGCCCCACGCGGTACGCCGATCAAGGCTGCCGGTGACGGCAAAGTATTGCTGGCGGGTCGTCGCGGCGGTTACGGCAACACCGTGATCATCCAGCACGGCAATACCTACCGCACGCTGTACGGTCATATGCAGGGCTTCGCCAAAGGCATCAAGACTGGTGGCAGCGTCAAGCAAGGTCAGGTGATCGGCTACATCGGTACCACCGGCCTATCCACCGGCCCGCACTTGCACTACGAGTTCCAGGTCAATGGCGTACACGTCGATCCACTGGGCCAGAAGGTAGCGATGGCCGATCCGATCTCCAAAGCTGAACGCTCACGCTTCCTCGCGCAAAGCCAACCGCTGATGGCGCGCATGGATCAAGAGAAAACCACCCAGCTGGCTTCGAGTAAACGCTAAGCCATGGCGCTCTATATAGGTGTGATGTCCGGGACCAGCCTTGATGGACTGGACATTGCGCTGATTGAGCAAACCCCGGCGATCAAGCTGATCGCCACCCATTACATCCCTATGCCTGACTCCCTGCGCGCCGATCTGCTTGGCTTGTGCGCCAGCGGCCCGGACGAGATTGCCCGCTCCGCCATTGCCCAGCAAAACTGGGTGAAACTGGCCGCACAGGGCATTCACACCCTCCTCGACCAACAAAATCTGAAACCCGACGACATTCGCGCGATTGGCAGCCACGGCCAGACCATTCGCCACGAGCCGGCGCGCGGGTTCACCGTGCAAATCGGCAACCCGGCTTTGCTCACCGAGCTGACCGGCATCACCGTAGTCAGCGATTTTCGCAGCCGCGATGTAGCCGCAGGCGGGCAAGGCGCGCCATTGGTTCCAGCCTTCCATGAAGCCCTGTTTGAGGAGCGGGCTGGTAACCGTGCGGTATTGAACGTCGGCGGATTCAGCAATCTCAGCCTGATCGAGCCCGGCAAACCTGTCGCGGGTTTTGACTGCGGCCCGGGGAACGTCCTGCTGGATGCCTGGATTCATCAACAACGCGGCGACAACTTCGATCGCGACGGCCAATGGGCCGCCAGTGGCAAAGTTGAACCGGTTCTGTTGAATGAGCTGCTCAGCGATCCTTTCTTTGTAACCCAAGGCCCGAAGAGCACTGGCCGCGAAGTGTTCAATCTCCCGTGGCTGATGCAGCATCTGTCGCAGCTACCAACCTTCGCTGCCGAAGATGTACAGGCCACGCTGCTTGAGTTGACTGCGCTGACCATTGTCGAGTCATTGCAAAGCGCCCAATCAGATACTGAAGAGCTGCTTGTCTGTGGTGGCGGCGCACACAACGCCACGCTGATGAAACGCTTGGCCGGTCTGTTGCCGAACGCGAAAGTCAGCAGCACCGCTGCGTATGGCGTAGACCCGGACTGGGTCGAAGCCATGGCCTTCGCCTGGCTGGCCCATTGCTGCCTGGAAGGTATCGCGGCCAACCGCCCAAGTGTCACCGGTGCCCGCGGCCTGCGCGTACTCGGCGCCATCTACCCCGCCTGAAACCCCAGACAGCAAAACGCCGCAGAGTCCTGAGACCCTGCGGCGCCTGGTAATTCGGTGAAGGTGCGATCAGATCGAGAACGAAGAGCCGCAGCCACACGTGGTGGTAGCGTTCGGGTTCTTGATCACGAAACGCGAACCTTCCAGACCTTCCTGGTAATCCACTTCGGCACCTGCCAGGTACTGGAAGCTCATCGGATCGACCACCAGGCTGACGCCTTCGCGCTCGACGATGGTGTCGTCATCGGCCACTTCTTCATCGAAGGTGAAGCCGTACTGAAACCCTGAACAACCGCCGCCCGTAACGAATACGCGCAGCTTCAAGCGATCATTCCCCTCTTCATCGACCAGGCTCTTCACCTTGTGCGCGGCACCGTGGGTGAATTGCAAAGCCGTGGGGGTGAAGGATTCGACGCTCATGCTGACTATCTCCCGGCGTTACGCCGCCATAATGCGTGATGACGCGCATTATCCGCTTCTCCCAGAAAATCGGTCAACTATTGTTACGGTATATCAATCAACTCAATTGTCAGACCAGAATGCAAAAAGGCCCGTTCGACGGGCCTTTTTGCTGAGCGGGATAAAGCCTTACGGCAGCATGCCCGCATGGGAAAGACCCAAGCGCTCATCCAGGCCGAACAGGATATTCAGGTTCTGCACCGCCTGACCCGACGCGCCTTTGACCAGGTTGTCGATCACCGACAATACCACCACCAGATCACCATCCTGCGGACGATGCACGGCAATACGGCAAACGTTGGCGCCGCGCACGCTGCGGGTTTCCGGATGGCTACCGGCAGGCATCACATCGACGAACGGCTCATTGGCATAGCGCTTTTCGAACAGTGCTTGCAGATCCACCGAACGGTCCACGACAGTTGCGTAGAGCGTCGAGTGAATACCGCGAATCATCGGCGTCAGGTGCGGAACAAAGGTCAGACCAACGTCCTTGCCCGCTGCACGACGCAGGCCCTGGCGGATTTCCGGCAAGTGACGGTGCCCTTTGACGGCGTAAGCCTTCATGCTTTCCGACGTCTCGGCGTACAGCGAACCTACCGAGGCACCACGACCGGCGCCGCTGACGCCGGATTTGCAGTCTGCAATCAAACGCGTGGTATCTGCCAGACCAGCTTCAAGTAACGGCAGGAAACCCAATTGCGTGGCAGTCGGGTAGCAACCCGGCACAGCAATCAGACGCGCTTGCTTGATTTGCTCGCGATTGACTTCCGGCAGGCCGTAGACCGCTTCCTCCAGCAATTGCGGCGCACCGTGCGGCTGGCCGTACCATTTGGCCCACTCATCGGCGTCTTGCAGACGGAAGTCTGCCGACAGGTCGATGACCTTGGTCCCGGCAGCCAGCAATTCACCCGCCAGGGCATGGGCGACACCGTGCGGTGTGGCAAAGAACACCACGTCGCAGGCCCCGAGGGTCTTGATGTCCGGAACGCTGAAAGCCAGGCCGTCGTAATGGCCTCGCAGGTTCGGGTACATATCGGCCACGGCCAGGCCGGCCTCGGATCGGGAAGTGATCACCACCACTTCAGCTTGCGGATGCTGTGCCAACAGACGCAGCAGTTCGACACCGGTGTAACCCGTGCCGCCGACGATACCGACCTTGACCATAAACCTGCCCTCAACGAACCCACTGGAAAGCCGTCGATAATAGGGGCCCCGCGGCCCTGCGACAACCGTCAAGGTGACGTGCGGCGGCTCTACCCCCTACTATCTGCGCTACCGTGAACCTGGGAATAACTAAAAATGCTTTATCTGTGGCTCAAAGCGCTTCACATCATCAGCATGGTCTGCTGGTTTGCCGGCCTGTTTTACCTGCCGCGCCTGTTCGTCTATCACGCCCAAAGCGAAGACACTGTCAGCAAGGAACGCTTCAGTCTCATGGAGCGCAAGCTGTACCGGGGCATCATGGGCCCGGCGATGATCGCCACCCTGGTGTTCGGCATCTGGCTGATCAGTCTCAACCCAAGTGCCTACTTTACCCAAGGTGCATGGATGCATGCCAAATTGACCCTGGTGGTGATCCTGATCGGCTATCACCACATGTGCGGTGCACAGGTAAAACGTTTTGCCCGTGGCGAAAACACCCGCAGCCATGTCTTTTATCGCTGGTTCAATGAAGTGCCGGTTCTGATATTGCTGGCTATCGTAATTCTGGTCGTCGTTCGGCCGTTTTAATCCAACAAGCATCATTCACCCGGGGTACTTCCAATGTCGCTGCCCGCTTTGCTCGAACAACGTTTGCGTCTGCCCGTGGTGGCAGCGCCGATGTTCCTGATTTCCAACCCTGAGCTGGTGCTCGCCTGCTGCCGTAATGGCGTAGTCGGCAGCTTTCCCGCGCTGAACCAGCGTGAGAGCAGCGGTTTCAAGGCTTGGCTGGAAGAAATCGAAGCAGGACTGGCGATACTGGAAAACCCCGCGCCTTACGCGGTGAACCTGATCGTCCACAACAGCAACCCGCGATTGCAGGCGGATCTGGCGATCTGCATCGAGCACAAAGTACCGATCGTGATCACCAGCCTCGGCGCCGTGAAGGAACTGGTCGACGCCGTGCACAGCTATGGCGGCCTGGTGTTTCACGACGTGACAACCCGTCGCCACGCGGAAAAAGCCGCCGAGGCCGGCGTGGACGGTTTGATCGCCGTGGCTGCGGGCGCCGGGGGTCACGCCGGGACCTGGAGCCCGTTTTCGCTGATCGCCGAGATTCGCCAGTTTTTCGACAAGACCCTGCTACTGGCCGGCTGCCTGAACCATGGCCATGAAATTCTTGCCGCGCAATTGCTCGGCGCGGATTTGGCCTACTTCGGTACGCGATTTATCGGTACCACGGAAAGTCATGCACCTGACGCGTATAAGGAGATGCTCCTGACTTCCAGAGCCGCAGACATCGTCCATACTCCAGCGGTGTCGGGAGTACCGGCAAGCTTTATGCGTCGGAGCCTGGAGGCCGCCGGTTTCGATATAGCAGCCCTGCAAGGCAAGGGTGAGGTGAACTTCGGCTCCAAGCTCAAGCCGTTGAGCGATGAAGCCAAAGCCTGGAAAACCGTGTGGTCCGCAGGCCAGGGCGTCGGAGAAATCGATGACCTGCCGAGTGTCGATCAACTGATCGCACGTCTCGATGCCGAATACCGCAAGGCGCTGGAACTGGCGGCGGCGCTGCCCAAGCGCTGGCCGCGCTGACAGAAAAACTTGGCCAGCCCAATCCGGCTGGCCCTACACTCCATACTTGCAACTCCGCCTATTACAAACTCTCGCGACAAGGATGCCTCGGCCATGAGCGAAAACCGTTTCAAGATCGTCTTCGATGGCGCTCTGCAGCCAGGTGTTGACGCCACCACCGCGAAGCTCAATCTCGCCGAGCTGTTCAAAAGCGATGTCGCGGCTATCGAGCGCCTGTTCAGTGGCCGGACAGTTGCACTCAAGCGCGACCTGTCACACGCCGATGCGCAGACTTACCTTCAGGCACTGACGAAAACCGGCATCGATGCCCGAATCGAAACAGAACCCTCGATCGAGCTGAACCTGTCCGACGTTCACGAACACGCCCCTGCCAACAGCCAACCTTTCACGGCAGATCCCGATTCTCCCTATGCACCGCCCCGCGCCTCTGTCGGCGAAGCACTGCCGGAGTTTTCTGCACTCAAGGCATTCAGTTTCGTTGGCCGCATCGGTCGCTTGCGCTTTCTCGCCTGGACGATGGCTCTTACGCTGGTGACGCTTGGCGTTGGCGCCGTGCTGGCTGTTTTCGGCTTCGCGCTCATCAGCACGGACTCGACTGCAGGCTTGATTCTCGCTGGCCTGCTCGCCTTTATCCTGGTCGTGGTGCTCGCCTTCATCAGCATCCAGTTCAGCGTGCAGCGCCTGCACGATATCGGCTGGTCCGGCTGGCTCTGGCTGCTGAACCTTGTACCGGTCGTGGGCAGCATTTTTCCGTTTGTAATAATGATTGTGCCGGGTAACAACACGGCCAACCGGTATGGCGCACCACCACCGCCCAACAGCAACGCGGTCAGGGTGCTGGCTTCGCTGTGGCTGGTGTTTATCGCGATCATGTTCGTCGGCGGGCTGACTGGAGGCCTCACCGCGATTCAGGATGAGTACGAAAGCGCCACCGAGAGCACCTATCAAAGCAGCTCGATGATCACCGACGAAGTTGAAGTGGAGCCGGCCGAAGAGGCCGAACAAGCGCCAAATTCATCCGATGATGCAGCCGAAGCAGCCGAGCCCCCTGTAGACTCTGCAAAAGAATGAACAGCGCTCCCCGCCCGTGACACCTGCGTCGCCGGCGCGGAGCTGTTGCGATGGAGAACTGCATGACCCGTTACGCTCTGATCACTGGCGCTTCCAGCGGCATCGGCCTGGCGATGGCCGAAGCGCTGGCCCGGCGCGGCCGCAGCCTGATACTGGTGGCCCGACAGCGTGATCAGCTGGAAAGCATTGCGATTGAACTGACTCAACGTTTTGGTGTGGAAGTGTTGTTTCGTGCCTGTGACCTGGGCGAGCCGCTGAGGCTGTCCGGTTTTTTGCTGGAGCTGGAGGAAGGCGACCGGCAGATAGATTTGCTGGTCAACTGTGCCGGCATGGGTACCTGCGGCCCGTTCCTGGCCCAGGACTGGATGACCGAGCAAGATCTGATCGAAGTGAACATCCTGGCCCTCACTCGCTTGTGCCATGCCATCGGCAACAGCATGGCCTTGCAGGGCGGCGGACAGATTCTGAACGTCGCCTCGGTCGCGGCGTTCCATCCCGGCCCCTGGATGAGCACTTATTACGCCAGCAAAGCTTACGTACTGCATTTTTCCGAAGGTTTGCGCGTTGAACTGAAAAAGTGCGCGGTCAAGGTATCGGTGCTCTGCCCCGGCCCGACCCGCACGGCGTTTTTCCGCACCGCGCAACTGGACACCGACAAACTGGTCGAGAGCAAACTGCTAATGAGTCCAGAAGAAGTCGCGCTCTATACCGTGCGCGCGCTGGCGAAAAATCGCGCCATTATTATCCCCGGTCGCCTGAATCGCTGGTTCGCGTTCCTGCCGCGGCTCGGCTCACGCTGGCTGACCCGGACAATCGCAGGCATGGTCAACAAAGCCTATTGCCCGCGCTGATCAATCCTCAAGGCAAAAGGCTGGGCTCTGACATAACCCATGGTTACACTCAGGCCAGCCCAAACAACGGAGAAAACAGCTGTGGATACTCTGTTCACCAAGATCATCAACCGGGAAATCCCGGCGAAGATCATTTACGAGGACGACCAGGTACTGGCCTTCCACGACATCGCACCACAGGCCCCCGTGCATTTCCTGGTAGTCCCGAAGAAACCGGTGCGCACCCTTAACGACCTCACCGAGGACGACAAGGCTTTGGCCGGACATATTCTGTTCACGGCCCAGCGTCTGGCTCTGGAATTGGGCTGTGAAGAAGGTTTCCGGGTGGTCATGAACTGCAATGAATTGGGCGGGCAGACCGTCTATCACATTCATATGCACGTGCTGGGTCAACGCCAGATGCACTGGCCACCGGGCTGATTCACCGCCCTCCCCTTGTAGGAGCGAGGCTTGCCCGCGAAGCTTTTGGCGCACTTGAGGACGCCTTCGCGGGCAAGCCTCGCTCCAAGGTTGGTGTCGCTCCCACCACAAATGACCCAGCGCAAACCCTCCCCCGGCCGATTGGGTTAAACTGGCCGCCGAGATTCTTCCCGGAGGTCAGCATGACTACCCAACGTCACTACTCGCCAATTGACCGTCTTCTGCTGCAAGCCGATGCCGCGATGCGTACTTTGTTGCCCTTCAGTGGTCAGCCCTACCGTCCATCGCCTGCCATCGTGCAGCCGGATGCGCAGATGAGCGACGAGGACACCCGGCACGTCGCCGGTTTGATGCGCATCAACCATACCGGCGAAGTCTGCGCCCAGGCGCTATACCAAGGTCAGGCCCTGACCGCCAAGCTGCCGAGAGTGCGCGCCGCCATGGAGCACGCCGCCGAAGAAGAAATCGACCATCTGGTCTGGTGCGAACAACGCATTCATCAGTTGGGCAGCCATACCAGCATCCTCAATCCGCTGTTCTACGGCATGTCGTTCGGGATCGGCGCAGTCGCCGGGCTGATCAGCGACAAAGTCAGCCTGGGTTTCGTTGCTGCCACCGAGCATCAGGTCTGCAAACACCTGAACGAACACCTTGAGCAACTGCCAGCCGAGGACGAAAAGTCCCGGGCGATCCTGGAGCAGATGCGCATCGATGAAGAGCATCATGCTGAAAGTGCGCTGGATGCAGGTGGATTTCGTTTTCCGGCGCCAGTGAAATTCGGGATGAGTTTGTTGGCCAAGGTGATGACGAAGAGTACTTATCGGATCTGACGCAAGCGTCTTCAGACCGTGCCATGGCACGGTCTGTCTGACAGGCAGCAATAAAAAAGGCGATTACCGCAAGGTAGTCGCCTTTTTTACTTGAAGATCTTAGTTTGGCAAGTTGCGCGCGTAGAAGATTTCGAGCATTTCGTGTTTCACACGCGCAGTCACTTGGGCACGCGGCTCAGAAGACAGGTTGCTGGTGGCGTCGCCGAACAGGTAGTTATCCAGCTCGAAGTGCTTCAACAGCATTTTGGTGTGGAACAGGTTCACCGTCGGTCATCTGGTACGCGTCGCGGGTGTCTTCGGACAAGTAGTTCTGGATCGAGTTGATCTCGTGGTCGATGAAATGCTTCTTGCCTTCAACATCGCGTTCATGACAGCTGAATGTCGATTCAACCGAGTTCGATGATTTCGTAGTCGTGGGTAATCGCCACGCCAGCCGCGCCGAGCATGATCGAGGCAGAGCAATACTTCTCGGCCGACAGCTCGATGGCGCGCTTGACCTGGGCTTCTTTCAGCCCGCGGCCCTTGACCACGAAGTGCATGTGGATCTTGGTGAAAACCTTCGGATCTTCGGTCGCACGCTCGGCTTCGAGAAAGGCTTCGCAGCTTTCGACGGCCTGACGGGACTTCTTGAGGATGCTGACCACATCAAAATTGCTGCAACCGCCAACACCCAGCAGAAGCATTTCCATCGGCCGGACACCCAGGTTACGACCGCCGGCTTCGGGCGGACCGTCCATGACCACGACATGACCGCTGCCGGATTCGCCGAGGAACATGGCTTCGCCAGCCCATTGGATGCGTGCCTTCATCGCCAAGACTCCACTGTCTAAAAAAGGGTCGCCAGCTTAGCACAGGGCCCTTGATTGGCAGCGTTTCGCCTTCCTGGGACATAACCATCTACGTCGTAGGCAAATTCTCGAATCTTGAAGGAATGTGTCTGTTAAGCTGGCGCCAAACCAATGGCGCATAGCCAGCTTTGCAGCGAATAAAAAGGATCGCAGGCCTCGCCGGCTCCTACAAAAAACAAACACACCGTGCAGTCTTTTCGGGATACAACCATGGTTGCTATTACCCCCACACCTAAAATCAAGAACCTCGACAAACTGTTGATGCACTGCCAGCGCCGTCGCTATGCCGCCAAGAGCAACATCATTTGTGCCGGTGACCGCTCGGACACACTGTTTTTCATCATCAGAGGTTCGGTGACCATCCTGATTGAGGATGACGACGGCCGGGAAATGATCATCGCCTACCTCAACTCCGGGGATTTTTTCGGCGAACTGGGTCTGTTTGAGCAAGCCGGGCTGGAACAGGAGCGCAGCGCCTGGGTGCGCGCCAAAGTCGAATGCGAAGTCGCGGAAATCAGCTACGCGAAATTCCGCGAACTGTCCCAACAGGATCCAGACATTCTTTACGTGCTTAGCGGACAAATCGCACAACGCCTGCGCAATACCACGCGCAAGGTCGGCGATCTGGCATTCTTTGACGTGACCGGTCGCGTGGCGCGCTGCCTGCTGGAGCTGTGCAAGCAACCTGACGCCATGACCCACCCGGACGGCATGCAGATCAAGGTGACCCGTCAGGAAATCGGCCGGATTGTCGGTTGTTCCCGTGAGATGGTCGGCCGCGTGCTCAAGGATCTGGAAGAGCGCAACCTGGTCGACGTCAAAGGCAAGACCATGGTGGTCTTCGGTACGCGCTAGGCTTGAAAACTCAGGCGGCGAACATCTGCGCCAGCATTTGCCGGTAGAATCCGTCGAGACGTGTCAGCGCGTCTGGCGCCGTGAACTTCTCATGCAGGCCGATGTGGCTATCGGCACGCACCCGTTGCTCCAGGCCGCAAGCTTCATTGAAGCGATTGACCGCAGCGACCATCGATTCGCGCTCGTTATCCAGCAGCATTGCACCATGCACCAGTCCCACTGGACGCTGACCGCCCTGACTCTGGCGCCAGCGCTGAGCAGTGCCGACCATCTTGCGCCCATCCAGATTGACGTTAAAGCGGCCATCGCAAAACGCACCGTCGATTTCGCCAAGCGACGAAGTGCCGCCCAGCTCATCCAGCAACTGACAGATCGGATCGCACAAACGCCGGTAACCGGATTCGATACGGTTTAGGTCACCTTCGCTGCGCGGTGGCGCATAGACCAGCGCGATATTGAGGGTGGATGCCGATTGCGGCACCGGCTCACCACCGGTTTCACGCAATAATACCGGCCAACCCGCCGCCGCTGATACCTCGCACGCCGCTTCGAAACCCGACAAGCGATTCAAGCGGCGCGGCATGACCAATGCCCGATCACTGGGTTGCCAGAACAACAGAGCGAACTCTGAATCGCCAGCGCAGACTGAGGTCAGCAGATCCTGCTCGGCGAGCAGGCCGGCTTCGATGGTCAGCGAAATTGGCTGGGGCATGGATGACTCCGTAAGACATGAAGTCTTTGGGGTACTTGATGGCCTCTTCGCGGGCAAGCCCGCTCCCACAGGGGATCGGGTTGCCTGCGAAGATGTCTTCAGTCGAGCGTCGAACCGCTCACTGGAACGCCACGCTCGGGAAAGAACAGGCGCTGCAGCTCGGCACCCGGGCTTTCGGCGCGCATAAATGCCTCGCCGACCAGGAATGCGTACACGTCGCTGATTTCCATCAGCTCGACATCGGCCCGGTTAAGAATGCCACTTTCAGTAATCACCAGACGATCGCGCGGGATACGCGGCAACAGGTCGAGGGTGGTTTCCAGATTGACGTCGAAGGTGTGCAGGTTGCGGTTGTTCACGCCCACCAGCGGCGTGTCGAGGGTTTTCAAGGCCCGCTCCAGCTCGTCGCCGTCGTGGACTTCCACTAGGACATCGAGACCGACGCTTTTGGCCACGGCCGCCAGCTCGGCCATTTTCACGTCGTCCAGTGCGGAGACGATCAACAGCACGCAGTCAGCGCCCAGGGCACGGGATTCAACGATCTGGTAAGGATCGATCATGAAGTCCTTGCGGATCACCGGCAACTTGCACGCCGCCCGGGCCTGTTGCAGATACGCATCGGCACCCTGGAAGTAATCGATGTCGGTGAGCACCGACAGGCAAGTCGCCCCGCCCTTTTCGTAACTCCTCGCAATGTCCGCAGGCACGAAGTTCTCGCGAATCACGCCCTTGCTTGGCGAAGCTTTCTTGATTTCAGCAATCACCGCCGGCTGTTTCTTCTTGGCCTGATCGATCAATGCCTTGGCGAAACCACGGGGTGCATCGGCCGCCTTGGCCAGGTTTTCCAGCTCTGCCAGGCTCACACGAGCGCTACGCTCGGCGACTTCCTGGACTTTGCGGGCCAGAATTTTTTCCAGAACCGTCGGTACACTCATCCCTCATTCTCCACTTTGAATACCGCGGTAAATGCACCCAACTCCTCAAGTTTTTCCCGAGCGAGGCCTGTGTGCAGCGCATCGTGCGCCAGGGCAACGCCTTCTTTCAAACTGCTGGCATGGTCGGCGGCGTACAGCGCGGCGCCGGCATTGAGCACGATCATCTCGGCGGCTTTCTGACCGTTCTCGGTCTTGCGCTTGCCCAAGGCATCGCGAATCAGCTCAAGGGAAGCTGCCGGGCTTTCCACCGCCAGACCGTGCAGACTCTGGCTCTTCATGCCCAGATCTTCGGGTTCGACCCAATACTCGGTGATCTGGTCATTCTTCAATTCCGCCACAAAGGTCGGTGCCGCCAGACTGAACTCGTCCAGGCCATCCTTCGAATGCACCACCAGCACGTGTTTGCTACCCAGACGCTGCAGAACTTCGGCCAATGGCCGGCACAACGCCTGACTGAACACACCCACCACCTGATGTTTCACACCGGCCGGATTCGTAAGCGGGCCGAGCATGTTGAACAGTGTGCGCAAGCCCAGCTCGCGGCGCGGGCCGGCGGCGTGCTTCATCGCGCTATGGTGGGTCTGGGCAAACATGAAACCGATACCGACGTTGTCGATGCAACGCGCTACCTGAACCGGGGTCAGGTTCAGGTAGATACCCGCGGCTTCCAGCAAATCGGCGCTGCCGCTTTTGCCCGACACTGCACGGTTACCGTGCTTGGCTACGGTGCAACCGGCTGCGGCGACTACGAACGAGGAAGCCGTGGAGACGTTGAAAATGTTCGCACCGTCGCCGCCGGTGCCGACCACATCGACCACGCCGTCGAGGGTATTGAGTTCAACTTTGTCCGCCAATTCGCGCATCGCCGTCACGGCGCCGACGATCTCATCGATGCTTTCGCTCTTCATGCGCATGGCCATCATGAACGCGCCGATCTGCGCATCCGTGCATTGCCCGGTCATGATTTCGCGCATGACATCGCGCATCTCATCGGTACTGAGGTCGAGGTGGCCGACGATACGGCTCAGGGCTGTCTTGATATCCATGGAAAGTCCTTAGCGCGTGCCGCCGGTTTGTTTGAGGAAGTTGGCGAACAGCTCATGGCCCTGTTCGGTGAGGATAGACTCAGGGTGGAATTGCACACCCTCGATGTTCAGCGTCTTGTGGCGCAAGCCCATAATCTCGTCGACCGAGCCGTCTTCGAGCTGGGTCCAGGCGGTCAGCTCCAGGCAATCGGGCAGGGTTTCACGCTTGACGATCAGCGAGTGGTAGCGGGTGACCGTCAGCGGGCGATTCAGGCCTTCGAATACCCCCTTGTCCTCGTGGAATACCGGGCTAGTCTTACCGTGCATGACTTGACGGGCACGGACCACATCGCCGCCAAAGGCTTGGCCGATGGACTGGTGACCCAGGCAAACACCGAGAATCGGCAATTTACCGCCAAAATGTTTGATCACATCAATCGACACGCCTGCTTCGTTCGGCGTGCAAGGGCCGGGTGAAACGACGATCCGCTCAGGGTTGAGGGCTTCGATTTCGGCAATGGTGAGTTCATCGTTGCGCACGACTTTGACCTGGGAGCCGAGCTCACCGAGGTATTGCACAACGTTGTAAGTAAAAGAGTCGTAGTTATCGATCATCAGCAACATGGCGTTAAGAACCTCTTGAATTTACTGACTTTGAATACAGCCTTCGAATGATTTACCCGCAACGTCCTGCACTTTGTCAGTCGCTGGAGTCGCGCTGCAAAGCGGTTTGTCTTGCGGGTAAAGAAGGCAAAGCGGTAAAGATCCGGCCGGGCCGGCAGAAGGATTCAGGCGCGCCAACGCCAACGGGCATGTGCCTTGATGACTTGATCCAGAAGTTTGCTGACGATCAACACGGGGAAGGTCTCATCTATACGTCTTGGCACAGTAACTTAGCTGGGCAGAGCGTGCAATATGGGGCGATCGAAGCGCGTGAAACAATCGACGGGTTCGCGCCGAACGGCAACAGGCTCTATAGTTTTTGGCACTATCGTTTTGCTCACTACAACAATAACAAACGGACTTGCTCATGATCAGACAGACGTTGGCTGTACCGCTTGCCGGCTGCTTGCTCGCTATGGCCTGCACCCAGGCGATCGCGGCGCCCAACCCTTATTCGAATTTCATCGTCTTCGGCGATAGCCTCAACGATGCCGGGCAGTTTACCGACACGGGCGGCCCTCCCGGTTCGACCCTGCGCTTTACCAACCGGACCGGGCCGGTTTACCAGAACGGCAGCGGCGAAGTCTATTCCGCCAACTCGACCCAACTGCTAGGTGAAAGGCTCGGGTTTTCACCGGACCAGACGGCCGCTTCAACCTCGGCGGCGCGTGCGAACCAAGGCCTGCCGGATGGCAATAACTGGGCCGCTGGAGGTTACCGCACCGACCAGATCCTCACCTCGATCACCAGCGTATCCGCCACGGGTGAACGCACGCGTTCGGGCTATCTGCCGACAAACAACTTCAGCGCCGATCCGAATGCGCTGTATTACATTTCCGGAGGTGGTAACGATTTTCTTCAGGGGCGTGTACAAAGTGGTGCTCAGGCAAATGCCGCGGCGAATCGACTGGCCGACAGCGCCCAGGTTTTGCAGACCGCCGGCGCACGGTACATCGTGGTATGGCTGCTGCCCGACCTGGGTTTGACGCCCGCCATCAATGGCACCCCCCTGCAGGCGGCTACCTCACAACTGAGCGCCGCCTTCAACCAGCAGTTGGTCACCCGACTCGCCGGGATCAATGCCGAAATCATCCCGTTGAACATTCCATTGCTGTTGCAGGAAACCTTCGCCGACCCAGCGCGCTTCGGCCTTGCCGTCGGCCAGAATCTGACGGCTACCTGCTTCAGCGGCAACGATTGCACGGAAAACCCCGTGTACGGCATCAACAGTGCCACCCCGGATCCGAGCAAGCTGATCTACAACGATGGGGTGCACCCGACCGAAACCGGGCAAAAACTGATAGCCGATTACGCCTATTCCTTGCTGGCAGCACCCTGGGAGCTGACGCTGCTACCAGAAATGGCCCACGCCACCTTACGCGCGCACCAGGACGAACTGCGTAACCAGTGGCAATCCGACTGGGAGAACTGGCAGGCCGTCGGCCAATGGCGCGCGATTGTCGCCGGCGGTGGTCAGCATTTGGATATCGATAGCCAAAGCAGCGGCGCCAGCGCCGACGGCAGCGGCTACAACCTGAATATTGGCGGTAGCTACCGTCTCAATGAAGCCTGGCGCGTCGGTGTGGCTGCAGGCTTCTATCGCCAGAACCTGGAAGCAGGTAGTCACGATTCGGACTACAAACTCAATAGCTATCTGGCGACCGCCTTCGCTCAGTTCCAGCAGAATCGCTGGTGGGCCGATGCCGCGTTGACCGGTGGCAAGCTGGATTACGACAATCTAGAGCGCAAATTCGACCTCGGTGTCAGCGAAGGCGCGGAAAAGGGTGATACCGACGGCCATCTCTGGGCCTTCAGTACTCGCCTTGGCTATGACATTGCCCAACCGGGCAGCGAATGGCACCTGTCACCGTTCATCAGCGCCGATTACGCCAAAGTGGAAGTCGACGGCTACTCGGAAAACAGCAACCGCTCCACGGCGCTGACCTTTGATGATCAGACCCGAGACTCGAAACGCCTGGGTGTCGGTTTGCAAGGCAAATACAACTTCACCCGTCAGACCCAGGTGTTTGGCGAATATGCCCACGAGCGTGAATACGAGGACGACACCCAGAAAGTGAATGTTGCCCTCAACAGCCTGCCGTCCCTCGACTTCAATCTTCAGGGCTACACACCGCAAAGCCATCTCAACCGCTTAACCCTGGGGGTCAGCCACAAATTGACCGCCGACCTGGCGCTGCGTGGCGGCTATACCTTGCGCAAGGATGATGACTTTACCCAGCAAGGTTTGACCGTTGGGGTTGCGCTGGACTTCTAAATCGCAGGCAATAAAAAACGCGGCCGCCTTACAGGCGCCGCGTTTTTTTGAAATGAGCACTATCCATGTGGGAGCGGGCTTGCCCGCGATAGCGGACTGACAGACAACATCAATGTTGAATGTACTGGCCCCATCGCGGGCAAGCCCGCTCCCACAGGGTTATCGGTGAACTCAGGTATCCGGAGTTTGCTCGGCCAGGGCCACCGCACGAAACATGGCGCGACGCTTGTTCAGGGTTTCTTCCCATTCCAGCGCCGGCACCGAGTCGGCGACGATGCCGCCACCGGCCTGTACGTGCAGTTCGCCGTTCTTGATCACGGCGGTGCGGATCGCAATCGCGGTGTCCATGTTGCCGTTCCAGGCGAAGTAACCGACCGCGCCGCCATAGACGCCACGCTTGACCGGTTCCAGTTCGTCGATGATTTCCATCGCGCGAATCTTCGGCGCGCCAGACAGTGTGCCGGCCGGCAGGATCGCCCGCAGTGCGTCCATCGCCGTCAGCCCGGCCTTCAATTGGCCGGTAACGTTGGACACGATGTGCATCACGTTGGAATAACGCTCGATCACCATCTTCTCGGTGAGTTTTACCGAACCGATCTCCGAGACGCGACCGGTGTCGTTGCGGCCCAGATCGATCAACATCAAGTGCTCGGCGATTTCCTTGTCATCCGACAGCAGGTCTTTTTCCAGCGCCACGTCAGCCTCTTCGTTGGCCCCTCGCGGACGGGTGCCGGCAATCGGGCGCACGGTGATCAGGTTGTCTTCGACCCGCACCAGGACTTCCGGCGAACTGCCAACGACGTGGAAGTCGCCGAAGTTGAAGAAGTACATATAAGGCGTCGGGTTGAAGCAGCGCAGCGCCCGGTACAAATCGATGGGCGCAGCCTTGAAGTCGATCGACATGCGCTGGGACGGCACAACCTGCATGCAGTCACCAGCCAGGATGTACTCCTTGATGGTGTCGACGGCTTTTTCGTAATCGTTCTGGGTGAAGCTGGAGCGAAACACCGGATCAGCCGATTGCTGTTTGCTGAAGTCCAGGCCACGACGCGGAGTGATTGGCTGGCGAAGTTGTTCCAGCAGCGTTTGCAGACGCGCCTGACCTTGCTCGAAGGCGTCTTCCTGCGACGGATCGGCCAGGACAATCGCGTGCATCTTGCCGGCGAGGTTGTCGAACACCACCACGGCGTCGGACACCATCAGCAGAATATCCGGTACACCCAGTGGATCCGGGTTCGGGCATTTGCCCAGACGCTTCTCCACATAGCGCACGCAGTCATAACCGAAGTAGCCCACCAGGCCGCCGTTGAAGCGCGGCAGACCGGCGATGGTCGGCACGTTGTAGCGCGCCTTGAAGGCTTCGACGAAGGCCAGTGGGTCTTCAACGTCGTGGCTTTCGATCTCGATGCCGTCGTGGGTCACGCTGACGTGATGATCGTGAACTCGCAGTACGGTGCGGCACGGCAGGCCGATAATCGAATAACGGCCCCATTTCTCGCCGCCCTGCACCGACTCCAGCAGATAGGAGTTCGGCTCGTCGGCCAGTTTCAGGTAGATCGACAGCGGCGTGTCGAAGTCGGCCAGGGTTTCGCAGGCAAGCGGGATGCGGTTGTAGCCGGCAGCGGCCAAACGCAGGAATTCTTCGCGGATCATGAGGTGCCTCGTGGCTTGAGGGTCTAACGGTCAGGTGTGCAAACGCGCCGGTACGCCGGCCAGGAACAAGTCAGGCGCGCCAACGCCAGCGGGCCAGGGCCTTGATGACTTTCATCCAGAGTTTGCGAGTGACCACCACGATGGCGTTTCCAGGAGGGGATTGAACAGCGTCGGGCAACGTTATCTCAGCGGCCGGATCCAGGCAACCGGGAATTAGTTTGCGCAGATCATCGATCACCAGCGCCGGTGATTCTTCGGCAATCGGCCGACCGTGGTTATAGCCATAACTAAGGGCCACGCATTTGACCCCCGCCGCTTTCGCCGCCAGCACATCGCTGCGCGAGTCGCCGACGAACAACGATTGCGACGCCGGAATGTTGGCCATTTTCATCACGAAAAACAGCGCGGCCGGGTCCGGTTTCTTCTTCGGCAAGGTGTCGCCACCGATGATCCATTTGAAGTAACGGCCGATCTTCATCTGATCCAGCAGCGGCGCGACGAAGCGCTCCGGCTTGTTGGTGATCAGCGCCATTTCGACGCCTTGTTTGTTCAGCCACTTGAGGGTGTCACGCACGCCGGGGTAAACCACCGTCAGTTCGTGACCGTCCTCATAAAAGCCGTTGAACAATTCCAGGGCATGCTCGGCCTCGACCTCATCGACACCCTCGCCGTCGATGTGGTTGGCCAACGCCCGGCGCACCAGCATGTGCACGCCGTTGCCAACCCACTCCCGCACCGATCCGATACCGGCAGGTTGACGCCCGAGTTTGAGCAGCATGTTATCCACGGCCGCTGCGAGGTCAGGGACCGAATCGACCAGCGTGCCATCCAGATCGAACATCACCAGCCGCGGCAGACGCCCCGGGAACAGCTGCTCAAAACCGCTCATGGGCGAGCCAACGCCAGTTCGGAACGCATTTTTTCAATCACTTCCTGATAGTTCGGCGCATTGAAGATCGCCGAACCGGCGACAAAGGTGTCAGCACCCGCCGCCGCGATTTCACGAATGTTATTCACGTTCACCCCGCCGTCGATCTCCAGGCGAATGTCACGCCCGGAAGCATCGATCAGCGCTCGTGCCTCACGCAGCTTGTCGAGGGTGGCCGGAATGAACTTTTGCCCGCCGAAGCCCGGGTTGACGCTCATCAGCAGGATCATGTCGACCTTGTCCATCACGTACTTGAGCACGTCCAGCGGGGTCGCCGGGTTGAACACCAGGCCTGCCTTGCAGCCGCCTTCACGGATCAGTTGCAGGGAACGGTCGACGTGTAGCGTGGCTTCCGGGTGGAAGGTGATGTAGGTCGCGCCGGCCTCGATGAAGTCACCGACGATGCGGTCCACCGGGCTGACCATCAGGTGTGCGTCGATCGGCGCGGTCACGCCGTACTTGCGCAGCGCGGAGCACACCATCGGGCCGATGGTCAGGTTTGGCACGTAGTGGTTGTCCATGACATCGAAGTGCACGAAGTCGGCGCCGGCGGCCAGGACGTTGTCCACTTCCTCGCCCAGGCGGGCGAAGTCGGCGGAGAGAATCGACGGAGCAATGACGAAGGGCTGCATGACGCACCTTTTTTGAGCAGAATCACGATGGCGCGCATTGTATACCTCATGCTTTGACGCGCGCACCGTGCTGCGATGATTGGGTATTAATAGGCCGCTCGGTAGATCTTCTCGATATCGACGGTGCTCAGCTTGCGCGGATTATTGCGCATCAGGCGCTCGATGCCGGCGGCTTCAACGGCCATGGCCGGGATCGCGTCCTCGGACACCCCGAAACTGCGCAGGCCCAACGGGATTTCCACCGCGGCGCACAGCTCGGTCATCGCCTCCACGGCTTTGTCCGCCGCTTCGTTCGCGCTCAACTGAGCAGTCTTCACCCCCATGGCTTCGGCAATATCCTGCATACGCTCCACGCAAGCCATCTTGTTCCAGGTCATGACATAAGGCAGCAGCAAGGCATTGCTGACGCCATGGGCAATATTGAACCGCCCGCCCAGTGGGTACGCCAACGCATGCACCGCGCCGACCCCGGCATTGCCGAACGCCATGCCGGCCATCAGGCTGGCGGTGGCCATGTCTTCGCGGGCTTGCAGATGGGATGGATTGGCGTAGGCCTTGGGCAGCGCTTTGGTAATCAGTTTGATCGCGCCAATGGCCAGGGCATCGGTGATTGGCGAGGCATTGAGCGAAAGATAGGACTCGATGGCGTGCGCCAGCGCATCGACGCCACTGGCGGCGGTGACACTGCGCGGGCAGGTCAGGGTCATTTGCGGACTGACCAGCGCCACGTCAGGCAGCAGGTAATCGCTGACGATGCCCTTCTTCAACTGCGCGACCTTGTCGGAAAGAATCGCAACGTTAGTCACTTCCGAACCGGTGCCGGCAGTGGTCGGGATGGCAATCAGCGGTGGGCCTTTGCGCGGCACCTGATCGACGCCGAACAAGTCCTGCAGCTCGCCGTGGTAACCGGCATAGGCTGCAACACTCTTGGCGATGTCGATGGCACTGCCACCGCCCAGGCCGATCAGCCCGTCATGCCCGCCTTCACGGTAAACCCGCATGCAATCTTCGACGATGGCGATTTCCGGGTCCGGCAACACCCGGTCGAAAATCTCGTAACTGCGCTCGCCCAGCTGCGCCAGCGCCAGCTCTACCGTGCCGGACTTGACCAGAGCAGCGTCGGTAACGATCAGCGGGTTGTCGACATCCAGGCGTGTGAGCTCTGCCGCCAGTTGCTCGATGGCACCTGCGCCAGTGATCAGTTTGTGAGCAATTTTGAAAGAGGAAAGACTCATGTGCGCAGCCTCTTATAGATAGGGGAGCTGGGCACAATAGTAGCTGGGGATTGGGGTTTGTCTGCTATTCAGATAACAAATGACCCGCGATTCCGAAAACACTCTAGATCACTGTGGGAGCGGGCTTGCCCGCGATGACGGTGTATCAGTCAACATGGATGTTGAATGTCATGACGCCATCGCGGGCAAGCCCGCTCCCACATTTTTTCCGCCTGTGGCTTCAGACCTGCGCAGTACGCAGTTTCTCGCTGCGCCCACGCAGCCATTCCAGCGTCAGCAGCAGGATCACCGAGAACGCAATCAACAGTGTCGCGGCAGCCGCAATCGTCGGGCTGAGGTTTTCGCGGATGCCGCTGAACATCTGACGAGGCAAGGTCGCTTGTTCGGGACCGGCGAGGAACAGCGTCACCACCACTTCATCGAATGAGGTGGCAAAGGCAAACAGCGCACCGGAAATCACACCCGGCGCAATCAACGGCAAGGTCACCCGACGAAACGCGGTCAGCGGCGAAGCCCCCAGGCTTGCAGCGGCCCGCACCAGGTTCTGGTTAAACCCCTGCAAGGTCGCCGATACCGTGATGATCACAAACGGCACACCCAAAACGGCGTGCACCACAATCAGCGAGATATAGCTGTTGCCAAATCCCAATGGGGCAAAAGTCAGGTAACTGGCCACACCAATGATCACTACCGGCACCACCATCGGCGAGATCACCAGCGCCATCACCAGCGGTTTGCCCGGGAAATCACCCCGGGTCAGGCCGATCGCCGCCAGCGTGCCGAAGATCATCGCCAGAACCGTCGCTGCCGGGGCCACGATCATGCTGTTCTTCAACGAACGCATCCATTCCGCCGAGGCGAAGAAATCCTGGTACCAGTGCAGCGAAAAGCCCTGCAGCGGATAGACCAGGAAACTCCCCGAGTTGAACGACAGCGGAATGATCACCAGCACCGGCAGGATCAGGAACAACAGAATCAAGCCGCAGAGAATCCGCAAGCTGTAGAACCACACCCGTTCGATGGGCGACATATAAGGACTCAGCATTTCATTCTCCCCTTAGCTCAGGCGCAGGCGACTGGCGCCCACCAGCCAGCTGTAAATCAGATAAAGCACCACGGTCGCCAGCAGCAACAGCCCACCGAGCGCGGTCGCCATGCCCCAGTTGATGCTGGTGTTGGTGTAGAAGGCGACGAAATAGCTGACCATCTGATCGTTCGGGCTGCCCAGCAATGCCGGGGTGATGTAGTAGCCGATGGCGAGGATGAACACCAACAGGCAACCGGCGCCGACACCGGCATAGGTCTGCGGGAAATACACCCGCCAGAAACTGGCGAACGGGTGGCAGCCGAGGGAAATCGCCGCGCGCATGTAAGTCGGTGAGATGCCTTTCATCACGCTGTAGATCGGAAGAATCATGAACGGCAGCAGGATGTGCACCATCGAGATGTAGACCCCGGTGCGGTTGAACACCAGCTCCAGCGGCTTATCGATAATGCCCATGGCCATCAGGCCACTGTTGATCAAGCCGCCCGATTGCAGCAACACGATCCACGCGGCGACTCGCACCAGAATCGAGGTCCAGAACGGCAACAGCACCAGAATCATCAACAGGTTGCTTTGCCGCGATGGCAGGTTCGCCAGCAGGTAGGCCAGCGGGTAGGCCAGCACCAGGCAGATCAGGGTGATGATCAGGCCCATCCAGAAGGTGCGGGCGAAGATATCGAGGTAGATCGCCTGATCGGGGGTGGCCGGGGCAACTTCCCCCAGGTCGTCGATACGGTGATCGACAGCCGCCAGCAGGTAATAAGGCGTAATGTTACTGGTGTTGCGACGCACGACCTGCCAATAGGCCGGATCACCCCAGCGCTCGTCGAGGCCTTCCAGCGCTTCTTTATAGGAGGCCGGTTCGGTGGCGAACGGTAAGGCGCGTGCGGTTTTGGTCAGCAGGCTGCGGTAGCCGGCCAACTCCATGTTCAAGCGCTTGGACAAGTCGCCCAAGGTCTGATTCTTGCGGGCTTCGGCGAGGTCTTCGCTGGCGGCCTTGTACACAGGCTCTGCCGGCAGGCCTCGGCCATCCCAACTGGCGATGGCTGCCACGGTGCGCGGCATGGTGCCGACCACTTCCGGGTTACCGACGCTTTTGAAGAGCAGCGCCACGATCGGCACCAGGAACACCAGCAACAGAAACAGCACCAACGGCGCGATCAAGGCTTGAGCTTTCCAGCGGTTGATCCGCTCGGCGTGCTTGAGCCGCTGCTTCAAGGTGGGGTCAGTGCCCGCGTTCACGGGAACGGCGATAGCCATGGCGTACTCCGGAAATCTTTGATCATTGCAAAGGTGGCAAACGCCGCCTCGAACTTTTGGTGCTGATCGTTCCCACGCTCTGCGTGGAAACGCATCCAGTGACGCTCTGCGTCACAGGGACGCGGAGCGTCCCGGGCGGCATTCCCACGCAGAGCGTGGGAACGATCATCCGGTGAACCGTCGTCCCGTGTGGCGTGGTTACTTGGCAGCCCAGGAATTGAAGCGCTGCTCCAGTTGCTCGCCGTTGTCAGCCCAGAAGCTGACGTCGATCTGCACCTGATTGGCGATGTTTTCCGGGGTGGTCGGCATGTCTTTCAGGACATCCTTGGACAACAACGGCACGGCTTGGGTATTGGCCGGGCCGTAAGCGATGTTTTCCGAGTAGGTCTTCTGCTGCTGCGGAGCCACCGAGAACGCGATGAATTTCTTCGCCGCTTCAGCGCGGGTTTTATCCAGGCCTTTTGGAATCGCCCATGCGTCGAAGTCGTAGATACCGCCGTTCCACACCACTTTCAGGTTGCTTTCTTTCTGTACCGCCGCGATCCGGCCGTTGTAGGCCGAGCTCATGACCACGTCACCGGAGGCGAGGTATTGCGGCGGTTGTGCGCCGGCTTCCCACCACTGAATGCTTGGTTTGAGCTCATCAAGTTTCTTGAACGCACGGTCCTGACCGTCTTTGCCGGCCAGCACTTTGTAGACGTCTTTCGGTGCAACGCCATCGGCCATCAAAGCGAATTCCAAGGTGTACTTGGCGCCTTTACGCAGGCCGCGTTTGCCCGGGAATTTCTTGGTGTCCCAGAAATCCACCCAGCTGGTCGGAGCGGTTTTCAGCTTGTCGGCGTTGTAGGCCAGCACGGTCGACCACACGAAGAAACCCACGCCGCATGGCTGGATAGCGCCTTTGACATAGTCTTCGGTCTTGCCGAACAGCGCAGGGTCGAGTTGCTCGAACATGTCTTCGTCGCAACCACGGGACAGTTCTGGCGATTCAACTTCCACCAGGTCCCAGGACACGCTCTTGGTGTCGACCATGGCTTTGACCTTGGCCATCTCGCCGTTGTACTCGCCAGCGATGATTTTGCCGTTGCCCGCTGCTTCCCACGGTGCGTAGAAGGCCTTGACCTGCGCCGCCTTGTTCGCCCCGCCAAAGGACACCACGGTCAGGTCCGGGCCCGCCGCCATTGCGTGTGCCGCGCCGATCATGCCCATGACCAAAGCGGTGAATTTCAGGGATCTCAACATTTATTGTTCTCCAACTGCAGGGTTAGTGTTGGTGAAGCAGGGGGGCGATCAATGCGCCTCTAGAAGTGGGTCGAGCGCGCGAACGTGTTCGACCTGCCAGCCAAGCGGTACCACGTCGCCGACAGCGAGCGCGGGATCGAGCTCGGCAATCGGTTGTTTCACGAAGAAGTCGGTCTTGCCGCAGACTTCCAGGCGAACCCGGACGTGGTCGCCCAGATAGATAAATTCCGCCACCCTCCCTGAGAAGCGGTTGACGCAGGACTCGCTCGAGCCATTGAGGCTCACGCGTTCCGGACGAATCGACAGCGTGACGGGTTCGCCGGTCTTGCCGACGTTGACCGCCAGCGCTTCGACCTTTTCACCGCGACCGAGCTCAACCACGCAGCGGTCGCCGGTATGGCTGTGCAAGCGGCCATTGAGACGGTTGTTTTCGCCGATGAAGTTGGCGACGAAGGTGTTTTTCGGCTCTTCATAGAGGGAGCGCGGTGGTGCGATCTGCTGGATTTCACCTTGATGGAAAACCGCCACACGGTCGGACATGGTCAGGGCTTCGCCCTGGTCGTGGGTCACGTAGACCACGGTCACGCCGAGACGCTGGTGCAGGTGTTTGATTTCCATCTGCATGTGTTCGCGCAGTTGTTTGTCCAGTGCGCCGAGAGGTTCGTCCATCAGCACCAGTTGCGGTTCGAACACCAACGCACGGGCCAAGGCCACACGCTGCTGCTGACCGCCGGACAGTTGCGCTGGATAACGCTGGGCGAAGGTGTCGAGCTGAACCATGCTCAAGACACGTTTGACCCGGTCACTGACATCGCTCTTGTTCAAGCCGCGCACGGTCAGCGGGAACGCCAGGTTCTCGGCAACCGTCATGTGCGGGAACAACGCGTAGTTCTGGAACACCATGCCGATGTCGCGTTTATGCGGCGGCACGTTGTTGATGGAACGCCCGGCCAGTTGAATTTCGCCTGCGGTCGGCGTTTCGAAACCGGCGAGCATCATCAGACTGGTGGTCTTGCCGGAGCCGGACGGCCCGAGCAAGGTGAGGAATTCGCCTTTGCGAATATCCAGGTTGAGGTCTTTGACGATCAGGTTCTCGCCGTCGTAGCTCTTTTGCACTCCACGAAAGCTGACCAGAATATCGCTGGCCCCTGCGCTTGAATCAACCTGGCTCATACCCACACCTTTGTTATTGATGACTGCTGTGGACTAAGCCTAGTGGACGCTGGGAGCCACGCAAATCGGGGCGCAGGAGAGAATCGCCTCAGCCGGATGGAAGGTTGGGGGTAGGGATTGCCCTACAAGGATGGCGGGGATGGATATGTCGATTCGGGATCGCGACAGGCGGTGAGCTGCAAGCCGCAAGAACAGGCAAAAGCGGCTTTGTGAGCCTGTCGCAAATGGACATGCCACCACGGTCCTGTGGGAGCGGGCTTGCCCGCGATGACGGTGGAACATTCAAAATCCTATCGACTGACAAACCGCAATCGCGGGCAAGCCCGCTCCCACAGGGATTTGCAGTGAATCCGTGGATAGGGTGTATCAGAGGAGTTTGTGCTCCATCGCGTACTTCACCAGTTCGGCCAGGGAGGTGATGTTGAGTTTCTGCATCAGCCGCGCCTTGTGGGTGCTGATGGTTTTGCTGCTCAGGGCCAGTTGTTGCGCGATGTCGTTGACGTTGGCACCTTGGGCCAAGCGCTCGAACACCGAGAATTCACGCTCCGACAGCAACGAGTGCAATGGCCGCGAATCCGTCAGGCCGACTTCGAAGACCATACGATCGGCCAGGTCCGGATCGATGTATCGCCCGCCCGCCGCAACTTTGCGGATTGCCGTCAGCAGCAATGCCGGATCGCTGTCCTTGGTCGCATAACCTGCGGCGCCCACCTTCAACGCCCGAGCGGCCATTTGCGCTTCGTCATGCATCGACAGCACCAGAATCGCCGGGGGATTGTTCAAGGCGCGAATCCGCGGAATCGCTTCCAGGCCGTTGACTCCGGGCATGGAGATGTCCAGCAACACCACTTCGCAGGGAACATGGCGCAAGGTCTCTAGCAACTGCTCGCCATTACTCGCCTCCCCGACCACCAGCAAGTCCTTGGCCAGGCCGATCAATTGCTTGATGCCTTCGCGAACGATGGTGTGGTCTTCGGCTACCAGTACACGGATCACGTTCTTCTCCATTTTTCTTATGTCAGAGCCAAGATCATTCGCGAGTACAGACACCGTAAATTTTTCAGGCTTCATCCAGCGGCACTCGCACCGTCAGGGTCGTCCCCTCTCCCGGCTCACTCTCAAGCAACAACTGCCCGCCCATGATCAACACCCGCTCACGCATGCCGACCACACCAAAGGATGTCGGCCTGCCAGTGGCGGCGACAAATCCTACGCCATCATCGCTGACCGTCAGACAGAGTTCATTGCCCTCAAGGGCCAGCGTCAGTTCAACAGTATGCGCCTGGGCGTGGCGCATGACATTGGTCAGCGCTTCCTGAAGAATCCGGAACAGCCCGATGGCCTTGGCGTCACTGAGCACCGGCAAGTTATCCGGCACTTGCACCAGGCACGGGATCTGCGTGCGCGCCTCGAACCGTCGCGCCTGCCATTCGATGGCCGAGGCGATCCCGGCATCGAGAATCGGCGGCCGTAGCGCCGTGGCCACATCGCGCACCAGTTGAAACAGCTGAGCGATCAACCGTTTCATGCTGTTCAAGCGCTCATGCAGACCTGGGTCGAGCTGGGCGTAGGCCAGTTCACACATGGACGTTTCCAGCTTCAGTACGGTCAACATCTGACCCAGCTCGTCGTGAACTTCCCGGGCGATGCGGGCCTTTTCCTCTTCCCGCACGCTCTCCAGGTGGGCGGACAACTCGCGCAATTGCTCGCGGGAACTGGCCAGTTCCAGTTCGATGCGCTTGCTCTCGGTGATGTCCCAGACGATCCCGTCCCAGACATAGGCGCCATCTTCAAGCCGGCGGGTGATGGCCTTGATTTCGGCCCAGCGCTGCTCGCCCTGACGGGTCAGAATCCGTCCCTGCCACGACCAGTCGCTGTCGGTGTCCAGCGCATGATCCTGAGTCTGGTGATAACTGGCTTTGTCGTCCGGATGCACCAGGCTGCGCAAGCCTTTGTCCCGATGGGCCAGCGTGGCCGGCGAGTATCCCACCAGGCTCTCGCTGCCTTCACTGATGTAGGCAAAGTCGATCTGTCCGGTCACCGGCGCGCGCTCCAGACGAAAGACCAGGCCGGGGACGTTGGCGGCAATCCCTTGCAGCCGCGCCTCGCTTTCCTGCAACGCGGCCAGGGCGCGACGACGCTCGGTGACATCATTGAGATAAACCACCAGGTATTCGCCATCGCGAAAACGCAAGAAGCTCAATGAAACATCCGCCGGCAGAATACTGCCATCCGCTCGCACGCAATTGGTTTCGAAACTTTGCGGCCCTTCGTCACTGGCCCGGGCGCGTTTCCACAGGTTCAGCCAGCGGTCCATGTGCAAACCGGGTTCGAAGTCGATCAATGGCCGATCAATGATCCCGCCCGCCGGGTAGCCGAGCATGGTTTCCGCCGCGCGGTTGGCGTAGCGCACATGGCTGTCCCAGTTGACCCAGAGAATGCCGACGGTGCTCTGATCGATGGAAAACTGCGTGAGGCGCAAGGCCTCTTCGCTGGCCTCGCGCAGGGCAATGTCTTCGCGCGCCGCCAGCAATCGTTGCTCCAGACTGTGTTGCTGACGACGTTGCCAGAACACAATGGCCATGCTGCTCAGCAGTAACACCACCAAGAGCAGGCTGAGGTTTTGCCAGAAACCCGGCGACTCGGACAGTCGCGGGTACTTGGGTTGCACCCATTGGTTGTGCAGTTGTTCGAGGTCCTTGGCCGGGATCGCCCGTAGCGCACTTTCGACGATGCCGGCCAACTCCGGCCAGTCCCGACGCGTGGCCACTCGCAGCAGCTGCGGGAAACCGATATCACCCACCACGGCCAACCCGGAGAACTCAGGCTCGGCAGACAGACGCCCGAACTGCGCCTCATCGACCACGGCGTAACCGGCCTGCTGACTCAACAACAATTGCAGCGCCTGGCGCTCCAGAGGCACGCCTTGCAGGTTCAGATGAGGATAATTGCTGCGCAGATAATCGGCGGTGACGCTGGGCATGCGCACGGCAACGCGGGTCTGGCTGTCGAGCTTTTCCAGCTCTACCGCACCGGTGCTCTTCTGGTCGCTGACCACCAGTTGCGGCACCCGCATGTAAGGGTCGGAAAATTGCCAGAGCCGCAAAGCCGCGGGGGTTTGCGTCAGCCCCGGCGCGATATCGATGTCGCCTTCACGGGCGGCGGCTTCCAATTGCGCAAGATCAGGATAATTGCGCCAGCTCAGTTCGATCTTGAGCGCCTTGGCCAGCCACTTCATCAGCTCGATGTTCACCCCCGACAGGCGCTGCAAGCGGCGATCGTATTGGGCATAGGGTGTTTGCAACACCACTCCGACCCTCAACTCGCCATGCTGAGCCAGCCATTGTTGTTGCGCTGGCAACAGGTGCACGACATGCGCCGGTGGCGCGGGCGCGGCCCAGCCCATCAAGGGAAACCACAAACAGCCGATAACCCACAGGCAGCGAAAATGCATCATCGAAGTCTCACACTGACAAATACTGATCAACCCATTAGGCTGCCGGATTAACTTCTGGCCTGGAATATCCGATGCCCCCTGTCTACCGCCTGGCACTGCCAGCATTGTGCCTGTCGTTGATCCTGCCTTGCGCGTTTTCCGTCGAGGCGGCCGACCCGGCACCCGCAGCTGCGGAAACACCCGCAGAAGAAAAACCGGTCGAACGCCAGCCACTGCTTGAGCGTAGTCAGGAAGAAGCGGCAGCACTTGAGCGAAAAATCCCTGCGCAGGAACAGCAACAACTGCAAGCCGGCACCGACAGCTTTCTCGCCTTGTGGAAACCGGCCAATACCGCCGAACCCAAAGGCGCGGTGATTATCATCCCGGGCGCCGGTGAAACCGTTGACTGGCCGCAAGCGATCAGCCCATTGCGGCGCAAGTTGCCGGACGTCGAGTGGAGCAGCCTGAGTATCACCTTGCCGGACCTGCAAAGCGAAGTCATTGCGCCACGTATCGTCGAAGTGGCGCCAGCGCCCAAAACGCCTGATGCCGGCAGCAAAGACTCCACGACTGCGACGCCCATCGAACAGGCGGCCGGCGGCGAAGCGGATGTGGCCGACAAGGCCATCGTCGAAACCACCGAAGAACAGGCCAAAGCCGACGCGGAGCGAATCTTCGCGCGCATCGATGCAGCCATCGCCTACGCCGAACAGCAAAGCGCTCGCAGTATCGTCGTATTGGGCCATGGTACCGGTGCTTACTGGGCCGCGCGTTATCTGAGCGAGAAACAGCCATCGCAAGTCGAGAAGCTCGTGATGGTCGCCGCCCAGACGCCCGTTACGGCGAAGCCCGAGCTGGCTGAGCTCACACCCACCTTGAAGCTGCCTACCGCCGATATCTTCTATATGGACAAGCCGGTAGACCGTAACGCGGCGCTGGAACGCTTGCAGGCCAGCAAGCGCTTGAAAACTTCGGGGTTCAATCAGGTTTCGCTCAAGGCTTTGCCGGGGAATGCCAAGGCCGAGCAAGAGCAATTGGTGCGTCGGGTGCGGGGCTGGTTGAATCCGCAGCCTGTGGCGGACTGATAGACCGAGTCGCCCTCATCGCGGGCAAGCCCGCTCCCACAGGATTTGAGTCGTACACAATTTTTGCTATCGACATAAAACCTGTGGGAGCGGGCTTGCCCGCGAAGACGGAATCACTGGCAACACAACTCTGCCCTGCTACCGAAAATCCCGCCGCTCACGAATCAACGTATAGGCCGTATGCAATTCACGAGTCTTGTCCGTTGCCTCACGTACCTGCAACGCCGTCGCGCCACTGCCGGCAATCTTGTCCGGATGATGGCGACTGAGCAGGCGTCGATAGGCGCGCTTGATTTGCGCCGGCTCACTGGTCGCCGACACTCCCAATAGCCGCAAGGCGTCCTGGTACGTCACGGCGCCACTGGCCAATGGGCGTTTCGGCTCGTAGTCGCTCGCCAGTGCCTGGACTTGTTGCTGCGTCCACCCCAGCCATTTGCCCCACTGGGCAATCAGCTCGCGCTCACTGCTACCGGCGCGGCCATCAGCCCAGACCATCCGCCAACAGGCGCGTAACACACCTTCCGCTGCATGGGGTTGAGCACTCAGGCGTCGCAGATAACCGCGCAACCGATCATGCCCCGACTTACCGCGATTGAACGCCGCAATCGCCCGACGTTGCGCCGATTCGGTCATCTCCAGCGAGCGCATTTCCTGCCGCGCCTGCTGGATGTGCCCATCCACTACCCGCCCATCGCTCTTGGCCAATCGGCCCAGTAACACGAACAGCAGTTCATCATTGCGCAGCACCGAGCGGCCACCGAATTTTTCCCATAGATGCGCCCAGCTCTGCAGGTGCAAGCGCCGGTCCAGCGCCTGTCCCAATAAAGCGCCGAGCATGGCCCCCGGAATGCTGGCTATGGCAAAGCCCGCTCCGGCTCCAATCAGAGTCCCTGGCCATAACATGTCAGCGTCTCGCTTCTATCAGAGTTTCGACTTCAGCCAGACGCTCGTGAGTGCCGACATCCACCCACTGCCCATTCAGGTGTTCGCCGGTCACTTGCCCGTCAGCCATGGCTTTGCGCAGCAGCGGCGCAAGCTTGAAGGCCCCGGCCGAGCAACCGTCAAACAGCTGCGGATGCAACACGGCGATGCCGCTGTAGGTCAGGGTTGATGCATCCGGCCGACCGTCCTGAACATGGCCATCGACCAAAGTGAAATCTCCACTCGGGTGATGCGCCGGGTTGTCCGCCAATACCAGATGAGCAAGCCCGACGATGGGCTGATGCAACACGCTGAAGTCGTAGTCGGTCCAGATGTCACCATTGACCACCACAAAGGCCTCGTCACCCAACAACGGCAACGCACGGAAAATACCGCCGCCGGTCTCCAGCGGCTCACCTTCCGCCGAGAACTGAATGCTCACGCCATACCGCGAACCATCCCCCAGATAATCCTCGATCTGCTGACCGAGCCAGGCATGGTTGATCACGATCTCGGTAAACCCTGCAGCCGCCAACGCTCGCAGGTGATACTCGATCAGGGGCACTCCGCCGACACGAACCAGCGGCTTTGGCGTGGTCAGGGTCAACGGACGCATGCGCTCGCCCTTACCCGCGGCCAGAATCATTGCCTTCATGCAGTCGCTCCAGCACGCAGACCGGCCAGCAATTCACCCAGCTCCGCCAGTTCAGGGCGACGGGCGATGACCGCGTCTATGTAAGCAAAGAAGCGCGGCACATCGCCGAGGTAGCGTGGCTTGCCATCGCGATGGCAGATGCGGGCGAAAATGCCGATGACTTTCAAGTGGCGCTGCACGCCCATCAGGTCGCTGGCGCGCAGGAAATCTTCGAAGTCAGGCTGCACCGGGATGTCGAGCGCGCCGGCTTGCTGCCAGTAATCTTCCAGCCAGCCACGCACACGCTCTTCAGGCCAGCTGAGGAAGGCGTCCTTGAACAGGCAGGTCACGTCATAGGTCACGGGCCCGTAGACCGCGTCCTGGAAATCCAGCACGCCGGGATTCGGCTCGCTGATCATCAGGTTGCGCGGCATGTAGTCGCGATGCACCAGGACTTTGGGCTGAGCCAGAGCGCTGTCTATCAGCAGGTCGCTGACATGCTGCCAGAGCACTTGCTGCGCCGCGTCGAATTCAATGCCCAGTTCGCATTTCACGTACCACTCAGGGAACAGTTCCAGCTCGCGACGCAGCAGCGCCACGTCATAACTTGGCAGCGGCGCTACCATCGGCAACTGCTGAAAAGCCAGCAACGCTTGCAGGGCGTCCTTGAACAAATCATCGGCATTTTCGCTGTCGATCACGTCCAGGTAAGTCTTATTGCCCAGGTCATTGAGCAAAAGAAAACCCCGATCGAGGTCTTCGGCATAAATTTTCGGCACGTTTATTCCGGATTTCGCCAGCAGAAAAGCGATATCCACGAAGGGTTTGCAGTTTTCCTGGGGCGGCGGCGCGTCCATCACGACGAAACTTCGGCCCGCGCCTTCCCAGCGGAAATAGCGCCGAAAACTCGCGTCGCTACTGGCCGCAGTCAACGTGGCCGGGGGCACGGCGCCCCAACTTTGTTCTGCAAAGAGGATAGCCAACTGTTCATCGAGCCAAACTTTCAGGTGTTGCAAGCGTACATCTTGGTCAGGCATTGCAAGGGTCTCCGACGGCGCTAGCCGTCAAGCGGGTCATGCTTTATTATCCAGCATCTTTTTCAGACCATCGAGAGGCGTGCGGCCCACACCGCGGGCAGATGGCACGCAGGAAGCCCGGACTAATAAGATGGCATTGAAATCCCCCGCGTTTCGTAAAAAATTTCCGTTGTTGGTTACCGGCAGTCTGCTGGCCCTGCAACCTCTAGCCACTTCGTTCGTGGTCGCCGCGGAACAGTATGACTGCTCAGTCTCTGCTTCGGGTGCCTGGGACTGTGCGCCAAAGGCGCCGGCTGCTGCATTGCCGCCACGCCCCGTCCATGACGGCAGCGCAGTTTCCGCCACTGGCGAAGCCCCGGCAGACACCGGCTCCAGCGCAGACACCGGCGCCAAACCTGTGCTGGTTACCGAGTCCAAGGGCCGCGGCCTGAAGTCGCGTAGTGAAGACTACAGCCACCTCGACTGGGTTCCGCGCGAGAAGCTCACTGCAGCGCAATTGGCCGAAACCGGTCCTTACTGCTCTGGTTCCTATATCGAACCGATTCGTCCTGGCATGAATGACAAGACGAATAAAAGTGACGCTCCGACCTTTCTCGGCGCCAAAGCCTCTCGCTACAAGCAGGATGAACAGGTCGCTACCCTGGCCGGTGACGTGGTCATGCGTCAGGGCAGCATGCAGGTCGAAGCCGACGAAGCGAACCTGTACCAGGCCGAGAGCCGTGGCGAACTGAGCGGCAACGTCCGCGTTCGCGACAATGGCGCACTGATCGTGGGCGACCACGCCGACGTGCAACTCGACACCGGTGAAGCCAAGATCGACAACGCCGAATACGTGATGCACAAATCCCGTATCCGCGGTAACGCGTTGTACGCCAAGCGTGCCGAGAACGCGATCATCCGCCTCAAGGATGGTACGTACACCACGTGCGAACCGGACAGCAACGCCTGGCAGCTCAAGGGCAACAACATCACCTTGAACCCGGCGACCGGCTTCGGTACCGCGACCAACGTGACGCTGCGGGTCAAGGACATTCCGGTTCTGTATACGCCGTACATCTATTTCCCGATCGACGACCGCCGTCAGTCCGGCTTCCTGCCACCGACCATCGGCACCGGCAGCGACACCGGCTTCATGCTGGTCACCCCGTACTACTTCAACCTGGCACCGAATTACGACGCCACGTTGTACCCGCGCTATATGGCCAAGCGTGGCCTGTTGATGGAAGGCGAATTCCGCTACCTGACCAAGTCCAGCGAAGGTCAGTTCGGCGCCGCGTACCTCAACGATGAAGATACCGAGCGCAGCGGACAAACCGATTACGATAAAACCCGCTACATGTATAACTGGCAGCACAAGGGTGGTCTGGACTCGCGCGTAATGACTCAGGTCGATTACACCAAGATCAGCGATCCGTATTACTTCCAGGATCTGCAGACTGATCAGATTGGTGTGAAAAGTGCCGATTTCGTGAACCAGCAGGGTTCTGTCACCTATCGTGGCGACAGCTATACCGCTCGTTTGAACGCACAGGCCTATCAGCTGGCGACTGTTTCGAACATCACGCCGTATGATCGTTTGCCGCAGATCACCTTCAATGGCGCGCTGCCCTATCACCCGAACGGTCTTGTTTTCGACTATGAGACGGAAATCGTCCGGTTTGACCGCGATTTGAAGAATGGCAACTTCGTTAACGAAGATGGCACCGTCGAGCCGCGTCTTGATAACAACGTGACCGGCCTGGCTCGCGCCACCGGCGACCGTTTGAATCTCAAGCCGGGTGTCAGCCTGCCGTTGAACTGGACCTATGGGTTCTTGAAGCCATCTCTGAAGTATCAGTACACCCAGTATCAGCTGGATCTGGACGGCACGGGTAAGAGTCAAATCGTTGCTCAACAAAACGCAGCAGCGGCCGCAGGCACCGATTACGTCGGTGGTGAATTCGGCAGCAACCAAAATCGCGGCGTCCCAATTGCCAGTATCGACAGCGGTCTGTACTTCGATCGCAACACTCAATGGTTCGGCAAGAACTATCGCCAGACTCTGGAACCGCGCCTGTTCTACCTCTATGTACCTGAGGAAGACCAGGAGGATATTCCGGTTTTCGACACCAGCGAATACACCTTCAACTACGCCTCGCTATTTCGCGACAACCGCTTCTCCGGCTCCGACCGTGTGGGTGACGAGAACAAGCTGTCGCTGGGCGTGACCAACCGCTGGATTGAAGATAACGGCTTCGAACGTCAACGCATCAGCGTAGGCCAGGCCTTGTACTTCAAGGACCGCGAAGTCCAGTTGCCAGGTATCGATGCGAAAACCCGCGACGATGCAAAATCCAGCGTTTCGCCTTATGCACTGGAATACGAATATCGCTGGAACCGCGACTGGCGCACCACGGCCGACTACAACTGGGACCCGGACAGCCGCAGCCCTCGCTCGGGCAGCGCGATGTTCCACTACCAGCCTGAAGACAACCCGAACAAGGTCATCAACGCCGGTTATCGCTATCGCAACGACCAGGTCCGCTATGACCAGAACACCGGTAAATGGTCGGTGGGTGGTGGCGATTACGGCACCCCGGGCACTCCTGGCTACGTGAAGGACTACTACAAGATCAAACAGCACGACTTCTCGGTGATCTGGCCGATCGTGCCGCAATGGAACGCCATCAGCCGTTGGCAGTATGACTACAACCGCAACCGTACTCTGGAAGCCTTCGGTGGTTTCGAATACGACAACTGCTGCTGGAAATTGCGCCTGATCAACCGTTACTGGGTCAGCTATGACGAATTCAGTCAGAACGCCCCGGAAAACGAAAAAGGCGACCACGGCGTCTTCCTCCAAATTGTTCTGAAGGGACTCGGCGGCCTCACCGGCGCCAAGGTAGAGAGCTTCCTCGACAAAGGCATCCAAGGTTATCGTGAACGTGAAGACCAAGCTTTCTGATTGTCTGCGCCCGCTGATGCTGGGCGCGCTGTTCCTGGGTACCGCGGCCAACGCCGCGGTACAGTCCATCGATAAAGTGGTGGCCATCGTCGACAACGACGTGGTCATGCAGAGCCAACTGGACCAGCGTGTTCACGAAGTTCAGCAAACCATCGCCAAACGCGGTGCTGCCGTACCGCCTGCGGGCGTGCTGGATCAGCAGGTGCTCGAGCGCCTGATCGTCGAAAACCTGCAACTGCAGATCGGCGAGCGTTCAGGCATCCGCATTACCGATGAAGAACTGAACCAGGCTGTCGGCACCATTGCCCAGCGCAACAACATGTCGATTGAACAATTCCGCTCCGCGCTGGCTCGCGACGGCTTGTCTTATGACGACGCTCGTGACCAGATCCGCCGCGAAATGATCATCAGCCGTGTGCGTCAGCGCCGTGTAGCTGAACGCATCCAGGTGTCCGAGCAGGAAGTGAAGAACTTCCTGGCGTCCGACCTGGGCAAGATGCAGCTGTCCGAAGAGTTCCGTCTGGCCAACATCCTGATTCCTACGCCGGAAAGCGCCAACTCCGACGCGATTCAGAATGCCGCCAAACAAGCCGATGCGGTTTACCAGCAGCTCAAGCAAGGCGCTGACTTCGGTCAGTTGGCAATCACCAAATCCGCCAGCGAAACTGCACTGGAAGGCGGCGACATGGGATGGCGTAAAGCCGCCCAACTGCCACCTCCGTTCGATCGCCTGCTGAGCACCATGGCGGTGGGTGACGTAACCCAGCCAATGCGTACTCCGGGCGGCTTCATCATCCTGAAGATCCTCGACAAGCGTGGCGGTGAAGCCCAGGTGCGTGACGAAGTGCATGTGCGGCACATCCTGGTCAAACCAAGCCCGATCCGCGATGAAGAAAAAACCAAAGCCCTGGCTCAATCGCTCTACTCCCGTATCGAAGCGGGCGAAGACTTTGGCGAACTGGCGAAAAGCTTCTCCGAAGATCCGGGTTCCGCCCTCAACGGCGGCGATCTGAACTGGGTCGACCCGAATGCACTGGTGCCTGAATTCCGCGAAGTGATGGCCAAGACCCCACAAGGTCAGCTGTCCAAGCCGTTCCAGACTCAATATGGCTGGCACGTTCTGGAAGTCCTTGGCCGCCGCGCCACCGACAGCACCAGCCAGGCCCGTGAGCAGCAAGCGATGACCGTACTGCGTAACCGCAAATACGATGAAGAGCTGCAAACCTGGCTGCGTCAGATCCGTGACGAAGCGTATGTAGAAATCAAGCTCCCTGGTGCAGACCAGGCAACGCAGTGAAACCCAAGCGTTTCGCGTTGACCCCCGGCGAACCGGCCGGCATAGGTCCCGACTTGTGCCTGCTGCTCGCCTCGCAAGCCCAGCCACACCCTCTGATTGCCATTACCAGCCGCGACCTGCTCATCGAGCGGGCCGCGCAGCTGGGCGTGGTTGTCGATCTGCTGCTGGTAACGCCGGACAGCTGGCCCGATGCTCCCGCCCCGGCCAACAGCCTGTATGTGTGGGATACGCCGCTTAACGCCAAGGTCACCGCCGGGCAACTGGACAAAGCCAATGCGGCTTTCGTTCTGGAAACCCTGACGCGTGCTGGCCAGGGCTGCCTGGACGGGCATTTCGCCGGCATGATCACCGCCCCTGTGCACAAGGGCGTGATCAATGAATCCGGAATCGCCTTTTCCGGGCACACGGAATTTCTCGCAGACCTGACTCATACCGCGCAAGTGGTAATGATGCTCGCCACCCGCGGCTTGCGCGTTGCATTGGTCACTACTCACCTGCCCCTTCGCGAGATTGCCGATGCAATCACACCGGAGCGCCTGGAGCGGGTCACGCGGATCCTGCATACCGACCTGCAAGAAAAATTCGGCATCGCCCAGCCACGCATCCTGGTTTGCGGGCTTAACCCGCACGCCGGTGAAGGCGGTCACCTGGGCCATGAAGAAATCGACATCATCGAACCTACATTAGAGCGCCTGCGCGGCGAGGGCATGGACCTTCGCGGTCCCCTGCCCGCCGACACTCTGTTTACCCCCAAATATCTGGAGCACTGCGACGCGGTGCTGGCGATGTACCACGACCAGGGCCTGCCCGTGCTGAAATACAAAGGCTTCGGCGCGGCAGTCAACGTGACCCTCGGCTTGCCGATCATCCGCACATCGGTCGACCACGGCACCGCCCTGGATCTGGCCGGCAGCGGAAAAATCGACACCGGCAGCCTGCAAGTCGCCCTGGAAACCGCCTACCAGATGGCCGAGACCCGTTTATGACCGAGCATTACCAACACCGGGCGCGCAAGCGCTTCGGCCAAAACTTCCTGCACGATGCCGGCGTTATCGACCGCATCCTGCGTTCCATTCATGCCAAACCCGAAGACCGTCTGCTGGAAATCGGCCCGGGCCAGGGCGCGTTGACCGAAGGCCTGCTCAACAGCGGCGCCCAACTGGACGTGGTGGAGCTGGACAAGGACCTGATCCCGATCCTCAACCAGCAGTTCGCCAGCAAGAGCAACTTCAACCTGCATCAGGGCGACGCGCTGAAGTTCGACTTCAACAGCCTGAACGCCGCGCCGAACAGCCTGCGAGTCGTCGGCAACCTGCCGTACAACATCTCTACGCCGCTGATCTTTCACCTGCTGCACAACGCCAACCTGATTCGCGACATGCACTTCATGCTGCAAAAGGAAGTGGTCGAGCGTCTGGCGGCAGGCCCTGGTGGCGGTGACTGGGGTCGCCTGTCGATCATGGTTCAGTACCATTGCCGGGTCGAACATCTATTCAACGTTGGCCCAGGCGCATTCAATCCGCCGCCGAAAGTCGATTCGGCCATCGTGCGCCTGGTGCCTCACGCGGTACTCCCGCATCCAGCCAAAGATCACAAACTGCTGGAGCGCGTCGTGCGCGAAGCTTTCAACCAGCGTCGCAAAACATTGCGCAACACGCTCAAATTGCTGCTGAGCAACGCCGAAATCGAAGCCGCCGGCGTCGATGGAAGCTTGCGCCCCGAGCAGCTCGATCTGGCTGCCTTCGTGCGCCTGGCCGACAAGCTCAGCGAACAAGTCCTACAGAAGCCTGTCACCGACTGAAAGGCGATGAGCGCTATCGGGTAGGACGCCACTCTGGTTTACTACCCGATACTTGGCCTAGACTGAGTTCTATCAGCTACGCCCCGCGTCCCGCTTCGTTTCTAAGGCCTTTTGCATGTCCGATCCTCGTTATCAGGTCGACGTCAGCGTCGTCACCCGCTATCTGGCAGAACAATCGCAACCCGAGCAAAATCGCTTTGCCTTCTCCTACACCATCACCGTGCAGAACAATGGCCTGATGCCTGCCAAACTGCTTTCACGGCACTGGGTGATCACCGACGGTGACGGGCATGTCGAGGAGGTTCGCGGTGCAGGCGTCGTCGGCCAGCAGCCGCTGATCGACGTGGGCAAGAGCCATACTTACAGCAGCGGCACCGTCATGACCTCCAAGGTCGGTACGATGCAAGGCACCTACCAGATGCTCGCCGAAGACGGTAAGCACTTCGATGCCGTCATCGCGCCATTCCGTCTGGCGGTCCCCGGGGCGTTGCACTGATGGCGACGTATGCCGTCGGTGATGTGCAAGGTTGCCTTGAACCGCTCAAATGCCTGCTCAAGCAAGTGGCCTTCGACCCTGCCCGAGATCGCCTGTGGCTGGTGGGTGATCTCGTCAACCGTGGCCCACAGTCACTGGAAACCTTGCGCTTCCTCTATAGCATCCGTGAGTCGCTGGTGTGCGTACTCGGCAACCATGATCTGCACTTGCTGGCGGTCGGGCAAAATATCGAACGCCTGAAGAAGGCCGACACGCTGCGCGAGATCCTTGAAGCACCCGATTGCGGGGAGCTGCTGGAGTGGGTTCGGCAACAAAAGCTCATGCATTACGACGAACAGCGCGATATTGCCCTGGTCCATGCCGGCATTCCGCCTCAATGGTCGCTGCGCAAAGCCTTGAAGTGCGCCGCCGAAGTCGAAGAAGCCCTGCACGACGACAACCGCTTCGCGCCTTACCTCGACGGTATGTACGGCAACGAGCCGGTGAAATGGGACAACGACCTCAAAGGCGCAGCGCGCTTGCGAGTCATCACCAACTACTTCACCCGGATGCGCTTTTGCACCAGTGACGGCAAGCTTGATCTCAAGGGCAAGGAAGGCGTCGACACCGCACCGCCGGGTTATGCGCCGTGGTTCACCCACAAGGAGCGCAAGACCAAAGGCCTGAAGATCATCTTCGGTCACTGGGCGGCGCTCGAAGGCCAATGCAACGAGCCGGGTCTGTTTGCGCTCGACACCGGTTGCGTCTGGGGTGGCGCCATGACCCTGATGAACGTCGATACCGGCGAGCGCCTGCAATGTAAATGCGACGCCCATGGCCACACTCAGCCGGCTGTCGCCGCCTCTATTCCCGAACAAACGTCAGCCAGCGCCCCGCGCTAGACTGCGCTTTCAGCCGAGCCACAGGAGCCCGCCATGAGCGAATTCAAACGTATCCCCCCAGAACAGGCCCAGGCCCTGCGCGAACAAGGCGCGGTGGTGGTCGATGTCCGCGATCCGGCCACTTTTGCCGCGCTGCACATTGCCGGCTCCAAGCATCTGGACAATCATTCCCTGCATGCTTTCATTCAAGGCGCTGACCTCGACGCGCCGACAGTAGTGGTCTGCTATCACGGTAATTCCAGCCAGGGCGCGGCCGCTTACCTGATCAGTCAGGGTTTCTCCGACGTCTACAGCATGGATGGCGGTTTTGAGCTGTGGCGTACGACCTATCCTTCGGAAACGGCGCAAGGCACTTCCGAATAATTTTTTTGTAATGCGCAAGCCCCGGCCCCCGCGGGCTCGCGCGATTGCAGACGAACGGTCTGCCATAACTAATTACGCATCTTGCCTTTACCTCCCGAATTCCCAACTATCCTTAAGCGCAGGCCATCCAAAACAGGGGAGAGCCGGTACACCGGCGCACGGGTCATCGGGAGTAGCTTTCGGAGCAGTCAGTTCCGGAAGAGTTCTGGGGGGTAAACAGCAACTGCCTGTTCGGTTGCTGCCAGCATCGACTGAGTGATCCGGCGTCGGCTCCACGTATCGAGCGAGGTGACGTCATGAGTATCTTTAGCCACTTCCAACAACGCTTCGAGTCCACACGCCAGGAAGAATTCTCCCTGCAGGAGTACCTGGAACTGTGCAAAAAGGACCGCAGCGCCTACGCCTCCGCGGCCGAGCGTCTCTTGCTGGCCATCGGCGAACCGGAGCTGCTCGACACCTCGACCAATTCGAGGCTGTCGCGCATCTTTTCCAACAAGGTGATCCGTCGCTATCCGGCCTTTGAGGACTTCCACGGGATGGAAGAATGCATCGACCAGATCGTGTCGTATTTCCGCCATGCCGCTCAGGGTCTGGAAGAAAAGAAACAGATCCTCTACCTGCTGGGCCCTGTCGGTGGCGGTAAGTCATCTTTGGCCGAAAAGCTTAAACAGCTGATCGAGAAAGTGCCCTTCTATGCAATCAAGGGCTCGCCGGTTTTCGAGTCGCCCCTGGGTCTGTTCAACGCCACTGAAGATGGCGCGATCCTCGAGGAAGACTTCGGTATTCCCCGGCGCTACCTCAACACCATCATGTCGCCATGGGCGACCAAGCGCCTGGCCGAATTCGGCGGCGATATAAGCCAGTTCCGCGTGGTGAAACTGTATCCGTCGATCCTCAACCAGATTGCGGTCGCGAAAACCGAGCCGGGCGATGAAAACAACCAGGACATCTCGGCACTGGTGGGCAAGGTCGATATTCGCAAACTGGAAGAGTTTCCGCAGAACGACGCCGATGCCTACAGCTATTCGGGGGCACTGTGCCGGGCCAACCAGGGCCTGATGGAGTTCGTCGAAATGTTCAAGGCACCGATCAAGGTGCTGCACCCATTGCTGACGGCCACCCAGGAAGGCAACTACAACAGTACCGAAGGCCTTGGGGCGATTCCGTTCACCGGGATTCTGCTGGCCCACTCCAACGAATCGGAATGGCACACCTTCCGCAACAACAAGAACAACGAAGCCTTCATCGACCGGATCTATATCGTCAAAGTGCCATACTGCTTGCGCGTCAGCGACGAGGTGAAGATCTACGACAAGCTGCTGTTCAACAGCTCGCTGGCCAAGGCCCATTGCGCGCCCGACACTCTGAAAATGCTTGCTCAGTTCACCGTGCTCTCGCGCCTCAAGGAGCCGGAAAACTCCAACATCTACTCCAAGATGCGCGTGTATGACGGCGAAAACCTCAAGGACACCGACCCGAAGGCCAAGTCGATCCAGGAATACCGCGACGCAGCGGGTGTCGACGAAGGCATGAACGGTCTGTCGACCCGCTTCGCCTTCAAGATTCTGTCGAAGGTCTTCAACTTCGATCCGCACGAAATCGCCGCCAACCCGGTGCATCTGCTCTACGTGCTGGAACAACAGATCGAACAGGAACAGTTCCAGGCCGAGACCCGCGAACGCTATCTGCGCTTCCTGAAAGAGTACCTGGCGCCGCGTTATATCGAATTCATCGGCAAGGAGATCCAGACTGCCTACCTCGAGTCTTACAGCGAGTACGGCCAGAACATCTTCGATCGCTACGTGCTGTACGCCGACTTCTGGATTCAGGATCAGGAATACCGCGATCCGGAAACCGGCGAGATTCTCAACCGCGTAGCCCTGAACGAAGAACTGGAGAAAATCGAAAAACCGGCCGGTATCAGCAATCCGAAGGATTTCCGCAACGAAATCGTCAACTTCGTACTGCGCGCCCGAGCCAACAACAATGGCAAGAACCCAACCTGGCTCAGCTACGAAAAACTGCGGGTGGTCATCGAGAAGAAAATGTTCTCCAACACCGAGGACTTGCTGCCGGTCATCAGCTTCAACGCCAAGGCCAGCAAAGAGGATCAGCAGAAGCACAACGACTTCGTCACACGGATGGTCGAGCGGGGCTACACCGACAAACAGGTACGACTGCTGTCCGAGTGGTACTTGCGGGTCAGAAAATCACAGTAACCCGCTGCCGGTCAGACCGGTTGTCGTTAGCCCGAGGCCTGTTTACGCTTTTTCTGTTACACAGGCCTCTGGAGGTGTCCGAAATGCGGTAGCGAGGTTCAGGCAGCATCAAAGCGCTTGGGGGGAGCGTGTACACATCCCCGGCACTGGCCTTATGCTGCGTTAGCGCTCGCCCCTTTCAGGACAGCTTCTAAGGAGCAGTCATGAGCTATGTGATCGACCGACGTCTCAATGGCAAGAACAAGAGCACGGTAAACCGCCAGCGGTTTCTGCGGCGTTACCGTGATCACATCAAAAAGGCTGTCGAAGAGGCGGTCAGCCGGCGCTCCATTACCGATATGGAACACGGCGAGCAGATCAGCATTCCCGGTCGCGACATCGACGAACCGGTGCTTCACCATGGTCGGGGCGGCAAGCAGACCATCGTGCACCCGGGCAACAAGGAGTTCACCAGCGGCGAGCACATTGCCCGTCCGCCCGGAGGTGGCGGCGGCAGAGGCCCCGGCAAGGCCGGCAACACGGGTGAAGGGATGGACGAATTCGTCTTCCAGATTACCCAGGAGGAATTCCTCGAATTCATGTTCGAGGACCTTGAGCTGCCCAACCTGGTCAAACGCCACCTGACCGGCACCGACACCTTCAAGACCGTACGCGCCGGCATCAGCAACGAGGGCAACCCGTCACGGATCAACATTATCCGCACACTCCGCTCGGCCCATGCCCGGCGCATTGCCTTGTCCGGCAGCAGCCGGGCGAAGTTGCGTGAAGTCAAAGAGGAATTGCTGCGGCTTAAACGGGAGGAACCGGACAACTTTGGCGATATCCAGGAACTGGAAGCAGAAATCGAGAAACTCAGTGCGCGCATTCACCGAGTGCCCTTTCTCGACACTTTCGACCTCAAGTACAACCTGCTGATCAAGCAGCCAAACCCCAGCTCCAAGGCAGTGATGTTTTGCCTGATGGACGTGTCCGGCTCCATGACCCAGGCGACCAAGGACATCGCCAAACGCTTCTTCATCCTGTTGTACCTGTTCCTCAAGCGGAACTACGACAAAATCGACGTCGTGTTCATCCGCCACCACACTAGCGCCCGCGAAGTGGATGAGGAGGAGTTTTTCTACTCCCGGGAAACCGGCGGCACTATCGTTTCCAGCGCCCTGAAACTGATGCAAGAGATCATGGCCGAACGTTATCCGAGCAATGAATGGAACATCTACGCCGCCCAGGCGTCCGACGGCGACAACTGGAACGACGATTCGCCGATCTGCCGCGACATCCTGATCAATCAGATCATGCCGTTCGTGCAGTACTACACTTATGTTGAGATTACCCCGCGCGAACACCAGGCCCTGTGGTTCGAGTACGAACGCATCGCCGAAGCCTTCTCTGACACTTTTGCCCAGCAGCAACTGGTCTCGGCCGGGGATATCTATCCGGTCTTTCGTGAACTCTTCCAGCGCAGGTTAGTGACATGACCGCCAAAGAGCAGAAGCGCCAACCCATTTCCACCGGCTCCGAATGGACATTCGAGCTGATCCAGGCCTACGACCGCGAAATCAGTCGTCTCGCGGCCCGCTACGCGCTGGATACGTACCCCAACCAGATCGAGGTGATCACCGCCGAGCAGATGATGGACGCCTATGCCTCTGTCGGCATGCCCCTGGGCTATCACCATTGGTCCTATGGCAAACACTTCCTCAGCACCGAAAAATCCTACAGCCGCGGCCAGATGGGTCTGGCCTACGAGATTGTGATCAACTCGGACCCTTGCATCGCCTATCTGATGGAAGAAAACACCATCTGCATGCAGGCTCTGGTGGTGGCTCACGCCTGCTATGGCCATAACAGCTTTTTCAAAGGCAATTACCTGTTCCGCACCTGGACCGACGCCAGCTCGATCATCGATTACCTGGTGTTCGCCAAGCAGTACATCATGCAGTGCGAAGAACGCCACGGCATCGACGCGGTAGAGGACTTGCTCGATTCCTGCCATGCGTTGATGAATTACGGCGTCGACCGTTACAAACGCCCTTATCCGATTTCCGCCGAAGAAGAACGCCGTCGGCAGAAGGATCGGGAAGAGCATCTGCAGAAGCAGATCAACGATTTGTGGCGGACCATTCCAAAAGGCGCGGACAAATACAGCGACAAGGACAACGCGCGTTTCCCCGCCGAACCTCAGGAAAACATTCTGTATTTCATCGAAAAACACGCCCCGTTGCTGGAGCCCTGGCAGCGGGAAATCGTGCGGATTGTGCGCAAGATCGCCCAGTATTTTTATCCACAGCGCCAGACACAGGTGATGAACGAAGGCTGGGCCACGTTCTGGCACTACACCTTGATGAACGACTTGTACGACGAAGGCCTGGTCACTGATGGCTTCATGATCGAGTTCCTGACGTCCCATACCAGCGTGGTGTTTCAGCCGGGCTTTGACAGCCCCTACTACAACGGCATCAACCCCTACACCCTGGGTTTTGCCATGTATCGCGATATCCGCCGGATATGCGAAGCGCCCACCGAAGAGGACTATCGCTGGTTTCCGGAAATAGCCGGCACCGACTGGCTGTCCAGCATCAAATTCGCCATGAGCAGCTTCAAGGACGAGAGTTTCATCCTTCAATATCTGTCACCCAAGGTGATCCGCGACCTCAAGCTGTTCAGCATCCTCGATGACGATCAGAAGGACGATCTGCTGGTTCCGGCGATACACGACGAAGAGGGCTATCGAACCATTCGTGAAACCCTGGCGGCGCAATACAACCTGGGCAATCGCGAACCCAACATACAGATCTACAGCATCGACCGGCGTGGCGACCGCTCCCTGACCTTGCGCCACCAGCAACACGACCGTAAACCGCTGGGCGATTCCACTGACGAAGTGCTCAAACACCTGCACCGCCTGTGGGGCTTCGACATTCACCTGGAAACCCTGCAAGGGGATCAGGTGATGAAAACCCACCATGTTCCGCCCAGAGGCGAACATGGCGAGGGGGATTACGGCCGGCTGGACCTGGCAGTCATTCATCTTTGATCCTGTTTTCTGCCTCCGGAAGTTCGACGCAAAGGTTATTCTGTCGGGCTAACGGAGGTTTTTATGCAGATTTATAAAGTCGGCGGTGCTGTACGCGATCGCCTGCTGGGCAAGCCTGTCACCGATATCGACTGGGTCGTTGTGGGCGCCACCACCGAAGAAATGCTCGCCAAGGGCTTTCGTCCAGTGGGCGCGGACTTCCCGGTATTTCTTCACCCCAAAAGCGGTGAGGAATACGCCCTCGCTCGCACCGAACGCAAAAACGGGCGCGGCTACGGCGGCTTCATCTTTCACGCCAGCCCCGACGTCACGCTCGAAGAAGATCTGATTCGTCGCGACCTGACGATCAACGCCATGGCCGAAGACGCCCAGCAGAACCTGACCGACCCCTACCATGGCCAGCGGGATCTACAGGCGCGCCTGCTTCGTCACGTTTCCCCCGCTTTCGCCGAAGATCCGCTCCGTGTTCTGCGCGTTGCCCGCTTCGCCGCGCGTTATGCGGAACTGGGTTTCACCGTCGCCCCCGAGACATTGGAGCTGATGCGCCAACTCAGCGAATCGGGTGAGTTGGAGGCATTGACTCCCGAGCGCAGCTGGAAAGAAATCGCCCGCGCACTGATGGAAGACCAACCCCAAGTATTCATCGAGGTGCTGCGCGAGTGCGGCGCGCTCAAGGTACTGATGCCGGAAGTCGACGCGCTGTTCGGTGTACCGCAACCCGCAGCCCATCACCCGGAAATCGACACGGGCGTGCATACCCTGAGCGTGCTGGAGCAAGCGGCGCTGCACAAACAACCGCTGACCGTGCGCTGGGCCTGCCTGCTGCATGACCTGGGCAAAGGACTGACGCCCGAGGAAGAATGGCCCCGCCACATCGCCCACGAACACAGAGGCCTGAAGCTGATCAAAGCGGTTAACGAGCGCTTCAAGGCACCGAAAGATTGTCAGGAACTGGCGCTGCTGGTGGGCGAGTATCACACCCATGGCCATCGGGCGCTGGAGTTGAAGCCGTCGACCTTGCTGGAGTTACTGCAGAGTTTCGACGTTTATCGTCGACCTCAGCGCTTTGAGGAATTTATCGCGGCGTGCGAGATGGACGCTCGGGGGCGTAAAGGCCTGGAGCAAAGAAGTTATCCACAGGCTGATTATTTGCGGGGCGCGGCAACTGCGGCGCGAAGTGTTGCGGTTCAGCCGTTGCTGGAGAAGGGCTTCAAGGGGCCGGAGTTGGGCGAGGCGATCAAGCGCGAGCGGCTCAAGGCGTTGAAGGTTTACAAAGCGGCGGCGTCAGTTTGAAAGCATCAAGGGCAAGCCCGCCCCCACAGGATTTTGCATAGAACCCGTGGGAGCGGGCTTGCCCGCGAAAGCGTCAGCAGCGTCAAAGCAAATCGGAAGGGGTCAACTGTTGGCCCCGCCACTCAAACGCCACCGGCGCCAACACCTGATCGATTTGCGCCTCACTCCACAGAGTCGCGAAACTCTTGCCTACGCCCGGATGCACTCTATCCGGCGCAATCAGCGACAACGGCCACAGCACGAAGGCATTTTTCAGAATCTCTGCACGCGGCAAGATCAAACCGTCGAAGTTGCCCACCAGGTCGCCGAACAGCAGTACGTCGATATCCAGCGGCAAGCCCTTGCGGTCCGGCGCATAACGGCCGTTATCCGCTTCGATGAATTTCAACCGTCGATCCAGCTCCATCAGCGGCAGATCGGTGAAAGCCGAGACCACAAAGTTGAAAAACGGCCCGCTCTTGATCCCCACCGGCTGGCTTTCGAATACCGCCGAGCAGCGCATATCCACCAGGAAACCCGCCAAGGCGTCCAGGCCTGCCTGCAAATGGGATTCGCGCTCGATATTGCTACCGAGCCCGAGATACACCTGAGTCAGCGACATCCGCGCTCGATCTCCACACCCACACCTGTGGCCGCCGGGACGGCACCTGGCTTGGTCAGTTTGAGGTGCATCCAGGTGATCTTGAATTCGCTCATCAGCACTTCCGCCAGACGCTCGGCAAAGGTCTCCACCAGCTGGAACTGCGCCTGCTCGGCGAACGCCTGGATGCGCGACGAAACGCTCGCGTAGTCGAGCGCCAGGGTCAGGTCATCACCGGCGGCGGCCGGGCGATTGTCCCAGGCGAAGCTCAGATCAAGTCGCAGACACTGTCGGATGCCTCGTTCCCAGTCGTAGGCACCGATCACGGTGTCGACTTCCAGGCCCTCGATAAACACTCTGTCCAAGCACTTCTCTCCACTGCACGACAAGGGCGCAATGCGCCGTTAGAATCAGGGCGTCCTCGCCCGGAATAGTTAGCATGTTTTGGTTACTGGCGATCCTCGCCTACCTGCTCGGCTCTCTGTCCTTCGCCATTTTGCTCAGCCGCCTGACCGGTAACCCCGATCCGCGAATGAGTGGCTCGGGCAATGCCGGTGCCACCAACATGTTGCGCTTGGCCGGCAAGAAGCTCGCCATCCTGACCTTGCTCGGCGACCTGAACAAAGGCCTGCTGCCCGTATTGATCGCAGGTGCAATGGGCCTTTCACTGCAAGAACAGGCCTGGATCGGCGTCTGCGCCGTTATCGGTCACCTGTTTCCTCTGTACTTCCGCTTTCGCGGTGGCAAGGGTGTCGCCACTGCGGCCGGCATGCTCCTGGGACTCTACCCGCCCGCCGCGCTGCTGGCGGTCTGCGCCTGGCTGCTGACGTTCTACCTGACCCGCACCAGCTCCCTCGCCGCCCTGATTGCCACACCACTGACCCTGCCGTTGCTGGCCTGGCAAGAACCGACGGCACTGCTGCCCATGAGCGCGCTCACGGGCCTGATCGTCTGGCGTCATCGCGGCAATCTACGCGACCTGTTTGCCGGGCGCGAACGGCATTTTTAAATACCGCACGTGAGCGCCGCTCATCACAGCGCCGACAGTTGCTCCATCGGCCAACGCGCCTGCACGCTGATCGCCAGGCTTTCATGCTGGCCGGCCTGCAAGCGCTGGCAGCCGGCAAACGCAATCATCGCGCCATTATCGGTGCAGAACTCCGGACGGGCATAAAACACATCGCCCTTCATGTCGCCGAGCATTTTCTCCAGTGAAGTACGCAGCGCTTTGTTGGCGCTGACGCCCCCCGCGATGACCAGACGCTTGAGACCCGCCTGTTTCAGGGCTCGCTTGCACTTGATGGTCAAAGTCTCCACCACGGCCTGCTGGAACGCCAGCGAGATGTCGCAACGGGCTTGCTCGCTGTCGTCCCCGGCGTTGACGCTCTGCTGCCAGGTGTTCAGAGCAAAGGTTTTCAGGCCGCTGAAGCTGAACGCCAAGCCTGGACGATCACACATCGGACGCGGGAAAGTGAAACGTCCTGCAACGCCCTGCTCCGCCAGACGTGCGATCTCCGGACCGCCCGGATAATTCAGGCCCATCATCTTCGCGGTCTTGTCGAATGCTTCGCCGGCAGCATCGTCGAGGGTCTCGCCCAAGAGCGTGTAATGGCCAATCCCGTCGACCTGAACCAGCTGTGTATGACCACCGGACACTAACAAAGCGACGAACGGGAACTGCGGTGGCTGCGGCTCCAGCATCGGCGCCAGCAAATGACCTTCCATGTGATGCACGCCCAAGGCCGGAATGCCCCAGGCAAAGGCCAGCGCCTGGGCACAGGAAGCCCCCACCAGCAAGGCTCCGACCAGGCCAGGGCCCGCGGTATAAGCGATGGCGTCGATCTCGGTCGGCACACAGCCGGCCTCGGCCAGAACCTGACGAATCAAGGGCAGCATGCGCTTGACGTGATCACGCGAAGCCAGCTCCGGCACCACGCCACCATAGGCACGATGCAGATCGATCTGGCTGAACAGCGCGTCGGCCAACAACCCGCGCTCACTGTCGTAAAGTGCGACACCGGTTTCGTCGCAAGAGGTTTCTAATCCCAGTACTAGCATGGGTTTGCGCCTTGTAGAGGCTGAATTCGAAGGCGCGCATAATAGTCGTCGCGTGATGCCCCGACCAGCGGTTTTCGATCAGAGGCTTTGCATTCCGAGCGATGAGGGGTTAACATCCGCAACCCTTAAAAACCGACGTCTTCAAGTGCTCTTTTGCCGCGAGGATGTTGACCCCGGTAATGAATGAAGGTAGCTCTGGATGCCAGCCGTCAAAGTAAAAGAGAACGAACCCTTCGACGTAGCTCTGCGTCGTTTCAAGCGCTCCTGCGAAAAAGCCGGTGTACTGGCTGAAGTTCGTAGCCGCGAATTTTACGAGAAGCCAACTTCTGAGCGTAAACGCAAAGCAGCAGCCGCTGTTAAGCGTCACGCCAAGAAAGTTCAGCGCGAACAGCGCCGCGCCGTTCGTCTGTACTAATACACAGACGATCGTAGCAAGCTTCTGCCAAGCCCGGCCCTCAGCCGGGCTAATGGCATTTGCGGACAACGCTTGATGCTTCACCGTCAAAGCCGCAGACGCGACCGAGACAAACCTGCTTCACAGCGTCAGACCTGGCTCTTTTGCCAGCGGTGCACGTCTTTTCTGACGAGCCTTCCAAGGCTACTGACGAGCACACCCACTGATTCCTCTCACGACGATCAGCCCAAGGCACCTTCTTGCGTGCCCGCTTATGAGCTATCCGAGGCCAATGACTGGCCGTCGCCGGATTCAGCGAAATACTTTCAAATAGTCGAATACTGATTGGTACTAACGTCAGTGGATTTTCGGCAGATACACTTCCCGACAGCGATACGCAGACGACACCGGTCGAGCCGCATACCATGCGCGCCTCAAACAACGACTCCGTGTTCGGCCGCCCTTCGTTTTGGGTCCATTTCAGCGCAGATGACGAGAACGCCATGGCCGGGCTAATTCCCCAGAGCTTCATTGACGACCTTCTGAACCGCACCGACATCGTCGACGTGGTCAGCTCGCGCCTGCAAATGAAAAAAGCCGGCAAGAACTACACTGCCTGCTGCCCGTTTCACAAAGAGAAAACCCCCTCCTTCAGCGTCAGCCCCGACAAACAGTTCTATTACTGCTTCGGCTGCGGCGCTGGCGGTAACGCCCTCGGCTTCATGATGGACCACGACAACCTGGATTTCGTCCAGGCTGTCGAAGAACTGGCCAAAGCCGCCGGCATGGAAATTCCCCGCGAAGAAAGCGGTCGGCCGCACAAACCGCGGCAGCCCACCGATTCGCCGCTGTATCCGCTGCTCACCGCCGCCGCCGACTTTTATCGTCAAGCGCTGAAAAGCCATCCGTCGCGCAAAGCCGCCGTGGATTACTTGAAGGGTCGTGGACTAACGGGAGAAATCGCCCGGGACTTCGGCCTCGGTTTTGCCCCGCCCGGCTGGGACAATCTGTACAAGCACTTGAGCAGCGATACCTTGCAGCAAAAGGCCATGATCGATGCCGGCCTGCTGATCGAGAACGCCGAAACCGGCAAGCGCTATGACCGCTTCCGCGATCGCGTGATGTTCCCGATCCGCGACAGTCGCGGGCGCATCATCGCCTTCGGCGGCCGAGTGCTGGGCGACGACAAGCCGAAATACCTGAACTCACCGGAAACCCCGGTTTTCCATAAGGGCCAGGAACTCTACGGCCTTTATGAAGCACGCAAGAACAACCGCAACCTCGACGAAATCATCGTCGTCGAAGGCTATATGGACGTCATCGCCCTCGCCCAGCAAGGCCTGCGCAATGCCGTCGCGACCTTGGGCACCGCTACCAGCGAAGAGCACATGAAGCGCCTGTTTCGCGTCGTGCCCAACGTGCTGTTTTGCTTCGATGGCGACCAGGCCGGCCGAAATGCCGCCTGGCGGGCACTGGAAGCAACCCTTCCATGCCTGCAGGACGGGCGACGGGCGCGCTTTCTGTTCCTGCCTGAGGGCGAGGACCCGGATACGCTGGTCCGCTCCGAGGGCACTGACGCCTTCCGCGCGCGAATCAATCAGCACGCCCAGCCATTGGCCGATTACTTTTTTCAACAGTTGACCGAAGAATCGGACCCGCGCTCCCTCGAAGGCAAGGCCCACATGGCCACCCTCGCCGCACCGCTGATCGACAAGGTCCCGGGCGCCAACCTGCGCATCTTGATGCGCCAGCGCCTGAGCGAAATTACCGGGCTTAGCGGTGAAGCCGTGAGCCAACTCGTGCAAAGCACGCCTCAGCCCCAGGAAGCGCCACCCGCTTACGATCCGGGCATTGATTACGACGCCATGCCGGATTACAGCGACTACCATCAGCCGCAGGCGCAAGAGATGTACGCGCCGCAGCAGGAATGGACGCCGAAAAAGCCTGGCGCAGGCGGCAAGAAATGGGACAAGAAGCCGTGGGACAAGAACGGCAAACGTGGCGGTGATCGCGATCAACCGCGCGCCCCACGAGTGCCGGCCGCTGTAGAGCCACCCACCCTGGCCGCCTTGCGCACGTTGCTGCATCACCCGCAACTGGCTGAGAAAGTCGAGGATGCCGGGCACTTCGCTGCCGAGGACCATACCAACACGCAACTGTTGGTCGCCCTGCTCGAAGCCGTACAGAAAAATCCCAAGCTAAACTCATTTCAACTGATTGCGCGTTGGCACGGCACCGAACAAGGCCGACTGCTCAAAGCGCTGGCAGAAAAGGAATGGCTGATTGATGGAGATAACCTTGAACAACAGTTTTTCGACACCATTACTAGCTTGTCAGCCCGCCAACGCGAGCGAAACCTGGAACAACTTCTTCGAAAAGCCCGTCAAAGTGAATTGAGCACCGAAGAGAAAAATCAACTGCGCGACCTTTTAAGTCGCAATGTTTCCGCATCAAGCCCGACCTCAACTGGCGCGTGAGGTCATAGCTCAGGTATAATCCTCGGCTTGTTTTTTGCCCGCCAAGACCTTCAGTGGATAGGGTGTTATGTCCGGAAAAGCGCAACAGCAGTCTCGTATCAAAGAGTTGATCACACTTGGTCGTGAGCAGGGCTACCTGACTTACGCGGAGGTCAACGACCACCTGCCGGAGGATATTTCAGATCCGGAACAGGTGGAAGACATCATCCGCATGATTAATGACATGGGGATCAACGTATTCGAGGTTGCGCCAGATAAGGATTCCCTTATGCTGGCCGACGCCGATACCGACGAAGCCGCGGCCGAAGAGGCAGCAGCAGCGTTGGCAGCGGTCGAGACCGACATTGGTCGCACCACCGACCCTGTGCGCATGTACATGCGTGAAATGGGTACGGTAGAGCTCCTCACACGTGAAGGCGAAATCGAAATCGCCAAACGTATTGAAGAGGGCATCCGCGAAGTGATGGGCGCAATCGCGCACTTCCCTGGCACGGTTGACCATATTCTCTCCGAGTACACTCGCGTCACCACCGAAGGTGGCCGCCTTTCCGACGTCCTGAGCGGTTATATCGACCCGGACGACGGCATTGCGCCGCCTGCAGCCGAAGTGCCACCGCCTGTCGACCCGAAAGCCGTGAAAGCGGACGACGACACCGACGACGATGACGCCGAAGCGAGCGATGACGAAGAAGAAGCCGAAAGCGGTCCGGATCCGGTTATCGCCGCACAGCGCTTTGGCGCCGTCGCCGATCAGATGGAAATCACCCGCAAGGCCCTGAAAAAGCATGGTCGTGGCAACAAGCTGGCAATCGCCGAGCTGATCGCCCTGGCTGAGCTGTTCATGCCGATCAAACTGGTGCCGAAGCAATTCGAAGGCCTGGTCGAGCGTGTTCGCAGTGCCCTGGATCGCCTGCGTCAGCAAGAGCGCGCGATCATGCAACTGTGCGTTCGTGATGCCCGTATGCCGCGTGCCGACTTCCTGCGCCAGTTCCCGGGCAATGAAGTCGACGAAAGCTGGACCGATGCACTGGCCAAAGGCAAAAGCAAATACGCTGAAGCCATTGGTCGCCTGCAACCGGACATCATTCGTTGCCAGCAAAAGCTGACCGCGCTGGAAACCGAAACCGGTTTGACGATCGCAGAGATCAAGGACATCAACCGTCGCATGTCGATCGGTGAGGCCAAGGCCCGCCGCGCGAAGAAAGAGATGGTCGAAGCGAACTTGCGTCTGGTGATCTCCATCGCCAAGAAGTACACCAACCGCGGTCTGCAGTTCCTCGATCTGATCCAGGAAGGCAACATCGGTCTGATGAAAGCGGTAGACAAGTTCGAATACCGCCGCGGCTACAAATTCTCGACTTATGCCACCTGGTGGATCCGTCAGGCGATCACTCGCTCGATCGCCGACCAGGCCCGCACCATCCGTATTCCGGTGCACATGATCGAGACGATCAACAAGCTCAACCGTATTTCCCGGCAGATGCTGCAGGAAATGGGTCGCGAACCGACCCCGGAAGAGCTGGGCGAACGCATGGAAATGCCTGAGGACAAGATCCGCAAGGTGTTGAAGATCGCTAAAGAGCCGATCTCCATGGAAACCCCGATCGGTGATGACGAAGATTCTCATCTGGGTGACTTCATCGAAGACTCGACCATGCAGTCGCCAATCGATGTCGCCACTGTTGAGAGCCTTAAAGAAGCGACTCGCGAAGTCCTGTCCGGCCTCACTGCCCGTGAAGCCAAGGTTCTGCGCATGCGCTTCGGTATCGACATGAATACCGACCACACCCTCGAGGAGGTTGGTAAGCAGTTCGACGTGACCCGTGAACGGATTCGTCAGATCGAAGCCAAGGCGCTGCGCAAGCTGCGCCACCCGACGAGAAGCGAGCATTTGCGCTCCTTCCTCGACGAGTGATCACAAAACCCCCGGCCCAGGCCGGGGGTTTTGCTTTATGCAGATTAAATGCCCCGTACATCCCCCCCGCCGCATAGCCCGTCTACACTCGAAACATTCCCCCAAGCCATAACGAGACCGTTATGCCCAGATGGCCGACCGTGCTTTTTTTGCTGTCGCTGATGACCTGGACCGCAACGGCTGGCGCGCTGACTCTTACCGACGAAGAACGTAGCTGGCTGACGGCCCACCCGGAATTGCGCCTGGGCGTGGACGCGTCCTGGCCACCGTTTGAATTTCGCGACGAACACGGGCGTTATCAGGGCCTGGCAGCGGACTACATCAACGTCATCCGTCAACGGTTGGCCATCAAACTCACGCCCATCGAACCGGTCAGCTGGACCGAAGTCTTGCAGCAGGCAAAAAAAGGCAAGCTAGACATCTTGCCGGGCATCATGTCGACTCCCGAGCGCCAGACGTATCTGTCGTTCACCCGCCCCTATCTCGACTTTCCAATTGTCATTCTGGCTCACGTCGGAGGCCCCCAACCGCGCAAACTCGAAGACCTGTACGGGCTGAAGATCGCCGTGGTGGAAAACTATGCCCCCCATGAACTATTGCGCACCCACCATCCCGACCTGAATCTGGTGGCGATGCCCAACGTCAGCTCGGCGCTGCAGGCGCTGGCCACCGACGCCGTAGACGCCGTCGTGGGCGATCTCGCCTCCAGTGTCTGGAGCCTGCGCCAACTCAAGCTCGACGGGCTCTACGTCAGCGGTGAAACACCCTATCGCTACCAATTGGCGATGGCCGTGCCCCCGAACAACAAGCTGCTGGTCAGCATCCTGGACAAAGTCCTGGCAGACATGACCCCGAGTGAAATCAGTGCCATCCAGGAACACTGGGTTGGTAACGTCCTGGACCATCGAACCTTCTGGCTCGACGTGCTGATTTACGGCCTGCCAGGATTGCTGTTTCTCATGATCGTGCTGGCAGTGGTTATCCGGATCAACCGCCGACTCAGTTCGGAAATTGCCCGTCGAGTCGCTCTGGAACAGGAACTGCGCAGCAGCGAATACCATTACCGCGGGCTGGTGGAGAGTCTTTCAGCCATCGCCTGGGAAGCCCGGATCAGCGATTACACCTACAGTTACGTGTCACCTCACGCTCAGGACCTCCTTGGTTATCCCCTGCCCCATTGGCTGATTCCGGGCTTCTGGCGCAACATCATCCACCCCGCGGACCTTACCCGGGCCCAGACCTTCTGCGACCGTGAAGTGGCGGCCGGGCGCGATCACAGCGTCGATTACCGGGTCATCACCGCCGACGGCCGCTGCCTTTGGGTCCGCGATATCGTCAGCCTGATCGAGCACGCCCATGAACCGGTACTGCGCGGGCTGATGATCGACATCAGCGAAGCCAAGCGCACTGAAGAGGCGCTGCGCCTGTCGGAACAGAAGTTCGCGTCAGTGTTCCAGCAATGCCCGGATATTCTGGTAATCGCTCGCCTTTCCGACGGTTGTCTGCTGGAGGTCAACGAAGCGTTCGAGGAACAGATAGGCCTCAAGGCCGAAGACGTCATAGGCCAGACCGCCACCGACCTGAACATCTGGGGCGTACCCGGCGTGGGGCCGGGTTTATTGCAGCGGTTACAGGCCGGCAGCATCCGCAACCTGGAGATGCCCTTTCGCCGCAGCAATGGCCAGGTGTTTACCGGCCTGATTTCCGCCGAGCCTTTCGACCTCGATACGACCCCAGCCTTGGTAGTCGTCGTGCGGGACATCAGTCAGCTCAAGGAAACCCAGCAACAACTGCAAACCTCCGAAGAGAAATTCGCCAAGGCCTTTCATGCCTCCCCCGATGGCCTGCTGCTGTCCCGGCAGAGCGACGGCTTGCTGTTGGAAGTCAACGAAGGCTTCAGCCGTATTACCGGCTTCAACAGCGCGATGTCCGTGGATCGATCGGCTCTGGACCTGGG